>PLYR01000069.1:54642-66530 GCA_003153435.1 Bacteroidota bacterium
AGTCCTCCATTGCAGTCTTCGTTAATTTGGGTTGTGGTTGCAGAAAGAGCCGGAGGATCTTTTAGCAAAGCCGATATTGAGTTTGCACAGCCATTGGCATCGGTGACTGTACAGGTGAAGGTACCGGCAGAAAGATTGATGCCCGTGGCTCCGGCGCCACCAAAGGGGCTCCAGGAATAAGTCAACGCTCCGACCCCACCAGTGGCAGTTATCGTTATGCTGCCAGTGGAAGCTCCGGTACATAATGGATCTACACTGGAGACAAGGCTTGCTGTGGGGCCACCGGCGTTAGGCACAATGGCAGTAGCGGTCTGTATACAATTATTGGCATCAGTTACCGTAATGGTATAAGTACCTGCAAGAAGTCCAGCCGCGGTTGTGCCTGTTCCTCCGGAGGGACTCCATGAATAAGTATAGAGCCCGGTTCCGTTGCTTGCGGTTACTGATGCAGATCCATTGGCATTCCCGCAGGTAGAGGTGACCACGGTAGTTGTGGCAGTGAGTTGGGCGGGTTGGGCAATGGTCACCAAAAAATTGTTTGAACAGAGATTGTGGTCTGTGATGGTGCACGTATAAACCCCAGCAGCAAGTCCGTTCACTCCTGCAGTCGATTGTCCACCGCCGATTAGTCCTGCCGGAGTCCAAGAATAGGTGTAGGCGCCGGTACCTCCACCGGGAGTAATTGTAGCGGTTCCGTCAGCTCCTCCGTGGCACGAAACCATAGTCTGAGTAAACGTTCCTGTTATTGCAGGAGGTTGAGCAAGTGTGACAACGGAAGAAATCGCACATCCGTTATTGTCGGTGACGGTACCAGTATAAGTTCCGGCAACAAGCCCAGTGGCAGTAGCAGATCCCTGTCCTCCTCCAATGGAGCCTGCTGGTGTCCAGCTGTAAGTATATGCGCCAGTTCCTCCACTTGGATTTACTGTTGCTGTTCCGGTGTTGGCTCCATTACATAACGGATCTACATGAGAAGAGGTAACAGCAGGGGCGGTAGGTTGTGTTATTGTGACAGAAGCGGTTATTTGGCACCCGGTATGATCAGTAACTGTTACCGTATAAGTCCCGGCCGGCAATAAGGTAGCTGTAGCAGTAGCTTGGGAGGGCGCAGAATCCCAGGAATAAGTAAGGGCCCCTGAGCCTCCAGCAGCAGTAACTGTGGCAGACCCAGAGGAGGCTCCTGCACAGAGTTCGTTGGTGGAAGAACTAATAACAGCTGTCGGACTTCCGGTGTTGATGATGGTAACCGTAGAAGCCTGCGTGCATCCACTATGATCAGTAATTGTGATGGTATAGTTGCCGGCAACGAGGCCGGTTGCGGTTGTAGTTCCTTGCCCGCCGCCAATAGAACCTGCGGGAGTCCAGGAATAAGTATATGCTCCGGTACCCCCGGTGGTGGAGGTCACATTGGCACTGCCGGTCGGATTTCCGCAACCGGCAGGTATGGTGGATGTTCCGATGGTAATTGCAGAAGGAGCCGTAAGCGTCACCCCCGAGGTGACTGAGCACCCGCCATGATCGGTAATTGTACATACATAACTACCAGCCCCCAATCCGGAGGCGTTAGCCGTTGCCTGCCCGGCACCAACAGAACCAGATGGTGCCCAGGAATAGGTATAAGGTCCGGTACCTCCGCTTGCAATAACCGATGCGGTTCCATCACTGGCTCCATTACAGCTTGGGTTTGTTGAAGAAGCCGGAGCAGCCAGGGTACCTGCGATGGTGATTGTTTCCTGATCGGAAACAGTAATGTGAGAGCCGTCACAATTCGTGAGAACCATGGTGGCGGTATAAGTTGTGGTGGTTGCTGGGCAAACATTAAGAGTTGTGGTTGTTCCAAGGGAAGGCCCGCCGGCAGTCCAGTTGAAGGTATAGGAAGGAGCACCTGTCGGCGTAAAACGCCAGGCTTCTGAACCGGTTGTGAAGGCCGCGCAATTTCTACCAGGGGGACATACCGCTATGGTTCCGGTTGGATCTAACAATCCAACGATTCCATAACCTGTTTGCCAGGCCGGACAGGAAAAAGTAGCTTCAATATAAACATCAATATAATTTGTGTTTTCATAAAAGACGAGCTGGAAAGTGGAATTGGGTGTACCATCACAAATACCAGAACCATTATCATACAGCGGAATATTATTCCAACTTACCACCATTGTTCTGCAAGGTGCAGCTCCATACATTTTATAATAGCATTGCCCCCCAAGGGCAGGGTCAATGTCCCTGAACACCGCATTGATGCAATTCGCAGGCATATTTACGGTACTTGGAAGGGGGGTGGTAACCACATAATTATCAAAAGCCCCTGCCTTAGCCAAGTTAAAGCAAACATGCCCGTTGGCCCCAATTACAAACTGATTATAGGTGTTGCCGAAGTAGCAGAAGTTAAAACCAATATTTTCCACTGGGGTCCAGATATCGTCTGTAGCAATCAGGATGGGAGTGCCGGTGGTGTAAGAATAAGGCACATATGGAATAGCTGAAACAGAATAGGAGTTAGTCTGATTATTTGTAACCAGAGTAGCGGTCAGGTTTGAACATTGTCCCGAACAGGTAGTTGCTCCGGGCCCGCAAGTAACGTCGGGACATGCCGGAGCTCCCTGACCCCAGGAGATAATGGATATTAGACAAATAAAAAACGCAAGGAGTGTAATTTTTTTCTTCACCAATTTCTCTTTTTTGCAGAACAGGAATCTTCTGCTAGTTCTTAACCATTTATCAAAGCGAGCATTATAACAAAATCTTGAGATTCGTTTGAGTCCAAACAGAACATTTCAACTATAAAATGTAAAGACAGAGAAAACCGGCCGTTTCGTTGGGAAAACAGGGTATTAAAGTAAGAAAAATATCTGAACGGAGAAGGGTCTGGGTTGATTTATCGAAAACCCGGCATCATTTAATAATACTGCAATGACCCAGATATTCATGTTTTTCGTGGAAAACATCCTGAAGCACCACTTTCCAGATGTAAGTATCAATCTGGGCTACAGAGGATCCGTCGTTAGCATGTCCATCCCATCCTTGTCCCCAGGTATAAGTTTCAAAGAGGAGATTTCCCCATCTGTCGAATAGCATTAGGTGATAGTGGCTGGGATCAATCCCCACTCCTTTGGGCATGCACAAATCATTCAACCCATCACCGTTGGGTGTAAATGCATTCGGGGCATAAAAACTGAATAGAGGCAAAACACAGACCGGAGCATAGGCTGTATCCGTGCAACCGTATGAGTTTGTAACAATGAGGGAGACGGTAAAACAGCCGGAGTCAGGATAAAAATAATGAGGATTCTGCAGCACAGAAGATGCACCACTAAAATCACCGAAACTCCAGGACCAGGCTGTTGCACCTGTGGACTGATCTATAAAGTTAATTTCAGGGTTCAGGACCGTGGCTTTTGGAGGAGAAGCCATAAAAGCGGCTTCAGGAAATGGATAGGTGTTTATGTAATTGGGTTTCTTGAATGATCCGGTACAACCGTTAACGTCGGTCACGGAAACGGAGACACCAAAAGATCCGGGAGCAGAATAGCAATGCTGAACACCGGAGCACCCGGTTCCTGATGTTCCGTCACCAAAGCTCCACGTGGCCGTTGCACAAGCGGGAGAAACGATAGTAGTAAAGGTTACACAAAGCGGAGCGCATCCGACAGTGTCGTTAGCTGTGAAAATAGGTGCGGGAGAAGGAAAGACTGTAACAAGAATTGTTGCTGAGTCGGAAGTGGTGCCGCAATTATCGGTAAGGATAACCGTGTAAGTAGTCGTAACAGTAGGTGTTGCAACCGGGTTGGAAATAGAGGTCGAGCTGAGTCCGGCTGCAGGAGACCAGGAATAGGTATATTTTCCATTACCTCCTCCTGCTGTGCAGGTAAGATTGGCACTTCCTCCGGGACAAATCTGAACCGGCCTTCCAGCAATAACTTCAAGCGGAGGGTACACACTTATCACTACCATTTCGGGCTGAGATATACAGCCAAGAGTATCGGTTGCCACAACAGTATAGGTGGTTGTTATGGTTGGACAAACCGGTGATGGTGCATTTGCACCAGAGATCGTCCAAGAATAGGCATAGCCCGGAGTTCCTCCACCTCCAGAACAGAGTAGGGTGAGGCACTGACCAAGACAGAGCGTCGTAGGACTCATGGGCTGAACAGTAACCATTGGAGGTTGTTTGACTGTATCGCTTATGATACTGATACATCCGGCAGAGTCCTTACAGGTTAACGTATAAAGCCCGGCCTGAAGTCCAGAGGCTGTGGCTGCCAACCCGCCAGAAGGCGACCAAGAGTAAGAATAAATGGGGTGTCCGCCTGTAACGATGGCCGTAATAGATCCGTTATTTCCTCCATAACAGGTAACATTGATTGTTGAAACAATGGATGCTTTGATTCCGCTGGTGTTACCAACAACCACCGTAGCAGAACCAGAACAGCTATTTGCATCAGTTACAAGTACAGAATAGGTTCCCGTGATCAACCCTGTAGCATTTGGAGAGGTCCCTCCGGTTGGTTTCCATAAATAAACATATGGAGGAGTTCCTCCTGTAACGTTGACGGAGGCAGATCCTGTAGGTCCGGTACAGCCCGATGGTGTCGAGCTAGTGGTAAGAACAAGTGCAGCAGGCTGAAAGATAGTAACGGTATCAGTGGACACGCAACCCGCAGAGTCCGTTGCGGTGACCGTATACAAGCCAGCACTCAGACCAGAAGCGATGGCTGTATTTCCGCCAGACGGGAACCAGGAATAAGAAACGGGACTTGTCCCTCCTGTAAGACAGGCTCTCGCACTACCATCATTTCCTCCATTGCATTTTACATTGGTATGGGGTGAAATATTAAGTGTTCCGGGAGCAACGTTGGTAATGGTAAAAATTTTTGATCCCGAGCAACCGGAAGAACCGGTAACTTGTAATGTATAGGTCCCTGCAGAAAGATTCGTTGCTGTTGAACCAGTCTGAACCGGAGTGGTACTCCAGGAGAAGGTGAGGGTGCCGGGCACACCGGTCACATTTGCGGTGGCTGTTCCATTTCCCTTCGAACACCTCTCGGGTGTAGTGGTGACGACAGGAACAAGAGATCCTGTATTGATTATAGTGATGGTATCTGAAACGCTTGCGCAGGAATTCTGTGTGCTCACAAAAACGGTATATAAGCCCGGGGCAAGTCCGGTAGCTGTCGCGGTGGTTTGTCCTGACGGATTCCATAGATACGTATAGGGAGCCACACAAAAATTAGGAACAGCAGTAGCTGTTCCGTTGTTGAGTCCGCAGGAAGCATTTGTTGCATGTATGCTGATGAGACTGGAGCAGGTTTTAGCCGGAAACTGGGCAACAAACCCATTGTTGCTCGCATCAGCGCCGCAAACGGAAACAATATTGTTATTCAATGCAACATCATAGACAATGCCTGCGGCAGGCACCAGGGGGGAAGCATAGGAACCAACAGGATTAAGTGTTGCGTCAAACACATACACACCACCTGTTGATCCTGCATAAACATAACCACAGGCAAGGTCTACTGCCAGGCCCGAATTTACGTGTCCATCTGTGGCATTGCCCTTACCTCCTCCATTGCCAGAACTGCCATTGCTTCCACCAGATATCGTTACACGCTTCAGGAGTGCTCCGGTAAGCAAATCTCTTTGGTCCAGGCTGTAACCATCGGAAGTATACAAATATCCGCAACCCGCAGCAATTCCATTGGTACCGATGGCATTCGGCCCTGACTTACTGGTATAATCCCGGAACATATAATCCAAATGACATTGATAAAGCTGGGATACGGTAGTGCCTGTAACGCTGCAGCAGAGCAAATTGTTATAAGGGCCGGAAGAGGCACCTGCACCGGAGCTGTCAGCAGCCAGAGCATAGTAATTACCATTAGGTCCAACGGTTCCTGCATACACTTCTCCAACTTTGGTGTTTGCATATTGTTGCCCCACATTTCCGTTGGAGGGTGTCATGATGGTGACCTGAGCTGTATTGTTGGCTCCGGCACCACAACCAGCCTGTATGAGTGTAGCATGGTTGCAGGAATAAGCCAGGTTCCAGGTCTCGGAAATATTATTGCTTGCGTAGGTATTATAGAAATATGACTGGCTTCCTGACGGGCTTACACAGACCATTGCGTATTGGTTTCCACTTGCATTTGTATAAATGTAGGGTGAAGCCACATACGAATTTCCTGCAGGATCAACAGCAAGGTCAGACTGAAAGCTTGCACCTGTTGCCGGGTACTGGCTGAAGGTGTAAGTCCACAATAAAGCTCCGGCCGAACTATATTTTTGAAGATAGGTTGTATGATTAAAACCAAAGATTGCATCCATCCCATAGACATATGCATTACTGGCAGCATCCATCCCTATGTCAGCAGGGACAAATCCACCTGTTGAAGGAGACACCAGCCATGGGTCAATCACCAGGCCTGCGCCTGCATCTTTTTGCTCTAACTTAAATCGGATTTCATTATCTGATATTTTATCAAAGCGGATTCCAACGGAATGACCATCCTGAGTTTCTGCAATTGGAGCATGGTCAGTAAACAAACCGGTGGAGGTGATAATCTCCAGGTTTCCAATGGCATCAAGCTGAAGTTTTTTCTGCCCGCTGTAGTGCATCGTAAAAAGGGATGGATCAGAGCCGGCTTTAGTTCGAAGGCTGTACTTGATTCCATGTAATGGATGAAACTCAAACTCAAGATCAATGCCTGGATATAGGTCATGGTAAACTAATTTGCGAAAAGCGGGAATGTGATCTATTCCAACCGAGGGATTGCCTTGGTCCGATCCACAGAAATAGAAGGAAGTAGGATTTAGGGCTTCAATCCGGGGATGAGGGTTTGCGGCATTCCAGCTTATGGCCAGATAGTGTAATTCCGTACTTACATCATGTTCTTCATCCTCTTTCGATTCTTCACTCCGGTTTCGACCTCCCTTTGTTTTTACAGTGTGTAACTCGTGTGCAGAATATATAATACCCTGTTCGGTAAATGATACTGTAAAACCCTCATAGTGGCATGCGTATAAGACTTTCCAGTTATTTACCTCATTGCTATACTGACCCCGGTTTTCTTCAAAAGCCGGGATATGACCGGGCATGCATTCAGTTTTTACGGACCAACCCGAGATAGGGCCGGTCCCTTGTTCTGACAGAACCTGTGATTTCAAGATACTCCCATCTAAGCCTGGAAAAAGGATGAATGCAAGGAATAACAGATTACGGATGAAGACAACGATCCGGAAAGAATTTTGTAAAGTTGTATTCATTTCGAAGAGGAGCTTTTTGATAGAATGAATCAAACTTAAAGGCATCATAAACATATCTTAATGCCCGAAGCTCCGAAAACCACTGTTCGCTTGCTTTTGAGATATCACAAGACCGATCTGGAACCTAATCAGGGTAGTAATTATCTGATTGAGAACCAAATAGAAAATATAAAAAGAGAGTATCTTTGAGAAACACCGATCCGATATAACCCAACTTACCCTGTATTCTCCAACAGGAGCAGAAGGGAAGCTTGGTTCCCCTTGAGATGAGAAAAGAAAAGAAGAGGCTTCCTTTTTTGTTAGCGCTACTGTTCCTTCATAAAATGCTATGCGCACAATTATACATGACAGCCCATTTCGGAGGCAGCATAGGACTCGTTGCTGCTTTCGGCAATCGATTTGATAAGATGGGGATTTGTCTTCACGGATATTATGTGAACGAGTCAATACAGCTGAACGCAGATCTGAGATTTTATGGAAATATCCGGAACCTGGGCCCACTGGGTTTTTATCCGGAGGGATTCGCATCTCTTGGCATTGTGTATGGTTTCGGAAAAAAAGATACCACTTTTGAATCCAGGATTCTATCCAATGTTTCCAATCAGACAGGATGGACCAGCAGCGTTGGTTATTCTCAAAACCTCTATTTCAACCAGATTGGCACAACTCAACGCACCGGAACATTCTCTTTGCAGTTTCGGAAATTCAGCCTGGTCACTGAGAATGACATCCTGGCAAGGTCCTACTACGACCGCTTCCGGACGGGGGCTATGGTCGTGCAGTATGCGATAAGTAATAATACGCAAATAGCTCTTAATTGCACCATGTGGACCGGGCAGATGGAACATCGCTGTGCAGATCCTGACTATCCTTATGCTTATGGTTATATGGATACCACAGGGAGCAGGTTCGCTGAATATTCACACGGCCTCTTAAGCCTTCAGGCAAAGACAATCCTTCCTTATTTCGATTATCAGGGCCAGGCCAACATAGGAGTGGATGCGGAACAGGTTCGGAATGCGGTTCAGAACCGGGTGATCCATGACCTGATCTTTCTTCCTAAAAAATGGAGAAGCAGCCGAAACTGCCATATGCCGATGCTGGATGAAAATGGGAATCAATATCTCTATAAGCCAGGTCAGAAAATCAGGAAACCAGCAGCCTACTATAACCTCTTCCTGAACCCGCTTCTTTTCTATTGATTAAATTTGATTATTCCCGGCACGTGCATTCAATCTGTGGTAAATTTACGGAGGACAGCTTGTTATGAAAAACTATTCCTATGCCGAGCGGATTGAATTGGTCCATAGCGGAAACAACTATTTTGAAGTACTGAAGGGCCTCATCTCCGAGGCCCGGGTGAGTTTCCATTTACAGACTTATATTTTTGAATTTGATGAAACCGGCAAAAGCATAATTGTTTCCCTAATGGAGGCAGGAAGGAGAGGGGTGGAAGTATTTGTGCTGGCGGATGCGTTCGGATCAAATGGCCTTCCTTCCACTGCCGTAAAGAAGATGCAGGCAGCAGGAATCAAGTTTCGTTTTTTTTCTCCGCTCTTTTCAAAAGAAGGGATTTCGTTCGGCAGAAGGCTGCATCACAAAATTGCGGTGGCAGACGGAAAAAGAGCCCTGATCGGAGGCATCAATATAGCAGACAAATACAAGGGAGAAGGAGCCGTTGATCCATGGTTGGATTATGCGGTACTGGTGGAAGGATCGCTATGTACTCAGTTGCAGGCATTGTGCAGAAGAATCTATGACCGCAAAAGGAGACTCTCTCTTTATAAAAAAGAAAAGCCAATCACACCCACACAAGCAGAAAACAGGGTTCGTTTCCGACGCAATGACTGGCTCCTGGGCATCAATGAAGTTCATAAAAGCTACCTGGAGGCCGTGATAGGCGCAGACAAATCGATCATCCTTGTTGCGAGCTATTTTTTGCCTGGAAGATTATTCCGTAAGCTCCTCCGGGAAGCATCACAAAGAGGGGTGGAGATCAAAATCATCCTGGCGGGGAAATCGGATGCTGCTATCATATATCAGGCGGAAAACTATCTCTATGATTTTTATCTGAGGAATGGAATACAGGTCTACCAATGGAAGAATTCAGTTATGCATGGAAAAGCAATGTCGGTGGATGGATCCTGGACCACTATTGGTTCTTATAATCTCAATTACCTGAGTCACTACCTTAGCATAGAGCTTAATGTAGACATCAAGGATAAAACATTTGCAGAAAACTTCAATCGTGATATATATTCTGGAATTCTGAATAAGAGCGTAAAGATAGAATCAGCGGGAGATCACCGAAATATTTCCTTGCTGAGGAGAGTTCTCATGAGAGCCAGTTATGCCGTGTACCGGATCCTCCAAAGCTTTATGATGACCCGGAGAAAACAGAACCCAGAAAAAATTTCGAAAACCAGAAAACGATAGGTAGCAACACAAAACATGCAAATAAACCGAAGACGTTTTATCACCACCTCAACCCTTGGTCTTGCCGGAATCCCCTTACTGGGAATGAACAGAAGAGCGGCAAAGACAGAACCGGAGATTCTCAAACCTCCGGCTCTGAAGACCGGTGATTTGGTGGCCATAAGTTCACCGGCAGGGGCCGTGTGGGACCCGATGCAGGTTGATGGCTTTGTTGTGATTTTAAAAAACCTTGGTTTTCGAGTGAGAACCGGACAAACACTCAAAGAAAAGTTTGGTTATTTCGCAGGTACAGACGAACAGAGGGCGAAGGAGCTGAATATCTTTTTTGCGGATCCGGAAATAAAAGGAATTTTCTGTATGAAAGGAGGATGGGGCTGCGCCCGCATCCTTCCTCTTTTGGATTATGAGCTCATTCGCGCAAACCCCAAAGTAATCATTGGGTTCAGTGATATAACGTCTCTCCTCCTGGGCATCCAGTCAAAAACAGGGCTGGTCACATTTCATGGACCGGTAGGAAACAGTGGCTGGAATGATTTTACAGTTGATTATCTGAAACGGGTGCTGATGAATAAAGAACTTGTTAAGTTTTCCGGGACAGGAAGGGAAGAGGACAAGCCTCTGGTACTTCGGACAGGGATCGCAAACGGAGTGCTGGCCGGGGGGAATTTAAGTGTACTGGTGTCGATGATGGGCACAGCCTATCTCCCGGAATGGGAAAACAAAATCCTTTTTCTGGAAGATACAGGAGAAGAACCCTACAAGATCGACCGCATGTTAACACAGCTCAAGCTTTGCGGAGTGATGAATAAGATCAGTGCTTTTGTTTTCGGAAAGTGCGTCAAATGCCTCGCAGAAGAACCGGCTAAAGCATTCACCTTCCGGCAGGTCCTCGAACAGCATATGGCAACGCTGAACATTCCGGCTTTTTCAGGAGCAATGATTGGCCATATAGAGAATAAACTTACTATACCTATTGGAATCAAGGCTCAGATAGACGCAGAAAAAGGCACTATTACATTGCTTGAACGAGCCGTTTCAGAATAATCCTTCCCTACGAAAGAACCCTGTTTTATGAATCTTTTTATTTGAAATCTCGTAAAAAGGAGCATATGGGTACTTTTTGTAAATTTACCCGTCGCTTTTATAGATAACATGTCCCTCCATCCGGGAGAGAAAAAAATGTTTACTGCCATAAGATAAGATAGTTTAATTCTATCATTTGTTTCTGCTCCTTCTTACCCTTAAATGCAGACTCATGAATTAAATTCTATAGATATGAAATCACAGATAAAGCAATACATCCTGTTGTGTCTGTTTTTTGCAAGCGGATTCATTCAGGAAAAGATATCGGCTCAAACCGCCACCACTACTGTCACCTATACTGGTTTCCAGGCCTGTGGCGGGTGTACAATTTGTGGATCTGATTACTGGTGCTTTAATACACCGGGAAGCTATTGTGGAAACACTGCTCCCTGCGGAACTCAAACATTTAACGACCCATGCCCTCCGGGAAATATTGTCACCTCAGCCACACTTTCGTATTATACGGGTGATTGTGCCGGAGGTGCTATCAATGCCTCTATTGACGGAAATGCAATCCCGTCAGTAAACGAAGGCAACACCGGTTGCTTCTGTTCAAACAACCCTTGTGCGGTCAGTGCATCTTCTTCCAGTAACTTCCCTTGTGGATTGCCGGGCTATGTCAATGGCGGAGTAAACACACTGCAGCTTTGTACCGGGAATAGTGTTTGTGTTAACCGGATCGTGATTGTTTTTACATATGCACCCGCCAATCAAGCCACACCCGCCAACCAGCCTGCTGTTCCTTCGGGATCCACGACCGTCTGTGTTGGAGCGGGAACCGTCTATTCCATTCCTCCGGTCAGTAATGCCACAGGTTATAACTGGACAGTACCGGCAGGTTGGACGATCAATTCGGGACAGGGCACCACTTCTATCAATGCCACACCCGGAGGTTCGGGTAATATTTGTGTCACAGCCAGCAACCTTTGCGGAACCAGTGCTCCAAGTTGCCTTGCGGTTACCATTAACACACCATCAACTCCAGCAGCGGGAGCAAGTGCGGCACCGAACCCGATCTGCGCAGGTAGCCCGACCACCTTATCCGTTATCGGAGGAAGCCTGGGAACAGGAGCAAGCTGGACATGGTACACCGGAAGTTGTCTTGGAAC
>PLYR01000085.1 GCA_003153435.1 Bacteroidota bacterium
TAGGATCGATGAATGCACTTACATTTTGGATTCCATTGTCCAAGGTCAATAAAGAAAGAGGATCCATTGAGGTGATTCCTGGCAGCCATACAAAAGGAATATTCCCGATCAGATATACAGGTAAGAAATCTTTAGAGCCTAACACCGTTATGTCTCCGAAAGATATTTACTTGGAGAAGGAACCTACTGCCCCCCCTATACTCCTGGAAGCTGAACCCGGTGATCTGGTTGTTTTTTCTCAGTTATTGTTGCATCGCAGTACTCCGAATCATTCTGGATATATCCGGTGGGCTATCCAACTTAGGTTTGCAGACCTAATGAATAAACACTTTTATGAGAACAATTATCCTTTCGGAGATTTGACGAATATATTTCATACAACCTATATTGAAAATAAAAAATAACGTCCCATTTATTCTCTTTCGATGAAAAAAGATTCAAAAAATGACAATATGCTCGATCAAAATATGATCGATAAGAATAAAAACACAATAAATAATATCGATTATTATGATCAACTGACAAGATTCTTTGAAAATGATCCGTCTAATACGCTTATGAAGATTCGTTCATTCGCAAATTATGTACCTAGGCAAGTTCTAAGTGACTTCCTTGTCAGGTATGAATTGTTCAAAATGGTGAAAAATCATGCAGGTTCTATCCTTGAATTTGGGGTCTTTAATGGACAAGGGTTGATGAGTTTTGCTCAGTTTAGTGCTATCTTGGAACCCAACAACCTAAACAGAAAAATTTTCGGATTTGACACGTTTAATGGATTTGAAGGGATTTCTATTAAAGATGCCCATGGATCTTCACCTTATCTGACTGATGGCGGATTCAAAGTCGATTCATATTCAAGATTACAGGAAGCGATTCATTTGTTTGACATCAATCGCTTTATTGGGCATGTACCCAAAGTGGAACTCATCAAGGGAGATGTGACAAAAACACTCGACAAATTTTTGGAAGAAAATCCACATCTCATCATTTCATTGTTATATCTAGACATGGATATCTACAAACCAACCAAGTATGTTCTTGAGAAATTATTATCGCGAGTTCCGAAGGGAGGTGTTGTAGCATTTGATGAAATCAACATGAAAGAATATCCGGGAGAATCCCTGGCTTTAATGGAAACTGTGGATTTGGGTACAGTAGAATTAAAGAAAGTATCCTTCTGTAGTAGAGTGTCTTATTTTATCAAATAGAATACCTTTTCTTATTGAATCTTATCACAGATCCATTAAATGTCTGTTTCCAAGAGTTATCAGACTTCCGGAAAGCCTGGATGACAGAATTGCAACAAAACAGGTAATTATTTTACATCTTCCGTCTGAATTTGTTTCCAGAAAACGAGAAGACGGCTCTTTAAATTCTTGGCAACTCTGTACACTTCTTCGGAAAAACATCATCTTTGTTGAATATACTGATACATCATATCTTTAAGGGGAACGTTATCCATTTAAGCTAAATGAATCAGACAAATGTAGTCACATTCCCAGAAGCTATGAAAAAGATAAAATTTGCTGTAATTGGCTGCGGAAGTATTGGTCAGCGCCATGTGGCGGTGCTGGATGCAGAAGCCGACGCACAGTTAATCGCGATTTGCGATGTGGATGAGCAGAAATGCATCAAACTTGCCGAAACCTACCCGGGCCTTGTCTGGTATACGGATTACCAGAAAATGTTGAATGAGGCTGATTTTGACGTGGTGAATGTCTGTACTCCTCACGGCCTGCATGCGCCTATGAGCATTGGTGCAGCCAGGGCGAAAAAGCATATCCTGGTTGAGAAACCAATGGCCATTTCAATTCAAGATTGTGAAGATATGATACTGGCTGCCCGGGAGAACAATGTTTTACTGATGGTGGTAAAACAGAACCGGTATAACGTGCCAATTCGTCTTGCAAGGGAAGCACTTGAAAGCAAAAAATTAGGGAGAATATTTATGGTTCAGTGTGATGTACTCTGGAACAGGTATGAAGGCTACTATTCAGAATCGAACTGGAGGGGAAAAATGGCTCTTGAAGGTGGGGCACTATACACTCAGGCCAGCCATTTCATTGATTTGTTGATCTGGTGGTTTGGAGATGTGGTAAAAGCCAAAACGATGATGGATACCAAGAATCACCAGATTGAGATAGAAGATTGTGGAACCTCGGTGTTGGAGTTTGATAGTGGGGTAATGGGAACCATTAATTGGACCACCTGTGTCTACAATAAAAATTATGAAGGAAGCATAAAAATCATCGGGGAATTTGGCACTATTAAGATTGGTGGCCAGTACCTCAATAAAATTGAATATTGGGATGTACGTGCTTACCCGCTTTCTGATAACATCGATTTTACAGATAAGCCTAACTCCTATGGGAAGTATCAAGGCACCAGTTCCAATCACGATAAAGTGATCAAGGACGTCATTGCGCGCCTTAGCCATGAGAAACATATGATTGTTGAAGGAGAAGAGGGTATACGATCTGTTAAAGCAATTGAGATGATCTATGACGATGCACGGAAATGAGCCAAATATTATTTCTGTTTCACACCGTGATGTGAAGTGGGGGCAGAAGGTAACAGTCATAAGTCCGTCAAATATTTATGGCTGTGAAATAGGTGATGCCTGTTTTATCGGTCCTTTCGTTGAGATTCAGAAAGGTGTGAAAATTGGGAATCATACCCGTATTCAAAGTCATACCTTCATCTGCGAGTTGGTACAGATTGGAGACAATTGTTTTATTGGACATGGTGTAATGTTCATTAATGATAAATTTAGAAGGGGGGGGCCTGCCAGAGGAGATAAGTCGTTGTGGATGTCGACTTTCATTGGTAATGGCGTTTCCATCGGTTCGAATTGCACCATACTTCCTGTGAAGATTTGTGATGATGTGGTGGTCGGTGCCGGTGCTGTTGTCACCAAAGACATTCTGGAATCGGGCATTTATGCGGGTAATCCGGCTAAAAAGATCAAAAACATCGGTTTATGAAGATACCTTTTGTTGATCTGCACGCTCAGTATCTGAGCATACAGAAAGAAATTGATTCAGCAATCTCAGCCGTGATGCGGGATTCTGCTTTTATTGGAGGCAGTGGAAATAAATACGTACGTGCTTTTGAAGAGAGCTTCGCCTCGTTTTCAGGATTCAAACAGTGCATCGGTTGTGCAAATGGTACCGACTCCCTGGAAATATTGCTGAAAGCATACGGAATAGGAGCCGGAGATGAGGTAATCGTGCCTTCGTTGACATGGATGTCGACATCGGAAGCGGTGGGAAATATGGGAGCAATCCCTGTATTTGTGGATGTTCATCCCACATACTACACCATTGATGTAGCGTTGATAGAATCAAAAATAACCCCTCGTACCAAAGCGATTATTCCAGTTCATTTATACGGATTACCGGCTGAAATGGATGAAATCATGACGATCGCAAAACGCCATGACCTTGTTGTAATTGAGGACTGTGCACAATCCCATGCAGCTGTATACAGAGGCAGAAAGATTGGAACCATAGGCCACGCTGCTTCTTTTAGTTTCTATCCAGGGAAAAATCTGGGTGCTTATGGCGATGCCGGTGCAATAGCCACTAATGATGAAGAGATAGCATTGAAGTGCAGGATGATTGCCAATCATGGTCAAAAGGAGAAGCACAATCATTTGATGGAAGGGCGTAATAGTCGTTTGGATGGATTGCATGCTGCCGTCCTGTCGGCTAAACTGCCGTTTCTTGACAGGTGGACTTCTCAGAGAATTGAACGTGCAACCCTATATACAAACTATTTCTTGAAATCAGGAATAGGACTTCCAGGGAAACCTGATTACAGTAAACACGTCTATCATTTATTTGTGGTTCAAGTACAGAACAGGGCGCATATTCAATCACAGCTTACAGACTCCGGAATCGAATCGGCAGTGCATTATCCTACACCACTTCCACTTCTACAAGCGTATGCTGACAGGAAGTTCAGTGAATCAGACTTTCCCGTCTCTAGCAAGGCTTGTTCACGAATTCTTTCATTACCAATGTATCCTGAATTGACCGAAGATAACATACAAAAAATATGTAAGGTTGTTTGTTCTGCGAATGAATCTGTGCCCTCATGAAGATCGTTTTTTTTTCAACATATTATGACAAATACCTGGAGTCTTTCTACAAGAGCCACCCGGATTTCTCATCCTTGAGTTATCAGAGTCAGATTGAAACACTGAAAAATGATTATTTTGGTGTTTTTGGTTCTTATGTGAACCATGCGAATGCAGCAGGTCATCAGGCTATACTAATCGTTCCCAACTGCCGGCCTATGCAACAGAAATGGGCGCAGGAGAATAAAGTAGCATTTCGGGAGAATGGTTGGCAAATTGAAATTGCAATCGCACAAATAAAAGCGTTCCGACCAGATGTCTTTTTCATGAGCAGCGTGTTTCAGTTTTATGGTTATTTTCTTGAAAAGATCAGGCCATATTGTGGTAAGCTGTTTGGATGGATCGCCTGCCCTATTCCAGATGAAATTAATCTGAAACAACTCAGCCTGATCTTGAGTTCTGTTCCTGAGCTCGTAGCGGATTTCAGGAAACAAGGATTGAATTCAGAACTACTTCCCGCCGCGTTTGATTCTGACATTCTGAAGCATCTTACTGTCAGGCACTCTCAGGATATTGATTTTTCGTTCGTCGCAGGTTTCAGTAAAGCACATACGAAACGAAGAATCTTGACGGAAGGTTTAATTCGTAAGACCCCATTAAGCTTATATGGATATGGTCTTGTCAGGGATCGTTCAATAACAGGACGATTGAAATCGATCGCAAATCCCGATCCGATGTTCAAACGTTATAAAGGAGAAGTATGGGGATTACGCATGTTTGAAACATTGATGCGATCAAAAATAACTTTTAACGCTCACATTGATATGGCGCTCGGTAATCGAGTGAATATGCGAATGTACGAAGCAACTGGAGCCGGAACGTTGTTGTTGACAGACAAGTCTGAGAATGAGGGTATCGAGTATTTTGTTGATGGTAGGGAAATCATTTCCTACTCCTCGCTGGACGACGCGATTGAAAAGGTTAACTATTATCTTTCTCATGAAAAAGAAAGACAGGAAATAGCCAACGCCGGCCAGGCGAGAACGCTCGCAGACTATTCTTTTACGCGCAATATGGTTTCGATGATTTCGTATTTTGAAAAGCATCTTTGAATCAAACGGATAAGGTTGCCGGAAATCCTGCTCGTGTAATTAAAGAACTTACAAGATGAAAAAAGATACCTGGGAAGAAATTATTATTAAAATACGCAAAGACCCCAATTATCGGGAATTGGTTGAGAAAGCCTATTTTGATGAAAATCTGGGGTTGAATGTTAAACGGTTTTCAGAAAGTGAGGAGTTTCAGGTTACGCTTCAACTGATTAAGCAATACGCAGGAAAGAGTCAGTCACTTAGTTTGCTGGATATAGGAGCGGGAAATGGGATCAGCTCGGTGGCATTTTCCAGACTTGGGTATAGGGTTACGGCTATTGAACCTGATGAAAGCATGACAATTGGAAGTGGAGCTATCAATGTATTGAAGGCCGAGTACGATCTGGATAATCTGACTGTGATCTCATCCTTCGGCGAGAGCCTTCCACTCTCTGACGAGTCTTTCGACATTGTTTATATCCGTCAGGCAATGCATCATGCCGCTAATCTACCGAAATTTGTTTTGGAAGCTGCTCGGGCACTTAGGAAAGGAGGATTGCTCATTACCATTAGGGATCATGTTATCTACGATCAGGCGGATAAGGAATGGTTTCTCGCTGAACATCCATTGCATAAATTTTATGGAGGGGAAAATGCATTTACAGAACTGGAGTATAAGGGCGCGATGATCAATGCCGGTCTTTCCATTCAACAGGTAATCAGACATTATGACAGTGTCATCAATTATTTTCCATTATCATCCAATGAATATCAAACAAGACTCATGACATACGAGCGGGAGTTACGTGAAAACTTAAGAAGTAAAATTGGACCACTCTCAAAAATTGAACCTGTTTTCAAGCTCTACAAACAAATTTCACAGTCGAGAAATGGAATGTTGTTTGACGAGAAAACAATAGCCGGAAGAATGTATACATTTATTGCACGAAAAGCCTTATGAGACTATTAATCATTGGATCACGAGGATTTTTTAAGAAAGGATTTTCTGCGACTCTCTCTCAGGAAGTTTCTTCTACGGTTTCTTTATCCAACCAATAAATAGCTTGTATGCATTTTTTATCTAAAAGTATCATACAACAGATACACATTCAAACAAAAAATAATCACAGTGATAGCCCAAGCCAGGGATCTTAGAATCTTCCCATTCACAAACTCCCTCATCTTAGTCTTACTATTGGTAAACATGACTAGAGGAACAACCGCAAAACTCAGTTGCATGGAAAGGATGACCTGGCTGAGCAACAGAAGTTTTGAAATTCCCCGCTCCTCATATAAATAGGTTACAATAAAGGCCGGAATCACCGCAATCATTCGGGTGATCAGCCTGCGTAGCCAAGGTTTAAGTTTGATATTCAAAAATCCCTCCATCACAATCTGCCCGGCAAGAGTTCCGGTTAAAGTGGAGTTTTGTCCTGAAGCTAGTAAGGCCACGGCAAACAAAACACTGGCTAACGTTGTTCCCAGAAGTGGAGTCAGTAATTTATAAGCATCTGTAATTTCAGCCACCTCCTCGTGACCTTTGGAATGAAAAGTGGCCGCTGCGAGAACAAGGATGGCAGCATTAATGAAAAAAGCGATAACCAGGGCAATAGTACTATCCAGGGTGCCAAACTTTATTGCCATTTTTTTTCCGGCTGTGGTCCTGGGATAATCCCTGGTCTGAACCAAACTGGAATGGAGGTAAAGGTTATGAGGCATGACCGTGGCTCCAAGGATTGCAATGGCAATATAAAGCATAGAAGAATTGGTTACGATTACCGGTTTTGGCAACAACCCACTCAGCATGGGGAATAAGTCCGGATGCGATACCAGAATTTCAAAGGTGAAGCACCCCATGATAATGATGATCAGGGAAAACACAATACTTTCTATTATCCGGAACCTTCTTCCCTGGAAGAATAAAATAATAAGTACATCCAGGGCGGTGATGACCACACCCCAGATAAGTGGAATTCCGAAAAGCAGATTAAGCGCTATGGCCGATCCTATAACCTCAGCCAGGTCACATGCAGCGATAGCAATTTCACAGAGTACCCAGAGCGAAAAACTTGTTCTTGGGCTAAAATGATCGTGACAAGCCTGAGCCAGATCCCGCTCTGCCACCACTCCCAGTTTAAGGGCTAAATGTTGAAGGATGATTGCAAAGAGATTTGAAATGAGAATAACCGACAATAAGGTATATCCAAAGCGGGATCCTCCTGCAATGTCGGTTGCCCAGTTACCGGGATCCATATAACCTACAGCCACCATTAATCCGGGTCCGGTAAAGGCAAGCAGTTTCTTCCAAAACGACCCGTTTTGAGGCACCTTTATACTTGAAAAAACTTCAGATAGGGTTTTCCTTGTATTCGCTTTTCTCCAACCGCTTTTTGATTCCATAGGTGATGCCTCCATTCAACTATCGACAAAACTACAAATATAAATTAGATTAATATACATAAAATAATTAGTCTTGTCTAATTATTTGGAATTGGATATATGTATGTATCTTTGCGTTAAGCCTGAAAATGATGCAAACCCTATCCGAAGAGAATTATTTAAAAGCGATATACTCCCTTGGTAATCAAGGAAGTGAAAAAATCACCCTGACCTCCATCGCTCAGCTTTTAAATAACAATCCAGCTTCTGTCATTGATATGCTCAAGAAGCTGGGCGACAAAAAATTGATTAATTATGATAAGTCCAAAGGGGCAAGACTAACGGAGAAAGGAACGAAGACAGCTCTGGATGTAGTTCGTAAGCACCGCTTATGGGAAGTTTTCTTACTTGAGAAACTAGGCTATACCTGGGATGAAATTCATGAGATGGCGGAGCAACTGGA
>PLYR01000067.1 GCA_003153435.1 Bacteroidota bacterium
CCAATCTGTTCGGTCTGGATGACTTCATGCAAAAGTGCATTTTTATCACCCTTTTCTACATAGTAAACGGTTTGTTTGACTGCTGAAGCAGGAGCTGATACGGCAGCAACTTGAACTTGCACCGGGTTATTCAGCAGACTTGCCGCAAGGCTCTTGATCTCCTCAGGAATAGTAGCGGAGAAGAAAAAGGTTTGACGTTTTGCAGGTAGCTTCGGAATGATACGTTTAATATCATGTATGAAACCCATATCGAGCATACGGTCAGCTTCATCGAGGACAAAGAATTCCACCTTATCAAGCTTTACAAATCCCTGGTTCATCAGATCCAGCAGACGCCCTGGTGTTGCCACCACGATATCTACTCCGGCTCTTAAAGCAGTGGTTTGTTTGAGCTGACTTACTCCACCGAAGATAACAGTATGAGTGAGTTTTAATCCCTTACCATAATCACGGAAACTGTCATCGATCTGGATAGCAAGTTCACGNNTGTATAGGGCTTGGTTCCGAATATCCCTGACGGGCAAGAGCCTGTAGAATTTGTGGAATAATGTTTAATTTTTCAAATGTGTTCATGTTGTTTTTTTACTGTATATAATGATTAAGTATATGCCATCAGAAGCCGGGAAAACAGATTCCTGGCGTGGGCATTTTATTGATTATCTGAAAGGAGATGTAAAACTAAACTGCGGAGCAGACGGATGAGATGGAGAAGAAGAATCCTGAAATACAAATCTATTCGAACGGTACAAAGATACGATTAATTCCTGAATAACCTAATAGAGAAGCTGTTTGAAAGGTTCAACTCTCCCTCCCAAAGCGTTGGGAAGCAATAGCAGGGTGCGGTTGGAGGCTTCCTATTTAGTATGTTTTAAAAGAAAAATCACGCTCAATTGTCAAATCTTCCGTTAATTGACTTATCTTTGCAACTTATTATTAATCAAAAATCAATTATTAACATGAAAAATGGTACTGTAAAGTTTTTTAATGAGACCAAAGGATTTGGTTTCATCAAGTTGAACGATTCTGATGAAGAGTTTTTTGTTCACGTTTCCGGCCTTAAGGAAGAAATCCGCCAGAATGACGAAGTTGTTTTCGAAGTTCAGGAAGGTAAAAAAGGTTTGAACGCTGTTAACGTTCGTCTGGCTTAATTATAATTTTTTTATAATTTACCTCTTAAGCCCTTCTGAGAAATCAGAAGGGCTTTCTTATTTCCCTGCCTGCCTCACTGCTTACCCCCCAAATAAATTCTAAAATAAGAACACTCATGGATCACCTCCTGATAAAACTTTGTATCCGCATAATTTCTTTTTAGCATCGCAAACGAGGTATAGAAATTTACCTGGGAGTAACCTTTGTGACTTACATAATAAGTATCATTCCACACTTTTGCAGCCTGGTAATAGGCATTCTGTTCGCATTTCGCTTCCATAAAAGAACATTTGGCCTGAAATTCCCGGTCGTCACTCAGCTTACGGGCCTTGGCATAAAAATAACGGGCCGTGCTGCAATCCAGATACTGATCGGTACTGTCCCACGAGGAACGAAAATAAGCCTGGCTCATCCAGGTATTTCCAAAATAGCTCATGTTGTAATAAGCATTTCCTGCTTCAAACGCAGCTTGTGCCTGGGCAGGGCCTTCACTATTGCTTTGCTTTTCAAGATCCATTAGATGCTGCACCAGAGTGAGCTTGGTATAAACAGTTCCCTTCTTTTCAGAATAATCGCAATCGTGACAGTCGTTCATTCTTGCCAAAAAAGGATCTGCCGGCAAGGGTTCCAGTTTTCCTGCTTTTGAAAAACAGGAGGATGCTTCGGAGAGTCGGTTTGCCCGGATGTAAACAGTACCCAATACTTCATTCACTTCTCCTATGGTAAGCCCAGACCGGGTTTCCAGATACTCCTCAAATTCACTCTTGTCAGGTTTGTTCAACCAGTCGAGAAGCTTTACCAGTGGATGTGTTTCAGCCTTGTCAGTGAGGTCCACTGCCGTTACCGTCTGGGAATAACAGCAGATGGCTTTTACAGAATCACCTTGCTGATCATAGCGTTGAGCGAGGCGCAGGAAGAGATAACGCTCCCGGTCATCCTTTTTACACACGGGGCTCAGGAATTTTATTTGCTTCAATTCATTCGATTCAAAGGCTGCATCAATCCGGGGAGCCAATTCTACCTCCATCAATATTTCCATAATATCAGCCTGTTCCTTGGTCGGGACATTGGCCGGGCTTAATCTGACTGCTTCTGCAAAACTGGCTTTTGCGGCTGCATAGTCTTTCTGCATATAAGCCAGGTGCCCCAAGGCATAATCCCAGAGATAGGGGCGCTTCAATCCTCCTTTATGAAGGACATCAGTGATAAACTTACGGAATGGAGCCAGCGGCTCTCCATCATATTTATACTCTTTAAGATCTTTGGGACTCATCTTCCGCTTATGAAAGAAACCATTGGCTTCAATCTCACTGAAACTTCGGATGAGCAACACATCCAGATATTCAGATCCGGGGTCGAGGGCGAATATTTTTTTCATGGTTTCCACTTCTGGTGAATTGCCTCCATAAGCATCCAGGAAGTACATTACTGTTTTCTCATGACTGTTTTTGCAAAACTGGTAACCTGAGGAAGAATCGGGAAAAGCATGAGCAAGGGGAGGAAGCGTATATCCAGACCCGTGATCATAGGACCATTTCATGGGAGTGGAATAAGCAAAGTTTGAATAGTAAAAATCATAATTCTCTTTATAATATCTGTCAAACATCATCGCAAAATGGTAACGTGCATCCGCATAATCACCCAGGTGTTTCATGGCTCCGGCTTGGAGCGACTGCATACCACGGTCTATGTAAGAATCTTTCACAGGTAATGAAGCGTATGTTTTGCAGAGGCCAAGGCATCTTTGATATTGTCCGCAATAATGCGCCATTCTCGCAGCCTGGAAAGCATAACGCGCACTCAGGAATGGTCTTTTTACCTTCTTTATCATTCCTTCGGCCATCATGCTCATCTGAAGCATAGCCATACTGTCTTTTGCGGGATTGCTGTCCCAGTCGCCTTTTCCAGCCATTGCCAGAGGTTCCACCTGCTTGGCATAGAGTAGATAGGAAGCGGTCTCCATGTCACTTTTGGCAAGGAGGACATTCGCTCCGGAGTTTCTTTTCAAAGTATCATTCAGGAAGCCTCTGTGATTTTCTATTGCATTTTTAAGTTCAAGGATCGTATGCAAGTTCGACTTATAGACCAGAGCACTCGCATCTTGTTCAGACACTGGTTTTCCAAGGAATTCCGCCCATTCTTGTGTGTTGGAGGACCATGGATTCAGTGTATCCCCATTCAGTAACCCTTTAAAATACGGTTGAGAAGGTTCAAACAGAAAAGGAGAGAGAGAGGATGTTCCGATCAGTTCCTGAGGGAAGAGTGAATAGCCATTGGTAGTGTAACCGAAATCCATTTCGGCACAAGCTTTTGAAATTTCTCTTACCGTAAAGAAGAGGAAGACACTAATTAAAACAGCGAAACACCTTTTCAAAATCTTGCTTTTCATAATCGTTGTAATTATTCTTTTTGAGATGAAAGAGTGCTACGGAGATTTTTTTTTCTTTCAGAAAAGGAGCAATCTGAGTGGCTGCTTCAAGGCAACCTAATGTTCCAGGGTCTTCCAGGCGAATCGTTTCTCCGGCTTGTAATTCAATATTCTTCAATTTGACAGGAGCGGTAACCCGGTAATGGGTTTTGTCTAATGCCTGCAGCCCGGATATATTCATATCACTTGCTTCCACCTGATGTACCAGCGCGGTTACCTTACCATCTTTGAACACGACAGCCCAGGAGAAGACCGGCAATGCTACATCGAGGGCAAGAGGATAGGATGAAAAATTAACAAGGTAACCAGCTGCGGTCTGTTTGTCATAGATAGAGTTGGGGCCTTGCTCGAGTTCCAGCTTTCCCATATTGTAAAACATCAGCATTCCCCGATCAACTGGTGGGACACCCGTCCGGTCGGCATATTTTACCTGATGCAGCCGAATGGTGGCAGTGAGGGTGATGGATTGTCCGAACGATTGTTTCAGAAGAATCAGCAGCCGGAAGTAACGGACTCGGGTAGATTCAGTCCAGTCGCAATCGGTCTGTATCTCCTCCGGAATCTGTCCTTTGACTGCCCCCATGCTCTGACGGATCCGGGATGCGATGCGATTGCTCAGTTGCTCAATGAGGGAATCGGGTGTTTGGAGGAGGGCTTCATTTGTTATATAGACTACGGGTACAACATGCAGGCCGGTGTCAACGGGAGTCTCAAATCGAATATCCCCTTCCGGAACAGCGGCTTTTGCAACCGGCTCATAAGCCACATCAAAAAGCCGAACATAAAGGCGGGTTACCCCCTCCTTCCTCAAGTCCGCCTGTTTTTCTTCGGTCATATTAAAAATTGTCCGCCAGTAATAGAAAGAACGGGTTACTTCCCTGTCATTTTGTCGCTTGCAGGAGGAGAAAACGACTGCTAAACTCAAAAAAAGGAGGAGGAATGATCTTTGCATAGCTCAAAAGTGCTAAATAAGTCTGAAATCGCGACAGTAAAACTATTTTTCGTACGCAATAAATGATTAACCGTACCTGTTTCGTATGTTCTGGCAGGGGGTATGAAAACCCGGATAATTAGTATCTTTGCCCTCACATTTTCCAGTTTTTTAATAATCAGTAAATTACCCATACAATGAACATATCGAAAGAAAGTGTAGATGCTTTAACTGCAGTCATTAAAATTAAAGTCGGTCCTGAAGATTATCTTGGAAAAGTTGAAAAGACGCTCCGTGATCATCAGAAAAAAGCAAGTATGCCGGGCTTTCGTCCAGGCAAAGTACCGGCGGGTATGATCCGGAAAATGTACGGAAAATCAGTACTAACAGATGAACTGAACCGCCTGCTGGGAGATACGCTTTATAAGTATATCAACGAAGAAAAACTGGATATCCTCGGAAACCCTCTTCCTAAAGAAGATAATAACCCGGATATTGAGCTGGATGGCAACAAGGAATTCGAATTCCTTTATGACCTGGCTCTGCAGCCACAGTTCAAAGTGGAATTCAGCCCGAATGAAAAACACACCCGTTTCCTGGTCAGAATAGACGAGGATCTGATGAGCAAATATTCCAATGATATCGCCCGTCGCTATGGACAGATTGCTTCAGCCGAAATTACCGGTGAACATGATTTGGTTTATGGCGATTTCGTTGAACTGGATGCCCAGGGTGAAATTCTTCCCAGTGGTGTTTTCAAGGCTTCCACGCTCTATCTTGAAAAACTGGATGATGCCCGCAAGGCAAAACTGATTGGGCTCAAGGCAGGTGATCATGTCGTGCTTGAAGCTTCAGAGATTGCAGGCGATGCCACAGAACTGGCCTCTAAATTAGGTATCACCCCTGAGCAGGCTTCTGCGATGCATTCCAAATTCAAACTGACGGTAAAATCCATCAACCGCCTTGCCCCTGCCGAACTGAATCAGGAACTATTTGATAAGATGTATGGCCCTGGTGTGGTGAACAGTGTTGAAGAATTCAGAGCTAAACTGAGCGATGAACTCAAAAGTATGTTCCGCAATGATTCTGAGAATAAACTGAAAAACGATATCGTTAAATCTATTATTCAAAGGACTCAGTTTAACCTGCCGGATAATTTCCTGAAACGTTGGATGATGGCTGTAAGCAAGAACCCAGCTACTCCTGAACAGATTGAACAGGAATACGACCAGTACCGGGAAGCGCTCCGCTGGCAGTTGATAGAGAACAAAATTTACAAAGACAATGATATCGTTGTTACTAATGATGAAGCAATTGCTTATGTAAAAGGACTGGTAAAACAGAATTACGAAAAATCAGGCCGTATGGATGTTCCGGATGATGAACTGACCATGACCGCGAACCGTGTCCTCGAAAAAGAAGAAGAAGCCAAACGGGTTTTTGACAGCCTTTATCACGAAAAAATGATGACCCTTTTCCAGACCAAACTTAAAATAGAAGACAAAGAGATTGGTTACGAAGAATTTTCTTCCATGAACTAACAATATTATAATTCTTAAATCCTAAATCCCTTTTAAAATCCAAAAATCCTTAAATCCTAAATCCCTTTATATGTTTCCGAAAGACGAATTCAAAAAATACGCTACCAAGCACATTGGCATCAATAGTACAACTTATGATAGCTATGTAGCTTCCATGACTCCTTATATCATTGAGGAGCGTCAGTTAAACGTGGCTCAGATGGACGTTTTCTCCCGTTTGATGATGGATCGCATCATCTTCCTCGGAACAGGCATCAACGATCAGGTAGCTAATATCATCACCGCCCAACTTTTGTTTCTGGAATCGGTAGATGCTAAAAAAGATATTCAGATCTATCTGAATTCTCCCGGAGGTTCTGTTTATGCAGGTCTGGGGATCTATGATACGATGCAGTATATCACCCCAGATGTTTGTACCATCTGTACAGGTATGGCAGCTTCTATGGGTGCCGTATTGATGTGTGCCGGTGCTAAAGGAAAAAGATCAGGCCTGCGTCACTCCCGTGTAATGATTCACCAGCCACTGGGAGGTGCTGAAGGACAAGCTTCCGATATCGAAATCACGGCCCGTGAAATCATCAAGTTGAAGAAAGAACTGTATGATATCATTGCCAAGCATTCGAATCAGACTTATGAAAAGGTTTATGCCGACAGTGACCGGGATTACTGGATGACTGCAGAAGAGGCTAAAGCTTACGGGATGATCGACGAAATTCTTGACAGGTCAAGTACGAATAAGAAATAATCAACCGATTAAGAAGGCAGTAATGGCAACCAAAGACAACCAGATTAAATGTTCTTTCTGTGGACGGGACAAACAGGATACGCAAATCCTGATTGCGGGACAAAGCGGTCATATCTGCGACCAGTGCATCACCCAGGCGTCTACCATTGTGAAAGAAGAACTGAATGCAAAGAACAACAGTTCCCTTTCAAATGCCCTAAACCTACTTAAACCCAGCGAAATTAAGAAGCATCTGGATGAGTATGTTATAGGTCAGGATGATGCAAAAAAGGTACTGTCTGTTGCCGTTTACAACCACTATAAAAGAATTGCCCAGAAAAATAATCGTCCGCAAAAAGGTGAAGAAATAGAGATTGAAAAATCTAACATCATCATGGCCGGTGAGACAGGAACAGGCAAAACCCTTCTTGCCCGGACTATTGCAAAAATGTTGAATGTTCCCTTTTGCATTGCTGATGCAACAGTTCTGACGGAAGCAGGATATGTGGGTGAAGATGTGGAAAGTGTTTTGTCCCGTCTTCTCCAATCAGCCGATTATGATGTCACCTCTGCAGAAAGAGGTATCGTCTTCATTGATGAAATAGATAAGATAGCCCGTAAAAGTGATAATCCTTCCATCACTCGGGATGTCTCCGGCGAAGGTGTTCAACAAGGACTTCTCAAGCTTCTGGAAGGTGCAACCGTCAACGTTCCCCCTCAGGGAGGAAGAAAGCACCCTGAGCAAAAGATGATCCAGGTTGATACCCGTAATATTCTCTTCATCTGTGGTGGAGCATTTGATGGAATCGACCGTAAAATTGCAAAACGTCTCCAGAGCCAGACCCTCGGTTTTACCGCTGCACATCAAAACGATAATATCGACAAGCAAAACCTCCTGCAGTATATTCTGCCTCAGGATCTGAAAGCATTCGGGTTAATCCCGGAACTTATCGGGCGGTTGCCAGTACTCACATATCTGAATCCTCTGGACGTAGAGACGTTGAGAAGAATCCTGACCGAACCAAAGAATGCATTGATCAAACAATACACCCGCTTGTTTGAACTGGATAATGTAAAACTTACGTTCGACAAGAATGTTTTCGATCATATTGTGGAAAAAGCAATCGACTTCCGTCTCGGAGCCCGTGGTCTTCGTTCCATTTGTGAAGCTATCATGACCGATGCGATGTTCGAGATCCCGTCTGATGCCAAGATCAAAACCTTGCATATTACTTTGGAATATGCCAAAGAGAAACTTAATAAGTCGAAGATTTCGAAGTTAAAAGTGGCCTAGTTGCTTTGCAGAAAACAAATAAAAAAAGTCCCGCCTAATGCGGGACTTTTTTTATTTAAGTCAATACTGCTAAAAACAATTATGGCATTACAAAACTGTTCGTAGCAGATGTAGGGCTGATGCAAGTAAACACATTATGTCCAGTGGCATAATCCTGATACACGGAAGCACTGCCGAATGTAGTGGCTGCTCCGTAGATTGCAAAGTACAGAGTAGATCCAGTGTTGATGCCCAGGTCATGAATATCATTCGGATTGATTGAGAATGTAATAGTGGTAGTGGCACCGGCCTTAATATTACCAGTATAATAATTTTCGTAGGTAGAAGGTGCAGAAGACACGGAAGCTGTTTTACCAATATAAAGAATCGCACTCCGGGTACGTGTATCTGCAGTAACAGTTCCAGTAATGTCAATATTTCCGGGATTAGTAGTTGTATTAACAGCTGCACTTACCGCAGAAAAAGAGAAGCTTGGAATCTGTGCTATTTTGAAATCATGATAAATGGCTCCACCCCCTACTAGCTGAACTGATTGTGCCATAACACTACCATAACCCGCTTTTGCAACAGCAAAAGTATAGGTCCCGGTATTGAGGCCAGCAAACTTGTATAAGCCATTAGAATCGGCAACCGCAACCTGATTCGTACCCACGATTGAATCGCGTGTACCAGCCAGACCGGCAAGGACTGTGGCTCCATATTGATCATAAAGGAAGATATGTCCGTTAATACCACCGGACAAGGATGGGCCAGCAGGGCCTGTTGCTCCTGCAGGGCCGGCAGGACCTGTTTTAGAACAACCGGAACATAATACGAGTACTCCTGACAGAGCTAGCATGGAGAAGAAGGAAAATGTTTTCATGTACATTTATTTAGATTATTTGTGAATACGCCTTTGGACTGAATCGGGAAGGAATGGTTTAATCGAGGTAGAGCTTATACTTATCTCCATAGATCCAGAGATCAGCAGTATTATCACAGGCCCCGGTTCCAAAGTTAATGAAACGGTTGCCCAGGTTTGCAGGAACAAGATAAAGGGTACCACTCTCTATCCAGGGACAATTCATTGAAAATACGAGCGGGGTATTTATATATACATCCATACGATTCCCGTCAGAACTGGATCCGGTGGCAGTACCTTGAAGCTGGTAAATATCATCAAATACAAGTGGTGTAGACGAACCCTGTATCATTTCTCTGGTCTGGGTCGAATTCCATGTCACCAGCTTTCCATTAGGATAATTGAAGTAACAATTGGTCGCCGTTTCTTTAAACCAAGGGTGTCCGGCCCAGTTCATACCCATATTCTTAATCGTGAAAACTCCGGCTACTTTATAACCATTGAAGTAATAATTCCGGGGACTGATCGTAATGGTTGTCAATGAATCGCGGTAGTTTCCGGTAAAAGTTACAACGAGTGTCCCTCTCCGGTTTGCCCCATCAGGACCAGTACAATCGGCGATTCCAAAACTTATTGAATCCACTTTAGGAAAGACTGTCCCTGTTACTACCGTACCTCCACAGGGATTGGAAACAACCGGTCCGGGTACTGCATTTAATTCGGGCTGTGAGCCTGCAAAAACATTCAATTGACGATTTAGGTCATTCTGAATGGCATAAGCCAGACTCATATCCTTTGCACTTTGCAAATCCGTATCCTTTGAACGATCGCTCTTGCTGCAGGAAGAAATGAATGGGATGGATAATGCAGATACAATAATGAGTAAAAGCGAAAATCCAGGTACTTTCTTCATAATAATGGAAAAATATGCAGGCAAGGTAATAAAAAATCAGTCTTTTTCGTATTCACAAAGTGAGAAATCGTATTTATTCTTCTCATCTTTCTCAAAATCGTTATTAATCGCTTCAAACCACTCTTTTCCGATGACCGGAAAGAATGTATCTCCTTTAAAAGAATGGTGTACCCGAGTGATATACAATTTATGGGCAATCCTCATGGCTAGTTTATAGATTTCAGCTCCACCGGCAATAAAGACTTCTTCATCATTTTTGACTAAAGACAGTGCTTCTTCCAGAGAGTGTGCGAGCATGCCCCCTTCAGCTTTGTAATTTTTATCGCGAGTAATGATGATGCAGGTTCGGTTTGGGAGAGGTTTACTTCCTATACTTTCCCAGGTTTTCCGGCCCATAATCAGGTGATGTCCTGTAGTGAGTTCTTTAAAATGTTTCAGATCAGCCGGCAAGTGCCAGATCAGCTTATTGTCTTTCCCAATTACATTATTTTCATCCAGCGCGGCAATAATTGATATGATCATGGTGTGTGGTTATTCGTGTGTATGGTAAAGATAGTGATTATGCATAGGATATAGAAGGGTCAAATGTTTCTTCACTGCTGTTTGCCATATCCAGCTGATATTGTTCAGGATAAGGGGCTTCTAGCAATGCTCCGCGCAATATATAAGGATAGGCTTCGGCATAGGATTGAATCTGGCTTGCGCTTACTCGGCGGTATATAAAGGAGCGGTGAAGATTCTTCGGATGCGCAATTCCTGATGCAGCCATCAGTTCTACTGCACTCTTCACAGTTTCCTCATGAAAATTTTTAACTCTCACCTTTTTATCTTCTACGACGAGTCCCTTTGTCAGGCTGGGGTTTTGCGTTGCAACTCCAGTAGGGCATTTATTGGTATTGCATTCCAATGCCTGGATACAACCGACCGCAAGCATCATTGCCCGCGCTGAATTGCACATATCTGCTCCAAGAGACAGGTTTTTAACAAGATCAAATCCCGTAGCCACTTTTCCTGAAGCGATGATACGGATATGGCGTTTGAGAGCAAACCCGTTCAACGTATCCGCCACAAAGGCCAGTCCGTCTCTCAATGGCATTCCTACTGAATTTGAAAACTCAAGTGGTGCCGCACCCGTCCCTCCTTCTCCCCCATCCACTGTTATGAAGTCGGGCATAATGCCTGTTTTGATCATTCCTTTGCATATTGCTATAAACTGACTTTTCCGGCCTATACAGAGTTTGAAACCCACGGGCTTTCCACCTGAAAGCTCTCTGAGTCTTTTGATGAAGGCCAGCATTTCAAGGGGAGTAGTAAAGGCGGTATGATAAGGCGGTGACAATACATCTTTACCCATCTCAACCAAACGGATTTTTGCAATTTCTTCCGTAACCTTTGCAGCAGGAAGGATTCCACCATGACCGGGCTTGGCACCCTGACTGAGTTTAATCTCGATCATCTTCACATTGGGGTGGACAGCGCGTTTGCCGAATTCTTCATAATTGAATGTGCCATCCGCATGTCTGCAACCGAAATAACCGGTTCCAATCTGCCAAAATATATCACCACCTGGGGAAAGGTGATAGGGGCTCAACCCTCCCTCTCCCGTGTTGTGAGCAAAACCACCAAGCTTTGCACCCCCATTCAGCGCCATGATTGCGTTCTTACTCAGAGAACCAAAGCTCATCGCCGAAATATTATAGATGCTGGCTGAATAGGGTTGTTTGCAATCTGCCCCTCCAACGATCACACGCGGGTCATGGTCAATTTTATCAAAATGCAAAGGAGTGATGCTATGATTGAGCCATTCATAGCCGACTTCATAGACATTCAATTGTGTACCGAAAGGGGTAGTATCGTTTACTTTTTTGGCTCGTTGGTAGATCACATTTCGGTTAAGTCTGTTGAAGGGCGTGCCATCCGTATCTGACTCGATGAAATATTGATAGATTTTCGGACGCATCCATTCTGCCCAGTAGCGCATCCGCCCAATCAGAGGAAAGTTCCGTTTGATGGAATGACTGGGCTGACCCATGTCGATGAGTCCAACCAGACACAAAGGTGCTGTGATCACGAGAGACCATGCTGCTTTAGGCCAGAAATAAACAGCAACAGCCGTGAGTAATGCCACAATCAGGCAAATCTTTATGAAGATTGAACGCATCGGGGAGTTTTTAGGTTATAGCTAAATATAGGAATTAAACGGCGACTTCTGCTTTAATATGAGGGTGAGGATCATATCCTTCTAGGGTAAAATCTTCAAATTTAAACCCAAAAATATCCTCCACCTCAGGGTTCAGCTTCAGCACCGGAAGTTTACGCAGCTCACGGCGGAGTTGGAGATTCGCCTGTTCCAGATGGTTAGAATACAGATGAGCATCCCCGAGCGTATGTATAAACTCCCCAGGCTTTAATCCGCATACCTGTGCCACCATTAAGGTAAGTGTTGCGTAGGATGCAATGTTAAAAGGAACACCCAGAAAAATATCNNGCACTGACAATCATTCGCCTGGAGTCTGGAGTGTTTTTGATCTGGTTAATGACTTGAGTGATCTGGTCAATGTGGCGTCCATCTGCTGTAGGCCATGAGCGCCACTGTGAACCATACACCGGACCCAGATTGCCTTCTGCATCTGCCCATTCGTCCCAGATCTTAACCCCGTTTTCTTTCAGGTATTTGATATTGGTATCACCCTTCAGGAACCAGAGTAGCTCATGAATGATGGATTTGGTATGGAGTTTCTTGGTGGTCAAAAGAGGAAATCCTTCCTCCAGGTCAAAACGCATCTGATAACCAAAAACACTGATCGTGCCTGTACCGGTGCGGTCTGTCTTCTTAGCGCCTTTGTTGAGAACATGGCGCATGAGGTCGTGGTATTGCTTCATTAAGATTTTTTACGCTGATTCAGTTCATCCCTGATCTTGGATGCACGTTCATATTCTTCATTACCAAGTGCCTGATTCAGCATTTCCTTCAGCTCTTCGGTTGAGCGACTTCCGAATTCACCGTTATCAGTACTTTCTACCGACACTTCTTCTGAACCGCCGGCTTCAGGAATAGCAGCCTGGTCTTCCAGGATAATGCCTGCTGAAGAAAGAATAAATTCGTAGGTGTAGATAGGGCAGTCAAAGCGAACTGCTAGTGCGATTGCATCCGAAGTGCGGGCATCAATTTCCACGTCCCTGGAACCGTCATTACATATCAACTTAGCGAAGAAGATTCCTTCCACCAAATTGTAGATTATAACCTCGTTAACGAGGATATTAAAAGTCTCTGCAAAGCTTTTGAAAAGGTCATGAGTGAGCGGCCGGCTGGGTGTCATCTTTTCGAGTTCTATAGCAATAGCCTGCGCTTCAAAACCACCAATGATAATGGGAAGACGTCTTTTCCCCTTAGCTTCTCCTAATACGAGCGCATAGGCACCTGTCTGTGTCTGGCTGTACGATAAGCCTACAATTTCCAATTTAAGTTTTTTCACTGCCACAATATCCGGGGTACTAAATTTACGAAATAATTATTAATGGTGTGCAGCCTTGAACGTTTTCAAGGCCTCAATTAACTGAGGAACCACTTGAAATGCATCTCCAACGATACCATAATCGGCAGCTTTGAAGAAAGGCGCCTCCGGATCGGTGTTGATGACCACAATTACTTTGGAGGAGCTGACCCCTGCAAGGTGCTGAATGGCACCGGAAATACCAATTGCGATATAGAGGTTTGGTCCGATAGTAATCCCTGTCTGCCCAACATGCTCATGATGAGGCCTCCAGCCGATATCAGCTACCGGTTTGGAACACGCTGTAGCCGCTCCAAGTAGACTTGCGAGCTCTTCAATCATACCCCAGTTTTCAGGACCTTTCATTCCACGGCCTGCGGATACTACCAGCTCTGCTTCTGTAAGTGCAATCTTACCCGATGTTTTCTTTAATTCTTTAGAGACTACTTTGAAATCTGCATCATTAACGGCAGGTGAAAAAACTTCAAGAACTGCTTCTCCCCCGCCTGAATTGAGTTTGTACGAATTAGGAGTAATCCCAACAATTTTTATTTCTGTGCTTATGACCACATCCGTAAGTCCTTTTCCAGAATAACATTTTTTGCGAACGGTGAATGGTGCCAGGTTGCTGGGGAGAGCAATAGCACCACTAACCATTCCTGCTTTAAGGCGGGCTGACAAGCGCGGGGCCAGGGCTTTACCACTGTATGTGTAGGAGAGTATAACCACTTTGGCAGCACAGCTTTTGGCTGCTTCCGCCACAATTCCGGCATAAACACCTGATTCAAGTGCAAGGAATTTATCGCCTTTAACTGTCATTACCTTGGTTGCCCCATATTTTCCAAGGGCTTTCAGATCATCATCGGATACATTTCCGATCACCACTGCGGTAGCTGATGTTCCCATCTGTTTTGCAATCTCGGAGGCATATGAAACGGCTTCAAAAGTCGACTTCTTAAAGCGGCCTTCCCAATTTTCTGCGAATACTAATACTGACATCTGAAAAGAATATAAAATTGAAAATATATACGATCTGTTTAAATGACTTTTGCTTCGGTATGGAGGAGGTTGACAAGCTCTGCCACATTATCCGGACTAATCATTTTGCAAGCTTGTTTGGCCGGAGGAAGTTCATAAGAAGACGATGAAGAGAGCATATCTGCAGCCACAGGTTCCAATACCAACAAAGGTTTTGTGCGGGCAGTCATGATCCCCCGCATATTAGGGATCCGGGGTTCAGCCATTCCTTTTTGTGCACTCGCAACAAACGGAACTTTAACAGCCACCACTTCCTTACCCCCGTCAATCTCGCGCTCCAGAATGGCATCAGTACCCGTTATGTCAAGCTTGGTAGCAACCGAAATGCTGGGCAGATTAAGTAACTCTGCAATCATTCCACCAACCTGAGCCCCGTTGAAATCGATTGATTCCCTTCCGGTAAGGATCACATCATATCCGTTTTTCTTCGCAACATCAGCGATCTGAGCAGCCACAAAATAGGCATCTGTTGGTTCCGCGTTAACACGGATAGCATCATCAGCACCGATTGCAAGAGCCTTGCGGATATTGGGTTCGGTACCAACTCCTCCTACATTAATAACTGTTACTGTTCCTCCAAGAGCCTCTTTAATCTCCAGAGCACGCGTTAGCGCTATCTCATCGTAAGGATTAATAATAAACTGAACCCCTGTGGAGTTCAATCCTTTATTATCTGCAAAAATAATTTTGGTAGTAGTATCGGGTACGTTACTGATGCAAACTAAAAATTTCATCGGATGATGGTGCTTAATGAATAACTGCTTTTCTAAAGAAGGGCAAATTTAACTAAAAATAAGAGACAGGAATCGGGAATTTTTCATTAAGCATACACAGCCATATGCTATTGTAAAACAGTCATTTACCTTAGTATTTTACACTTTTATCATCCTTTCAAATACGAATACCGAACAGAAAGATCTCCCCGAGGTTGTTTTGTGTTTGCAAGTCGAAAAGTCTCTCCTCCACTATTTTCACTTGCTTTTCCAGGTCCGGCATTTGGTTTTCGATCAGACAATTCTTTAATAAGGCTGAATCAATATTTCCGTGATCAGGGTCAGGGCGGGCGGGAAGAAAATAAATGCAATCTCCCTTCCTCAATCCAAGGGTTCGAAGCGAAGTTGCTTCAGAACCTGATGAAAATTCTTTCCATTCTCCTTTTCTCAGAAGTAATACGGTGAATCCATCATTGGTGAAACGCAGCCACCCCCCTTTCATGTCGAAGGTTCCAAGCACCAATGCCCCTGCCGAAATAGCCAGAGGCCCTATTCCGCCTTCTGTTTTCGCAGGAAGGAGGGTGACATGAAATGGATTTACAGGCAAAGCCCCTTCTCTGTTGCTCTGGATCAAAAAATGTTCAGAAAAATTCTTGGTGAGGAGCGCCTCCTCATCGGGTGACATTTTTTGAATCGTCTTAACAGTCGCTTCATTTCTTTCGGAGGACTCTTGGGGTTTTTCTATGAGGATTTCGGTGACCGGCTCATGCTTCACTTCCTTAACTATATTCTCCTGTGGCATAGAATGAAGAGGAGGCGGAATGGTGGAGGTTGATTGAGAACTGATTAATAAGGCTCTCTTCTTTTTCCTTCTTTCTGTAAAATAAAGGAGGAGGAGTATGGCAATCGCCATGCAGATAGCCATTGCGCCAAGCATCACCAAAGCATGCCGGATCTGATGGTATCCTGCTTTTAGTTGCTCAATGCCTAGCTTATTGAAGGCAGAGGCTTTGAGGAATGTAAACATCAGAAAAAACAGGAGTTTTCGCTTACTCATACCACGTAAATATAGGAATTTACTTACTTTTGTTACTCATATACAGAACCAGATGAGAACCATAGAATTTCGTGAAGCCCTTCGTGAAGCACTGACAGAAGAAATGCGACGTGACGAAAAAGTATTTCTGATGGGGGAAGAAGTGGCTGAATATAACGGCGCATATAAAGTAAGTAAAGGAATGCTGGCCGAATTCGGGGCAAAACGGGTGATTGACACGCCAATTGCGGAGCTCGGATTTGCGGGTATCGGAGTTGGAGCTGCCATGAACGGCCTTCGTCCTGTTATAGAGTTTATGACGTTTAACTTTTCTCTTGTGGCCATCGATCAGGTCATCAATTCGGCAGCCAAAATGATGAGCATGAGTGGAGGTCAGTTCAATATTCCTATCGTGTTCAGAGGGCCTACCGGTTCGGCAGGAATGCTGAGCTCCCAGCATAGTCAGTCGTTCGATAACTGGTATGCCAACACGCCGGGACTTAAAGTAGTGGTACCGGCCAATCCCAACGATGCGAAAGGTCTTCTGAAATCTTCTATTCGTGACAATGACCCTGTTATTTTCATGGAAAGTGAACAGATGTATGGGGATAAGGGAGAGGTACCTGAAGGAGAATTTTTATTACCAATCGGTGTTGCAGAAGTGAAAAGAGAAGGGAAGGATGTAACTATTGTTTCTTTCGGAAAAATCCTAAAAGTTGCGATCGCCGCTGCAAAAGAACTGGAGAAAGAAGGCATTAGCGTCGAGATCATTGACCTCCGCACAATCCGCCCGATTGATTATCATACCATTATTGAATCTGTAAAGAAAACAAACCGGCTTGTCATTGTTGAAGAAGCCTGGCCTCTTGGATCTATCGCGACAGAAGTAGCATTTAAAGTTCAGAAGGATGCCTTTGATTACCTGGATGCTCCGGTACTGAGGATCACCACTGCTGACGTCCCCCTTCCATACGCACCAACACTCATCGAAGCTTCCCTGCCTAATGTGGCCAGAGTGGTTAAAGCAGTGAAAGAAGTGATGTACGTAGTGAAATGATAACTCAGTTACTCATTATCATTTTTCTTCTGCTTCTTAATGGCTTTTTCTGCATGTCGGAAATCGCCATTATTTCATCTCGAAAATCACGCCTGGAAGAAGATGCTAAACAGGGTGACCTCCGGGCAAAATCAGCCCTTCATCTCATGAATTCTCCCAACCGTTTCCTGGGAACTGTTCAGACTGGGATTACGTTTATCAGCATCCTCACCGGAGTTTATGGAGAAAAATCCATGTCAGAAACCTTGGCTCATAAACTACAGGCCATTCCAAGCCTGGCACCCTATAGCCACACAATGGCATTCTGGATTGTAGTGGTATGCATAGCGCTGATTACATTATTGTTTGGAGAACTGATTCCTAAGCGGATCGGACTTCTTAATCCCGAAAGTATTGCCAAAGCAACTGCCGGTCCCATGCGGGTCATCAGTGGAATTATGAGCCCTGTGCTTTGGTTCCTGGGAAATTCTACCAACCTCTTCATTAGAACATTCAGGATCAGACCTTCTGAAGATTCAAAAGTCACAGAGGATGAAATCAAATCCATGATCGCTCAGGGGGCTGATGCAGGGAGCATTGAAGAAGTTGAACAAGACATTGTCGAGAATGTCTTCCAATTGGGTGACCGTAAAATAGGTTCTCTGATGACTAACCGGATGGATGTTGTGTGGCTGGATGCTAAAGAAGCACCACAGGCCAACCGCAGAAAAATAAATGAATCTGTGCATTCTTCATTTCCTCTCTGTGAAGGTGAGCTGGATAAAATAATAGGTATTGTTTTCATTAAAGATCTTCTCAAAACTGATTTCCTGCTCGAAACCGAAAATCTTCGTCACATCGCGAAACCCCCTCTTTATCTTCCCGAAAATATGAAGGCCTGGAAAGTTCTGGAGCGGTTTAAAGAATCCAGGACCCACTTTGCAATGGTCATCGATGAATTTGGTTCTATCGAAGGAGTGGTGACAATGAATGACCTGCTCGAAGCAATTGTGGGTGATCTGGCAAGTGCTTCTAACGAACACAGTGAAATTTTCAGAAGAGAAGATGGATCCGCACTAGTTGACGCGATCCTTCCTTTCCAGGAATTCATCCATGCTTTTGATATTACGCTCGATGACTCATCTGAATATAGTGGCTTCCACACACTCGGAGGTCACATCCTTCATTTAGCCAAACGTATTCCCCGAACAGGTGATAAATTCACCTGGCTCGGTTACTCCTTTGAGATCGTGGATATGGATGGAAGGAGAATAGACAAAGTTCTTGTTAAAAAGGAACAATAGTTTCAATGAGTCTTTGTAAACTGCAACAAGCCTATTTGCTCAGATACAGATTCCTCTCCTTATAGATATCATGAAAGAATTCATCAGTCAAATCCTTGATGAAATAAATGGCTTCCCCTGTTGATTTCATCTCGGGTCCAAGTTCCTTCTGAATATCAGGAAATTTCTCATAAGAGAATACAGGAACCTTTATTGCATACCCTTCCTGTTTGGGGGAGAATTTGAAATCCTTTACCTTCTTTGAACCCAACATTAACTTGGTTGCATAGTTTACATAAGGCTCATCATATGCTTTAGCAATGAAAGGCACAGTGCGGGATGCCCTTGGGTTGGCTTCGATGATGTATACCTTTTCATTTTTAATTGCAAACTGAATATTGATGAGGCCTATAGTTTTCAATGCTAGTGCGATTGTTTTCGTGTATTCATTTATCTGCTTCATCACATGATCAGATAAATCGAAAGGAGGCAGTACTGCATACGAATCACCTGAATGGATTCCTGCCGGTTCAATATGCTCCATCACACCAATGATGTAAACATCCTTCCCATCGCATATGGCATCTGCTTCTGCCTCAATAGCCCCTTCCAGGAAATGATCCAGCAATACTTTATTTCCCGGGATGTCATAAAGGAGGTTGACTACATGTTCCTCCAGCTCCTGTTCATTGATCACAATTTTCATATTCTGCCCTCCTAACACATAAGAAGGTCTGACAAGAAGTGGAAACCCCAACTTACGGCTCAATTCAACCGCTTCTTCTGCATTTTCAATTACTCCGAAATCCGGGTAAGGAATTTTGTTTTCTTTCAAGAGTGTTGAGAAGCTTCCCCTGTCTTCAGCAAGGTCAAGAGATTTATAATCCGTGCCTATGATTTTTATTCCGTACCGGTCAAGCTTCTCAGCAAGCTTCAAAGCGGTTTGGCCACCAAGCTGAACAATAACACCTTCCGGCTTTTCATGAAGAATAATATCGTAAATATTTTCCCAGAAAACAGGTTCAAAATAGAGTTTGTCAGCAACGTTAAAATCGGTTGAAACAGTTTCAGGGTTACAATTAATCATGATTGTTTCATACCCGCATTCTTTAGCAGCCAGAACACCGTGTACACAACTGTAATCAAATTCTATCCCCTGCCCTATCCGGTTAGGGCCTGATCCGAGGACAACTATCTTTTTCTTATCGGTGCGAATGGATTCGTTTTCGTCTTCAAAAGTCGAATAATAATAAGGAGTCTTCGCCTCAAATTCAGCGGCGCAGGTATCTACAAGTTTATACACCCTTTTAATACCCAGGTCATTTCTCTTTTTAAAAACTTCACTTTCCAGACATCCTAAGAGATGTGCGACCTGCCGGTCGGCATAGCCTTTTTGCTTTGCCTCATAAAGTAAATCCCGGGGAATAGTGGAAAGGGAAAAACGCTGCACCTCGTTCTCCAGTACAATGAAATCTTCAATCTGATTCAGGAACCATGGATCTATCCGGGTAAGCTTATGAATGGTTTTAACTGAGATCCCCAGTTTAAGTGCATCATAAATACAGAACAGACGGTTCCAGGATGGTTTTTCCAGAAGCTTCATGAGCTCTTCCTGATTCTTGTTTTCTTTTCCATCTGCACCCAAACCGTTACGCTTAATTTCGAGCGACTGGCAAGCTTTCTGTAAAGCTTCCTGGAAGCTCCGTCCGATGCCCATCACCTCCCCTACCGATTTCATCGCGAATCCCAGTTCTCTTTTGGCTCCTTTGAATTTATCAAAGTTCCATCTTGGAATCTTAACAATCACATAGTCGAGTGTCGGTTCAAAAAATGCGGATGTACTCTTAGTGATTTGATTCTGCACCTCATCGAGATTATAACCGATTGCAAGTTTGGAAGCAATCTTTGCAATGGGATATCCGGTTGCTTTGGAAGCGAGCGCTGAGGATCGTGAAACACGAGGATTAATTTCGATTGCAATAATATCTTCAGCATTGTCCGGACTTACCGCAAACTGCACATTGCATCCTCCCGCAAAATTACCGATGGCCCGCATCATCTTTATGGCCATGGTACGCATCTTCTGATAAGTGGTATCAGACAATGTCATTGCTGGGGCAACAGTAATAGAGTCTCCAGTATGAACACCCATTGGATCAAAGTTTTCGATCGAACAAATGATGGCTACATTATCAATATTATCACGGAGCAATTCAAGCTCAAACTCCTTCCAACCCAGCACCGCTTTATCAATCAGTACTTCATGGATGGGTGAAGTATGCAACCCTCTGTTCAGGGCTTCATCAAATTCATTCTTGCTATAAACTACAGCTCCTCCGCTTCCTCCAAGTGTGAATGAAGGGCGGATAACCAATGGGAAACCAAACTCCTGTGCTACTTCTTTTCCTTCCAGGAAGGATCTTGCTATTTTGGAAGGAGCCATTCCAATATTAATGGATTCCATTCGTTGACGAAACTTATCCCGGTCCTCCGTCACTTCAATTGCGGCAATATCAACACCGATCATCCTGACCCCGAATTTCTTCCAGATTCCCATTTCATCGCATTTTATGGCGAGGTTCAGTGCAGTCTGCCCACCCATGGTTGGTAGAACAGCATCAATTTTACGTTCTTCCAGAATCTTAACGATCGATTGGGTGGTAAGTGGGAGAAGATAGATGTGATCAGCAGTCACCTTATCCGTCATGATAGTGGCTGGGTTTGAGTTGATCAGAGTAACTTCTATGCCTTCTTCTTTTAATGAACGGGCCGCCTGAGATCCGCTGTAGTCAAATTCGCATGCCTGTCCAATGATGATCGGGCCACTTCCTATAATGAGTACTGACTTGATGGAGTTATCTTTAGGCATTGCTTTTTCTATTAAATAAGTTAGTACTCAAACTCTGCCTAAATTTCCGATAAAAGAAAAGGCCGTTTTTAAAATATTATTACAAGTTTTCAAGATTATTGATGCTTCAGCTTATTCAGATGTTCCGTGAAAATCAAAAAAAAGCCCCCCGTTGAAGCGGGGGGCTTTTTATATTAAATAAGATTGAGCATTGAGTCTCACTTATGCTTTATGCAGTTTTTCGTCAGAAACCGTTAAACGGGCCCTTCCTCTTTTTCTACGCGCAGCCAGGATCCGTCGTCCGTTCGCTGTTGCCATACGCTCGCGAAAGCCATGTTTGTTTCTTCTCTTCTTGATTGAAGGCTGGTATGTTCTTTTCATTGCCATAGCTAGAGGGTATTAAATAATCGTTCTTTTATTGAATCGGGGGACAAAGATATACTTTTTTTATTTACCCACAACAGATCTCTTATTTATGCCTGATTTCATATACCGAAACCTCATTATTTCTACCATGGAAGGGTACCTGCAAGCCTTTCTGTTGAACTTCGAAGCCTTCTGAAGGTAAATTGAGGATAAAATCCCTGGCCATGAGTCTGTTCGGCTCAGAAAGCAAGATCAACCCACTTGGAGGGAGCAGGGTACGAAAGGTTTTCAATAATGCATCAAAAGATCTTTTTTCATAGGCTATATCAGAAGCCAGAATGACCTCATAATTCAGGCCGGGATCGGGGTTTCTCCAGTCAAACCGCATCAATGCAGGTGTACTTGGAAGGTTCATTTTCCAGTTAATCGACGCAAAATCAAGTGGTTCCTTCATGTAATCGGTCATCAGGACTTCTGCCCCTTTTAATCCCGCTGCGATTCCAGGAAGTGCCAATCCGCAGCCTATTTCGAGGACCCTTGTCCCTTCCTTTATAGATGCACTCTGAAGAACCTCCTTTGCCAGGGCTATTGCCGAGGGCCAGAGATCAGCCCAGTAAGGGATTCGTTCATCTTTAACATCTTCGCTTGTATTGCCTTTTGCCACCAATTCTGCATAAAGCTGATCGGTATTCGTAACCCTGAGCATACGGATACTTTTTCCCGAAAGCTCAAGCTGCAACTCTTCGGTAACATACCTTTCGTCAACTCCATGCATATTGCAAATTAAGGGAAAATACCGGGCGCATATCTTAAAACCGGTAACTTTGGCGCCAAATTCAACCAATAAAATGGCAAGAAAAAGAGGTTCTGGTCTTGAGAGCAGCAAGGATGAACTACCTAAAGCAAAACTTAACAGGGATTCTTTAAAAAGAGCCCGCAGACTCCTCAGGTTTATCGGACCTTATAAATGGAAATTTTTTCTGGGAATGGTTTTTCTGGGATTAACAGCTGCTACAGCTTTGATTTTCCCAAAGCTGATGGGCAGTTTGATGGGACTAATAGGTGGTAGCGGAGCAAGCCTGCAGGGAATGAGCCCTGAAAATATAGCAAAATTAAAAAATGTACAGCTTTCTGGTGATACTGCGAGGATGCTGGTTGATGCTGCAGATAGTATTGGACTAAAGCTTCTTATTCTATTTGCTCTCCAGGCTGTTTTCTCTTTTTTCAGGGTATTGCTCTTTGCACAGGTTACCGAAAACATGCTTTCCTCTGTGCGTCAGGCTACCTTCAGTCAACTAGTCAGAATGCCTATGTCTTTCTTTTCTAAAAACCAGGCTGCAGAACTGAACAGCAGAATCAGTGCAGATATCACACAGATTGGTGATACGCTGACAACCGGGATCGCAGAATTTCTCCGTCAGCTTATTATCATTATTGGCGGTGTTACTATGATCTGCTTAATTTCCTGGAAGTTGGCCTTATTGATGCTTGCAGTGGTCCCACCTGTTGCCCTTATTGCAGTATTTTACGGAAGAAAAATAAGAACACACAGCCGGAATGTGCAGGACCGGGTAGCCGATTCTAATATCATTGTCGGAGAAAGCCTACAGGGAATTACGAATGTAAAAGCATTCACAAACGAAGCGTATGAAATAGGGCGTTACAGCCGGGCTACCGGGAATATAGTTGAAGCTGCAATTCATTATGCCGTTTCCAGGGGTACTTTTTTCTCCTTCATTATTTTCTGTCTTTTTGGTTCTATCATACTGATCGTTTGGTCAGGAGTTCAGATGACTGTGCATCATGAGCTAAGTGCCGGAGAGATGCTTCAGTTTATGTTTTATACCTTATTTGTTTCCGCGTCGTTCGGAGGGATTCCCGAGCAATATGCACAAATCCAGAGGGCTGTAGGAGCTTCAGAACGGATCATGGAAATTCTGGATGAGACTCCTGAAAAGATTGCCGAGCTCTCAGGTCTCAACGCTCCTGCTATTCGCCTCTCCGGAAATGTATCATTCAATCACATTTCATTCTGCTATCCAACCAGGAAAGATTTTACAGTGCTTCACGATATCTCTTTCGAAGTAAAGACAGGAGAAACGATAGCGCTGGTAGGACCGAGTGGCTCCGGAAAATCAACCATTGCAGCACTCCTGCTCCGTTTTTACGATCCAGACTCGGGAATGATCACATTTGATGGTAAAGATGGCAGAGAGTATGATCTTACCCAGCTTCGGAATAATATGGCTATCGTTCCTCAGGATGTTCTCCTGTTCGGTGGAACCATTCAGGAGAATATTGCTTATGGAAGGCCGGGTGCTTCTATGGAGGAAATCACTGAGGCAGCCAAAAAAGCCAATGCCTTTGAATTTATTGATTCTTTTCCGGACGGATTTCAAACAAAAGTTGGAGATCGTGGGATACAACTCTCCGGCGGACAACGGCAAAGGATTGCAATAGCCAGAGCTGTATTAAAAAATCCCACCATTCTTATTCTTGATGAAGCTACGAGCTCATTAGATTCCGAATCAGAGCGCCTGGTGCAGGAAGCACTGGACAAACTCATGGTAGGTCGCACCTCTTTTGTGATTGCACACCGACTCAGCACCATCCGGAATGCAGATAAAATTATTGTTATTGAAAAGGGTCTCGTGAAAGAATCAGGCACACACTCCCAGCTTATGCTGCTTGATCACGGGCTTTACAGATCGCTCAGTGAGATGCAGTTTCAATACACCAGCTAGAAATATTAATAAAATCAAAACGGCTGGAAAGGGTGAAATGCAAAAACGGGTCCGAAAGGGACCCGTTTTTATTGTAAATCAATGAAATTTTATCCGGCAACAACCTCAAAAGATACTTTTGTTGCTACATGTTTGTGAAGGCGTACATCGGCAGTATAAGTCCCAGTTGTCTTGATAGCATCCTCGCTCATCGTGATGTTTCGACGGTCAATTTCATATCCAAGTTTTTTCAGTGCATCGTGCAACTGAACACTGGTAACTGATCCAAATATTTTACCTGATTCACCCACCTTAGCAGGAACTTGTACCAGTATATCTTTCAGTTTAGCGGCCGTTTTCTCAGCTTCAGCCTGAACTTTGGCTTCTTTATGTGCGCGTTGCTTTACGTTTTCAGCTAGAATTTTCTTGCCTTTTTCATCAGCGATGATTGCAAGACCCTGTGGAACCAGAAAATTTCTTCCGTATCCAGGCCTTACATTCACGACGTCGTCCTTGTATCCAAGATTCTTAACGTCTTGTTTTAATATTATTTCCATTTCGTTTATGAATAGGGTTAAATCGTTTAAAAAAAATTATTTCATCATGTCGGCCACGTAAGGCATCAACGCGATATGACGGCAACGTTTAACTGCCTGTCCAACCTTACGCTGATATTTCACGGAAGTACCGGTAAGCCTTCTAGGGAGGATTTTACCTTGTTCATTTACGAACTTCAGAAGAAAATCTGCGTCTTTGTAATCAATGTATTTTATTCCGCTTTTTTTGAAACGGCAATACTTTTTCTTTTTAACCTCCACTGTTGGGGGGTTGAGATATCTGATCTCTGAGCTATTTTCAGCCATTTGTGTTTCTTTTTAAGGATTAAACAAGATTAATTGGCGCTTGCAGCGGCTTCCTTTTTCTTCTCTTTGAGTTTACCACGACGCTTCTCACTGTATGCCAACGAGTATTTGTCNNTCCATTTCGGCGACCAGTGAGCCTGGACCAGTATATTCCATTAGGAAGTAATGGCCGGTGGACTTCTTTTGGATCTGGTAAGCCATTTTTTTCAGGCCCCAGTTCTCTTCGTGTACGATCTTGCCACCAAGATCTGCAAGTAACTTTTTGTACTTGCCTACCGCCTCC
>PLYR01000119.1 GCA_003153435.1 Bacteroidota bacterium
CCATTACCTTATAATCAACATTTTGATGTAGCCTGGACAGTTCCCAGCACACTTCCTGCATGTACCTGGAGTTGTCCTCAGGCAGGGAACAATTTGTGGCAAAGAGATGATGATGCCGCTGGCTGGACTTCCGGTTTAGGAAGTTATGCCCCAGCCGGTGCACTATCAACGGCTCATTCTGCACGATTCCACTCCTATGATGCTGCACTAGGGGCGACCGGTGATCTGATTTCTCCATTAATCGATTTCACACCAGCAGGAAACAAAACGCTTACATTCTGGTACAACAATGCCGATGGAACGGATGTGGTAAACGTTTATCTTTCCACGAATGGTGGTGTCGCCTGGGGTGCGAGTTTGTTAAAGGTTACCATTACTTCAGGATGGCAACAGTATACAGTGCCACTTGGGGCATCTACCAATAACAATTGTCAGATCAAGTTTACCGCCACTTCCGACTACGGTATTTCTGATATTGGAATTGATGAGATCAATATTTCGGTGGCCACTTGTACTCCTCCTACGACGCAGTCTACCACCCTTACTTTTACAGCTACTTCAAACGTCGCTACCACAATCAACTGGACACCTGGTAACGGGGATCATCGCCTGGTAGTTGTGCAGGCTGGTGGTGCGGTGAATGCCAATCCGGTCTCCGGCACAGCCTATACTGCAAACGCGGCATTTGGTTCAGGAACACAAATTGGAGCAGGTAATTATGTAGTGTACAACGGAACCGGCAGCTCTGTTACTATGACAGGCCTTCTTCCAAACCATACCTACTATGTGGCAATCTATGATTTCTTTACTGCTACAGATTGCTATCAAACACTGAATCCCCTTACAGGAAATGTCACCACTGCCGCTGCTGTGGTTTCTGTAACATCAGATATTATATCGGGTGGGGGAGAAAGTGCGACCATCTCATCCCTTGCCGCTTCTAATCCAGCAGGTCCTTTAACAAGTGCCCAGGGAACACAGATCTGGACCCTCACGATCCGCGATGGTGGTGCATCCTCACCTGATGCGGATGCTCTTCCAACGATCGTAACCGGAATAACAATCGTTCCTGACCCTTCTTCTGTCAATGAAGTATTTGATTGGGTGGCCACGATCCAGTCGATAGACTTATTTGATGGTGCAACTCACCTTGCGCAAGGGGTGGTGACCACCAGTCCTAACCAGATTGTATTCGGCGGGTTTACCTCGACTGCCCCCGATAATGGTACAAAAACTCTGCAGGTCCGCGTTTCACTGAATTGTGGAATAGGTACGACCGGCAGTTTAGCTGGGCAGGAGTTCGATCTAAATGTAACTAACCTGACGGCAGCGGTTCAGAGTTCTGCAACCAGTTCTCAGCTCGGAACCTTTGATGCGTTAACGGCTAATCCCAAGAACGTCATCAGCGTTGTTCAGACCAAGCTAGTCTTCACCACACAACCTTCAAATGCCAGCCAGAATGTGGCAATGGCTCCTGCTGTAACCGTTGCTGCTGAAGATGCTTGCGGAAACGTAGCAACAAGTTTTAACGGAAATATTACCATCACCTCTACCGGAACCATCGGCGGGACTCTGACCGTGGCTGCAGTAAATGGAGTGGCTACTTTCTCTAATCTTGTACATACAGTGGCTGGTGCCGGACTGACATTAACAGCTACCTGCGCCGGACCGCTTTCTGTCACCAGTACTACATTTAACATCATTGCGGCAGGACCGACTTACCTTGTGGACGAGGAGTTTACCAATACAACCAGTGATGCGAATATACCCAGCACCACTCAGGGTTTTACAGCCACTGCGGGATGGATCTCTTCTACCAGCGGAAGCTTCAACTTTGGAAGGAATGCCAATGCCCTTAAATTTACAGCAGGCGGAACTTTAACAACCCCCGCCTTCGCAGCTGGAGCCGACCTGGTCAGCTTCTGGATGAAAAGCCCTTCTGTAACAACTTCAACAATGACGGTTCAGGAGTTTTACACAGGAGTATGGCACAACACTGCTGCACCTGCGGTAGGTAATCAGGGTGGAGACGGTGAAACAAATCCAATTACAGACATCCGGACTTCTCCACGTCAGTACTTTGTTCCTCTGAATGCGCTTTCTACCAAAGTTCAGTTTGTTTTTGCCTACGGAGGAACGGTATATTTTGATGATGTGATGGTAAGGGCATCAGGTAAATGTACAACAGGCCCTGTCATTGAGAGTATTTTGGTTCACTCTTGTGTGGATATGCCCGAAGGAGTAAATGAATACATCACATTCTCAGCCGGTACGACCCCGATAAACGTGAGCGACCTTATAGTTACAGTACCTAGTGTTCAAAATGGAGGATGTTCTTTCTGTTCGGCATGCGGGACTGTTTACGTTCCGAATGCGGCTGATATTGCAACCATCAATACCAACTCTGGATGTGGTGCTGTGGCCGGTTGCCCTGTTGCCTTAGCGCCTCCCGGTGGTGTTATCCCTGCAGGAGGAGAAGTAATCGTATTCATGGGTGCCAGCCCAACCTATATGGGATATAACTTTGCTGCAAATTTAGCAACAGGCTGGCCGTACTATGTACTCTTTGTAAATAATGCCGATGCTCTGGGTCGCTTTAGTAATGGCCCTCCCGATAACCGTTACATCGGTGTTCAGGATCATGCTACAGGTTGTTACGACCAGGTTTTTTATGACTCCAGAATACCTGGAACAACCGGTGAACTGGCAATGTTTGATGGGGTGACACGCGCATTATCTTATTATGCTACAGGCTGTGGAGCTGCTGCCGCTATTCTTCCGGTAGAATTGCTTTCTTTTACCGGTAAACGTATGGATAATGCTGTTAACCTGAACTGGTCAACAGCCAGTGAAACCAATAACGCTTACTACACATTATTGAGATCTGAAGATGGAGAGAAATTCACGGCTATCGGACAGGTTAAAGGTGTTGGGAATAGCAGCGCTACCCAGAATTATAGTTTTGTGGATGAGCAAGCTCCAAAGGGCACATGCTACTATCAACTGAAACAAACCGACTTTAACGGTGGTGTGAATGCCCTCAAAACAATCGCCATTGCTCCAATGAATTCGTTTGTTGTTACGGGTGTGTTTCCGAATCCGACCAATAATGAATTGAATATTATTGTCAATGTGGAAGGGGAATCCACACTTCAAATTAACATTACCGATATGATAGGCAAACAATGGTCTAATTTCAATACTACCCGTAACGGGAATGGAAATACGTTGACGATGAATCTCGAAAGCCTTCCTTCCGGAATATATCTGCTCTCCGTAACAGATGAGTCGGGTAAAACATTCAAATCGAAGTTTATCAAAAACTAAACGAAAAGTGCTTATAAAAGAAAGGGCTGAATTTTTTTCAGCCCTTTTCTTTTATAATAAACTCTTAGTAGTAGGTCAGTCTTCTGACTTCAGCAATATGCTTTGCCAGGCGCACTACCTGGCGTGTATATCCATATTCGTTGTCATACCAGACATAGAGCACTATATTCTTTCCGTTTTTGCTCACAATGGTTGCAGGACTGTCGAAGATTGCAGCACATGGGTTTCCGGTACAATCACTGCTCACCAATTCATTGGAAGAAGAGAATTGAATTTGCTCCACGAGCTTCCCGTTCAGAGCTGCATCCCGCATGATTTCGGTTATTTCTTCTTTGCTGGTGGAAGAAGAAACGGTGAGATTAAGGATTGCCAGAGAAACATCCGGTGTTGGTACGCGGACCGCATTGCCTGTAAGCTTTCCTGCAAGTTCAGGGAGTACTTTACCAACCGCTTTATCGGCACCAGTTTCTGTAATGACCATATTCACAGCAGCCGAACGTCCTCTTCTGAACTTGGGGTGGAAGTTATCGAGCAAGTTCTGGTCGTTTGTGTAAGAATGAATCGTTTCGATATGTCCGTTTTCGATTCCAAGTTTCTGCTGGATCACGGTCAGTACCGGAACGATGGCGTTTGTTGTACAGGAAGCCGCTGAGAAAATAGTTTCATCGGCTTTATAGTCTTTCTGATTGACTCCATGAACAATATTAGGGATATCTCCTTTGCCGGGTGCTGTAAGCAATACTTTGGCAATTCCTTTTGCTTTCAGATGCTTGCTGAGTCCTTCACGATCCCTGGCTGCACCCGTATTGTCAATGAGTAATGCATTTGTTATTCCATAGGCGGTGTAGTCGATTGCCTCTGGGTTAGAGGCGGAGATCATATGAATGACGTGCCCGTTTACAATAATGACCCTTTTTGAAACATCGGCGATTACAGTTCCAGGGAAGGGACCATGAACCGAATCACTCCGTAGGAGATCTGCTCTTTTGATGATATCATCATCCGACTTATCACGGGTTACAATGGCTCTGAGTCGAAGTTGCTCCCCTTTACCGGCCTGAGAAATAAGTTCCCTTGCTGCGAGTCGTCCGATCCGTCCGAAACCAAATAGAACCACATCTTTTGGTGTCAGAGCAAATTTTTCCTTCCCAATAAATTCACCGAGCTTGGAAGTAAGAAAAGCAGAAGCTGTTTTATCTTTTTCCTGATTCCATTCGGCGGCCAATTTACCCATATCAATTCTGGAGGGTACAAGTTCCAGTTTCTGAAGTTCCTTAGCAAGGGCCAATGTATCATCAATTGAAATCGTTTTTTTTACGATATCCTTGGCGTATTGATGGAGGTTCATAATCTCACTGGCACTCCGGTCGATGAGCTGGTTCCTGAAAAGGACAAGTTCAATCGATTTATCATACCAGAGGTTTCCAACAATACCAATAAATTCAAGAGCAGATTTTTCCTGACCAAGCCAGCTCTTCAGTTCTGATTCAAAGCTTGCTTTACCCTTTTTTTGTTCCATAGTTCCGCTGTTCATGCTTGTTTGTGTTAGTAGGATACTTTGATGCGAGGTTAAATCACATGCAAAAGTATTTCTTTTTTAAATTGCCAATGGTGTTTTGGGGCAGAGGTTATAACAAATAATTAACCGTAACAAAACATCCCCCTCGGGGCCTGCCTGGAGGGGGATGTTTTGTTAAATAGTGATTCTATAGGGTGTTATCTACCCCAAATAGGATTTCAGAAGCTTACTCCTGGAACTGTGTCTAAGCCTTCGGATGGCTTTTTCCTTGATTTGTCTGACCCGTTCCCTGGTCAGATCAAACTTAGCGCCTATCTCTTCCAGAGTCAGTCCATGCTGCTCTCCGATGCCAAAAAACAGGCGGATGACATCACTTTCGCGATCCGTAAGGGTGGAAAGGGAGCGCTCAATCTCCCGTTGAAGAGACTCGTTCATTAACGTATTATCTGCTCGGGGGGAATCATGATTGACAAGCACATCCAAGAGGTTGTTATCTTCTCCATTGAGAAGAGGAGCATCCATAGAAACATGTCTTCCGCTCACTTTCATGGTGTCGACAACCTTGTCCATTGGAAGTTCCAGATGAGTGGAAAGCTCCTCAGCGCTTGGCTCTCGCTCAAATTGCTGCTCCAGCCTTGAATAGGCTTTATTAATTTTGTTCAGGGAACCAACCTGGTTCAGGGGAAGACGAACGATACGGGATTGTTCTGCCAGTGCCTGGAGGATAGATTGACGGATCCACCATACCGCATAAGAGATAAACTTGAAACCACGTGTCTCGTCAAATCGCCTGGCCGCCTTTATAAGGCCTAGGTTTCCTTCATTAATCAGATCTGGTAAACTAAGACCTTGATTCTGATATTGCTTGGCTACAGAAACCACGAAACGAAGATTAGCCTTCGCTAATTTCTCGAGGGCCACCTGGTCACCATCCCTGATTTTTTTCGCCAACTGAACTTCTTCTTCGGCAGTAATCAGTTCCTCCCGACCTATCTCTTGCAAATACTTATCAAGAGATGCGCTCTCTCTGTTGGTGATCGACTTTGTGATCTTTAACTGTCTCATCTTCAATTAATTTTAGTCCGTAAGTACCAGAAACACTTACCCAATGTCAGGAGGCGAAAATATTGCGAAAGTGCCGGTAAACCAAATGCACAGTGTTTTATTTTTGCACTATTGGCTGAAGGGTTCGAATCAATCTTTGAAGCCCCATTTTTAAGCGATTAATTAGAAGCACTATAAACCAAAAGCATAGTAGGCCCTTACTCCATTCGTATAGATTCCTTCCAGGAGGATCCCGCCTTTTTTATTATCCAGAACGGATTTTAGTTCCTCTTTTGTATTTATTTTTTTATGGTCAATAGAAGTAATAATGAAGCCTTCTTTGATTCCAGCATTTTTTAGCTTTCCGGGTTCAAGCTTCGTAACTTTTAGCCCGTTCTCGATTCCCAGTTTAGCTTTCTCTTCACCTTCAACGGTTTCAAAAGTTGCTCCGAGGGCCTTGATGACTTCTATATTCTCTTTTTCAACGACTTTGGTATTATTATCCTTGTTCTTCAGGATCAGACTGAGGGTAGACTCTTTCCCGTCTCTTTTAATGGAAAGGGCAAGTTTATCACCTGGACGGTAACGGCTGATCTGTTCCTGAAGTTCAGGAACGGAATTGACGGCAACGGTTCCCACATGGGTAATGATGTCCCCATCTTTGACACCCGCTAGAGCAGCGGAACCCTCTTCGTTGACGGTGTTTACATAAACCCCCTCATTGCTTGTAAGATTCTTTTCCTTAACAAGTTTAGAGTCGATGTCACGTATAGTTACACCCAGATAAGCTCTTTGAACAGTCCCGAATTCCCGCAGGTCGGCCACTACTTTCTTAACAATGTTCGATGGCACAGCAAAAGCGTAACCTGCATAGCTTCCGGTTTGAGAGGCAATTGCAGTGTTGATGCCGATCAGTTCTCCGCGAGTGTTGACCAGGGCTCCTCCGCTATTACCCGGATTCACCGCAGCATCGGTCTGAATAAACGATTCTACAGCGTTCACACCAGCCTCCGGGTCGTTGTCAATGATATTGATATTTCGAGCCTTCGCACTGATGATACCTGCCGTGACGGTAGAAGTGAGGTTGAATGGATTTCCAACAGCAAGTACCCATTGTCCCAGACGCATATCATCGGAATTGCCATAGTTGACATAAGGAAGATGAGTTTCATCAATTTTCAGAACGGCAATATCGTAAGCCGGGTCTCTTCCAACCAGTTTGGCCTCATAGGTTCTTTTATCGTTGAGTGTGACCTCAATTTTCTGGGCATGCTCAATCACGTGGTTGTTTGTTACAATAAAGCCTTCAGGAGAGATGATGACTCCTGAACCAGATGCCTGCTGGAGCTGCGGTTGCTGTTGGGGATACCCGCCACCTCCAAAAAAATCCTTCCATGGATCATTGAAATAAAATTGATTATTCTGAGCTTCCATCACGGTTTTTACGTGCACTACACCCTGGACTGCCATTTCGGCCGCGGCAGTAAAATCAGTTACACCTTCTCCGGATACCGGGCCTGGAAGGTTCACATATTTAACCTGGGGTGAGTTCTGAACATATTCTGTTCTGCTTGGGTCTTTGATAAAAACAGTGCGAAGACCAAGGGCACTGGCCCCACCGATTGCAGCAATTAAAAATGCACCGATTACACGTTTCATAGTATGAGATTTTGGTTTAAAAATGAGGTTTCTGTCATATTAATACTCCTTCCTAACACGCAAATTTTATTCCTTTTATTTTCTCTGCAAATATTTTTAACAAGTTTTAACAGCACCCTCTTTTTCAGTAACTTTGACCATATTTTCGGGTTCAAAATATGGCTCATTTTAAAGATAAATTGCAGGTGTTTTTCCTGGGCTTGCTTCTAGGCCTGCTTTTAGGTGGCGGATTTTTCCTCTTCAAGCTGGATCAATATGTAAAAGAACTGAGCATTTATAAATCACTAACCCAGCATAAAGAGCAACCCGATGAAAGCTCCTCTGTAAAGGGAGACAAACCAGGACCTGTCAGCACAGGGCATTCCTACGGCCCATCAAATCCCGGACCGAACCCTAAATTACAAACCAAGAGGGATAGCATGCCGGTTTCTGAGCTTACTTCTAGTTCCCAGAAACAAAGTAATGATTCCCTTCGGAAAAGCGATTCCACATTACTGTCCTCTTCCAATACAGAAAATATTGTTATCCGTAAGGATGAACTGCTCACAGCTCACACCGTGGAAGTTTTGAACATCAATCCTGTGGCCAGTAATTCTGTCACGCAGAAGGATTCTGCTGCTGCAAAAATGGCAGGAATCCGGGAAGAACGTTCTTCCGGAAGACAGTTTTCATCGGTTGAATTCTGGTCTTCCCCTTTGAATTTTAAAGGCTATAAAATGTCGCATAATAAAGTAGTACTCTATGGAATTTCGGAGCCTGAAAATATGAAGCTATATAAGCTGGATGATGAAATCTATCTATTATGCGGGACTGCGGTATTTCACCTCGAATATTCCAATGATTTTCATGGCTACGAGCGGGTTACCTCCGACGGGATACTTTCCAAATTGAAATAGTATTCATGAAACTACCTTTCTCAAAATATCAGGGTGCCGGGAATGACTTTATAATCATCGACAACCGTAACCCGGTCTTTGATAAAACAGATTCAGCACTTATCGCCCGGCTCTGCAATCGCAGATTTGGGATAGGAGCAGACGGGCTTATGTTACTTGAGAATAAAACAGGATATGATTTTGAAATGATTTATTTCAATGCCGACGGAGGGCTCAGTTCCCTTTGCGGCAACGGGAGCCGATGTATCGTTAGCTTTTCACAGCAGCTAGGGGTTACGGGAATGAAAGTCAGATTCCTTGCTTCTGATGGGGCTCATGAAGCAATCCTTCAGGAGCATTCTGTAAAACTGAAAATGGGTGATGTCTCTTCCATTGAAAGTGGAGATGATTTTTTCTACCTCAATACAGGCTCCCCTCATTATGTAAAAATGGTTAAAGGTTTGGAATCATTCGATGTGTTTCAGGAAGGGCGGAAAGTTCGCAATTCCGAACGCTTTAAGAAAGAAGGCACAAATGTTAATTTCATAGAAAAAGAAGGGGAAGCATTGTTTGTGAGAACTTACGAAAGAGGAGTAGAAGATGAAACGCTTGCCTGTGGAACAGGAGTCACTGCTTCGGCACTGATCGCAGCAGTCAATGGCCTTTGCGAAGAAAGTGGAAGCTGTGCTGTGAGAACTCCCGGGGGGGAACTCAAAGTATATTATAAACGAACCGGAATTTCATCTTTCACGGATATCTGGCTGGAAGGCCCGGCAGAAAAAGTATTTGAAGGGGTGATTGAATTATAATCCAATGACTGCACTCAACAAGCTTAATTACCTGAACATAGGGCTCATGCTCCTGTCCTGCCTTATCGCTTTTTATCTCCCGTTTGATCTCTTCTTATTTGCATACGCAATCCTTGGTCCGGCTCATTACCTCACCGAAATTTCCTGGCTTCACGAAAGGCATTATTTTACAAAGGGAAAAAGAGATTATCTCCTGCTCGGAATCCTGGCCTTTCTGATCTTTCTCTGTTCCTATGTGTTGAAGGATATGAAATATTTCCAAAAGAAGGATCTATGGGTAATGCTTTCCAATAGCTTTATTTTTATCGCATTCTTTTCAGCCCTTGTTCTTGCAGTATTGAAAGACGGTTTCACGCGTATGGTGGGGGTTTGCATGGTTTGTATTGCCGCTCTGCTTGCTAAAAATTATTTCCTGATTTTCTCGGTATTTCTTCCTACCCTTATTCATGTATACATTTTCACCGGTCTTTTTATACTTTATGGCGCCCTGAAAAGCAGAAGCACGAGCGGATATTTTTCCTTTGCTGTGTTTCTCCTCTGTCCTTTGTTATTTGTATTTGTCAGTTCGGGTGCTTTCATCATTTCTCCCTATGCCCAGAAAACATATTATTATTTCCAGGTTGTCAATGAAAAGGTCTACCAGCTCTTTTCCTCCCCGAACAGCCAGGTTCCGGATATCAGGACCGCTCTGTACGAATCATCTCTCGGTATTAAGATTATGCGTTTCATTGCCTTTGCATATACTTACCATTATCTGAATTGGTTCTCCAAAACAACAGTCATTAAATGGCATAAGATCTCCAAAATCCGAATGGGGATCATTGTCTTGTTATGGGGCATTTCTATCGGACTGTATGCTTATGATTATAAGCTGGGATTCGACTGGCTCTTCTTTCTGAGTGTGCTGCATGTGTTTCTTGAATTTCCTCTTAATCACACCTCATTTATCGGGATTTTTAAAGAGAGTAAGGATATGATAAACGGTAAAGTAGCCCGTGAATAGTTATACATTATCCCATATTGCCCCTGCCAATCCGGAGCTCCTTAGAAAGGATGTATTTATTGTGCTTCTGCATGCCACCCGTATTCCACCACATATTGGGATGCTTACAAATGGCTTTTACCACTCACTAAGTGTAAAAGGGCAGGATCTGGACGTACCTATAGACATTCTTTGGAAAGGAGTGGTACAGAGGAAAATACCTTCCCTGTTTATTAAGATCCGGAGTTTGCGGGACTCCACACCCGAACTTCTTTCAGGAGAATTTAAAAAGCATGTCAGGTGCTTCAATCGGGTTGATAGGGGTGTTGCAACTTGTCTGAGTCCGTTGAAATTATTCTTTGCGGAGCAGTTCGGCCTTTCTATGGAAAAGGTAAATTATCTCTATGAATTACTTCCTCTGCTTGAAAGCAAAGAATTAATCGGGCAGGTTTTCGGATATGGTTTAGATGTCCATACAGAATCTTCTTTTACCTTGCCGTATTATACCATGGATGAAATATTGAAAGGCATCGAGGCCGTAAGGATCGAATATAAATAGGATGCAGCTACTGAAAGGAAATAAAGTATACCTCCGGGCACTCGAACCTGCTGATATAGATGAACTATATCAATGGGAGAATGATTCTTCTATCTGGCATATCAGCAATACCATTTCCCCTTATTCAAGGTATGTTCTGGAGAATTACCTGGCAGAAGCGCATCAGGATATTTTCACTGCAAAGCAGCTCCGGCTTGTTATATGCCTCCCGGAGGGTAAAGCAATAGGATGTATAGACATCTTCGATTTTGATCCCCTTCATCGACGTGCAGGGGTTGGTATCTTGATTGCGGAAGAGGCGGACAGGGGCAAAGGCTTTGCTTCAGAAGCTTTGCAGCTGCTGATTGACTATTGCAGGGACGTAATTCACCTTCACCAGCTTTACTGTAATATTACAGAAGGAAATGATACCAGCCTCAAGCTGTTCTCCAACCTTGGTTTTGCTGTCTGTGGTACCAAGAAAGCCTGGCTGAAGGAAAAGTCCGGTTGGAAGGATGAGCAAATGCTCCAGCGTATGCTTTGATTATCTTTGCCCTACATGAAATTTCGTCTCCGGAGCCTTATCCTTTCGTTCATTGCAATTTCAGCAGGAATACTTATTTCCTACTGTGGAAATGACAAATCCAATCGTTCAAAACTAACTGAAAAAGATCCCTGGTTAGGCCATAGTGACACTGCTAAATATGTTGGAATGAACACCTGCCGGCAATGTCATATGGATATTTACAACACTTTTATTCATACGGGCATGGGGCAAAGTTTCGATTCGGTAAGTCGCCCAAAGAGTTCCGCCATATTTGAGAAGCATACCGTTATTTATGATAAGGAAAAGGACTTTTATTATCATCCCTTCTGGCAAGGTGATAAATATTTTATCCGAGAGTTTCGGTTGGATGGGAAGGATACTGTTTATTCACGAACAGAACAGGTGAGTTATATTATTGGTTCAGGGCAGCACACCAACTCCCATATTATGAATACAAATGGATATCTGCATCAGATGCCCATGACGTTCTATACTCAGAAAGGTACCTGGGATCTGCCTCCTGGATTTGAAAAGGGTTCCAACACCAGGTTCTCCCGCAAAATCGGACTGGAATGCATGAGCTGCCATAATGCCTATCCGGATTATGTGGAAGGATCTGAAAATAAATACAATCTCGTAAAAAACGGGATAGACTGCGAACGCTGTCATGGCCCAGGCAGTGTCCACGTAGCCCTCAAGCAAACCGGAGTGAAGATTGACACTTCCAAAGCAATTGATTATAGTATCGTTAATCCGGGAAAGCTTCCAGTCGACCGGCAATTTGATGTTTGCATGCGCTGTCACCTTCAGGGTAATACAATCCTTAAGCCTGGTAAATCTTTTTTTGATTTCAAGCCAGGCATGATCCTTTCTGATTACATGAGTGTGTTCATGCCTCGTTACCGTGGCGGTGACGATGAGTTTATTATGGCTTCCCACGCTGCCAGGCTGAAGATGAGTCAATGTTTTGTTCAGTCGGCTAAAGCAGGAGAGCCTAATTCGCTCAGGCCTTATAAGAACGGGCTTACCTGTGTGACCTGTCACAACCCGCATGTGAGTGTAAAAGTCACCGGGCCTGAAGTATTCAATAATGCGTGTATTTCCTGTCATCAGCCGGCGAAGAAAAACAAAGAATGTTCCGAATCCATAGAGCACCGTGAAGCTGTGAAAAATAATTGCGCCGGATGCCATATGCCCCGCTCTGGTTCCATCGATATTCCACACGTCTCTGTACATGACCACTATATCAGGATACCTAAGAAAAAAGAAGATGTTGCGGCCATCAAGAAATTCATTGGCTTGTATGCAGTGAATGAAGAAAATCCTTCAAACCCGGTAAAGGCCAAAGCTTATGTAAATTATTATGAAAAATTTGATCCACAGAATGCTTCCCTTCTGGACTCTGCACTTTATTATTTAAGAACAGGAAATAGTTCCGACACCCTTCTGAATTTCCAGGGTCTTGTACAAGTCTGGTTTTTGAAAAGAGATTTCAGGAAGATAGAGGAGCTCGTTCATAAGAACGGTAAGGCATGGTTATTGGACAATGCTCTGAATAATAAGAGTTGGAACAATGAAGATGCCTGGACTGCTTATAGGATTGGAGAGGCATTTGCAGGCTTAGGAAAAAATGCGGATGCAAATGACTTCTATAGCAGGGCCGCGAAACTGGCTCCTTATAACCTCGATTTTCAGGGCAAACTGGGAGCCAGTTTACTAGACCTGGGAAGGAGAGAGGAGTCTGAAAAGGTATTTAGGTTCATACTTTCGGAAGACAATAAACAAGCCTCCGCTTACAATAACTTGGGAAGAATTTATTTTTACGAAAGACATTTTACGGAAGCGGCTGTCTTTTTTGAGCAAGCGCTTTCTCTGGACCCGGATCTCTTACCTGCAATGAAAAACAAGGTAGATTTGTTTAATGAACAAAAGCAATATAAATTGGCGGAAGGGATTCTGAAGAAAATCATCAAGCGCTTCCCATCGGATAAAGATGCTCCCCAACTCCTTCAGAGAATGAAACAGATGAAGCTGATCAGTTGATAATATGGCCTCAAAGAAAGGTAAATTCGTGCTTGTTATCTGCTTTCTCCTTGCCATGGTATTGGCTGGTGGGGGATTATGGTTCTATTCACTGGTCTATCGCTCCAATGTTGAACTTGGGGAGAGGCACAGTGAATTCTTTTATATCCGTAGTAACTGGTCCTACACGGATGTTTTGAATGACTTAGCCGATAAAAAATTTATTAAGAACCGAAACTCATTTGACTGGGTAGCCAGATTGAAAAAGTATGATAAAGAAGTGAAGCCCGGGCGATATCGTATTCTCGAAAACATGAGTAATAGTGCTCTTGTAAATATGCTCCGGAGGGGCGACCAAGAACCGGTTCGTTTTACGCTCAATGCGATTCATACCAAGGAACAATTGGCATCCAGAGTTGGAGGAAAGCTTGAAGCAGATTCAGTGGCACTGTTGAATATGTTGAATAATGACGCTTTTCTCTCAAAGTATGGAATGAATTCAAATACCATCCTTTCGCTTTTCATTCCGAATACCTACCAGTTTAACTGGACTAGCTCCGCCGAAGATTTCATGGAACGTATGGCGAAAGAATATAAGAAGTTCTGGAATGAAGAGCGCCGCTTGAAGGCAAAGACAATAGGGCTTAGCCAGACCGAAGTGATTATCCTGGCTTCGATCATACAGGAAGAGCAAAGCCGTTATGATGATGAGAAACCTGTGATTGCCGGTTTATATCTGAACCGGCTCCGGGAACAAATGCCGCTTCAGTCGGATCCAACGATACGATATGCGCTAGGGGATTATACGGTGAACAGGATTCTGAGTGAAGATCTTAAAATAGCCTCTCCTTATAACACTTATCTCCATAAAGGCCTTCCTCCGGGGCCGATTTGCTTCCCGGAAGTGAGTTCCATTGATGCGGTACTTAATTTTCGCAAGACCAATTACCTCTATATGTGTGCAGAATTTGGAACAGGCCGCCATGATTTTGCAAGTACCTTCGAACAGCATAAGCAGAACGCTCAGCGATACAGGGATGCTTTGGATAAGAATGGAATAAAAAGGTAGGAACCACTCAGTGTGACGACAAAGTCTGGTCATCAATTAACCCCGCTTTTAATCTCCGTTCATAATCCAATACCAAAAAATAGTACCAGATCACTCCAATGAGGTAAAGCCCTGCCGTAATCAGAAAAATATTGACATAATTCACTCCTCTGTTCCGGAGTATACCAAAGAGTAATCCCCCGAAGAACCAGCTTCCGCTCCAGATGGCCGCAGTGAGTGCACTCACCAGTTCCTGATTTCGCTTCCCCACATAATTCATTACTACATCCGAAGTCATCGGTCCCGCCATATTCATTAAAGGCTGACGGAGCAGGTAACAGCCTATTGCAATATATACTGCAATGCCAAGTTGGCTGTAAAACTGGGTTGTGGCCATCAAGATTAACGCAAGGATGGCAAAAGATTGTGTGGTAGGAATAGCCAACTTGTAACCTATTGCCCTTTTGATATTAGGCACATATAAGGCTCCGATGGCAACCAGCAAAGCCGCCACAATATTTACCGCGTTAAAGCCGGCTGTACTCATATGATGCACGTTGGTGAAAAAAAGACTGATAAACGGAATGGTAAATCCTGCACCTACTGCTAAGATTAAGGTAGGGATGAGGGCCTTGGTAATAATGGTCCAGTCGGCCTTGGCAGAGCCTTTAAATTTTATCTTTTCTAAAGGAATCTCTTCTTGAATTCTGACCTGGGTAAGGCATATCACGCCTAAAAAACTTAGAATAACAATTCCGTATAAGAGGGTCCGTTCATCAAAGACCAAAGGGTTGGCTGCATTCAAAACGGAAATGAGAATGCTGCAGAAAATGGTGGCAAGACTCCAGGTGGCATAACTTAAAGATATGGATGCGGTATGATCTTCAATGGCAGAATTCCTAAGGATAAAAGGCAGTATAGGAATTTGCATAAAGGTGAACGATGCTCCCCACAGGAATTGCATCACATGGTTGACAGGTACATTATGAAGCTGTATGGTGTACAGAATGCCCAAAGCAAAGCATGGTACGCAAATGCAGGAAAGATAAAAGAGGCGCATGAGCTTCCTTCTCCGGATCACTAACCCTACAAATATGGCGGTAATTAATACTCCAAGATATCGGTATTTGATCGAGTCAGCCACCATACCGTCTGTATAGCCTTCATTGCGCATATACAGGGGAAGGTTCGAGAGGAAGGAAGAGTTTACCAGTTGCAGGCAGAATTCAGCCGCAATGAGGAAGAGGATGCTTCGCTGAAGCTTTCCGTAATCTCTGAATTCCTGAAAAAAGCGAAGGAAAAACATTCCGGCAAAATTAATCGAAAAGAGGAGACCCTTCCATTTCTTTAGCTGAAACCAAGCACTGCCTTATCTAGGCAGAGGTTTGAGACTACTGATGGACCGAATATTTTTTATCGAAACGAACGAACATATTAAACCAAACCCCTCTGGCATAACGAAAGGCAAGAGGCAGAATCGCGATCATCAATGCCGCATTTGCAGAGAGGATAGCCCAATCGGGCCAACCCAGGACCAACCAGAGAAACAATACGGTGACCACCGATAGTCCGACCGATAATCCATAGCTGATATACATTGATCCCCACCAAAATCCAATCTCAGGCAGGTTCGACTGCCCGCAAACCGGACAATTATCAGGCATGGCGTAAATCTTTTTCAGATGATAAGGATTCGGATCCAGAAACATCTTGCCTTGATGACAACGGGGACATTTGAGATTTAGGATGGAATATACGACGGTGTCGTGGTACATGATGGAAATTAGAGTCAGTAAAAAATAAGCGCCAAAATTGCAAAAATCAGAATAAAGATCACGAAGGCCCACCCGTCTGCAGGGAAGTAGTTATAATATTTTAACAAGAATGCTTTGAACTTTATCATCAGGAGGTCAGACCATGCGAGCGTACACTGATAATATCAGCTTTGGATTTGGCTTTTAATCCAGGAAAGGTTTTGAAGAGAAAGCCGATAGTTGTGAAAGAGGCAGCAACCACCAAGAGCGTATTCAGTTGTTCTGCCCAGCTTGAACGGGAAGATATTACCGGAAGAGGAGGAATCATACACAAGATCACCCCAACCCCCATGATAGCCACTCCGGCTACAAGCAACAAATTCCCTTTGCGCTCCATAAATCGTTGAAGCAGTATAAGGATGAAACCGGATGCATAAAAAAAGATCTCTGCAGGTTCCGCAAGTCCATCAATATTGCGAGGAATAAGGAAGAGAAAGGAGGCCGCGATGGAAGCAAATAATGGGAAACCTGTACCCGGATAACGAAGCTCGAGCACTAGGCCCAGAAGCATGATGACTAATAGTAAATAGGTTGTAAGTGGTTTTAATAACACATCAAGTGTTGTCTCAAATAAGCTTGGTTTGTAATTGAATATCAGTATGTTATTAGATTTATGTGTCAGCTTCCCGTCGGAGCTTGATTCTTTGTAATCCATTTGAGGAAAGGTATTGGAGGCCTGGGAGGAGTTTACATCTTTAGGCCCTTTAGCAGACCCTGCATTCTGATTCACAATATGACTTACATAGGAGGCATACTTTTCTTTGAACTGGTTTCCCTCGAGTTTATAAACAGAGGTCTTCACCTGATGTTGGTGATTCGAAGAAGGAGTCGATTCTGACTGGAGGGAGATGATGGCTCCGCTGGCATTTGTTCCATTATCCAGGAAGACGGTCATCGGTTTATTAAACTCACTCAGTTTGTTCCGGATATCGGTAGCGGTCACATTAAAATCGGCAAAGGCGCTCAAATGGATATACACCATATCCACACCCAGGTTCATAGCCTGATTGAGGGCTGCATTCGTATGGTGCCATGCTGGCTCTCCTTCTTCGGTTCTTCCATATTCATAAATCCGTGCACGGCCAGTTTCGGCAGTGGTGGTGGAGTCATGGACAGAAGGCTTTAAAGGCGTAACGGGAGAGTCCGAAATGTTGGCTGGAAACCCAAATATGAAATTAGCGGAAAAAGGGGTCTTATTGTTTTCAGGAACGGCTGCTTCCGTAGTGGCTCCTCCGCTTGCAGGAAGCGTGCTTGACAGGCCTGGATTAGCAGAGGCCCATACATTACCCGCTGTTCCAAAAGAGAAGAACAGAAATAAAGCAGGAAACGAATTCTTAAATCTGAGTGCCATGATTGAAAATGGAGCCACTAAGTTAATGAAAACGAGGGATTTGTTGGGTTGTTCCTGTTAAAATTTGTGAAAGGTCTCTAATAATTGGAATAAAGTTCTGAATTGTTTCCTTAATGACAGATTTAGAACCATTTTCTGACTTTTAACATAAATTCATCAAAAATCCCTGCGCTTCCGGCTACAAACGATTTTCCGAAGAGATAATCATCCGTTCCTTTAAAGTCGCACACCTTTCCTCCGGCCTGTTGAACTATAACAATCCCAGCACAAACATCCCAGGGGTGCAAGCTGTATTCATAGAATGCTTCAAACCTTCCGCATGCTACATAGGCAAGATCTGTTGCAGCTGAACCAAGCCGGCGTAAACCGCGGGTACTGTGCATCAGCTCCCTGAATAAAAGCAGGTATTCTTCTTCCTGCTCATGATCATAATAGGGAAACCCGGTTGCAATGAGGGAATCTTCCAGCTTTAAAGTCTTTGAAACATGAATCTCTTTACCATTCAAAAAAGCAGGGCTTCCTTCCCAGGCATAAAAACATTCATCGAGATTTATTTCGTAGATCACTCCGAGAATAGGCACATTGTTTCGGATGAGACCAATACTCACGGAATAACAGGGAATGCCATGAATGAAGTTTGTAGTTCCGTCTAAGGGGTCGATCACCCAGTTATACGTTTCTCCTTTGACGGTTGTGGTTTCTTCTTCGGTAATGTAACCTGCTCCTGGAATCAGCGGGGTCAGGGCTTTCACAAGGGCAACTTCGCTCTGTTTATCTACATAGCTCACCAGGCTGTTCCGGCTTTTCACTTCCACCTGTTCGGCTTTCAGTTTTTTCTGTTCGGTCCGGATAAAAGCTCCGGTGGCCTTTGCGGCTGCACAGACTTGGGTGCAGATCTGTTCAAGATTGAGCTGGTTCATGGGGGAGGGTAGGCGTTTTTTGTACTTTGCGGCGGAAGTAAATAATTCCGGAGATCCCTAATAAAATAAGACCGATAGCTATAAACATGGCCTGAGTAACGGTATACGTCCCAATCTTGAAAAGCACTGTGTTCTCGCGGATCTGTTCAATGAAGAATCGCTCGGTTCCGTTCATAATAAGATAAATTGAAAACAATATTCCCGGTATTTTAATCTTACGACGGATAGACCAGATCAGGAAGAAAAGAAGGATACAGGTTACCGCCTCATAAAATGCAGTGGGGTAGACCTTCGCTACTAGGTAGGGGGTCTCTCTCCAGTCGCAATGACAGTTGAGATATTCCGGAGTGCCACCGATAAACGGGTTGCACTCCATATTCACATTATTGGGATAGTTGTAAGACCACATCCAGTCAGGCAAGAAGCTCAGCCATCCCGGTTTGAGGTGTGTATTCGGTATTCCCCAGTCGCCGTCACCGGCCACATGACATCCGACCCTACCCACACCATAGGCCAGCATGAGTCCCGGAGCACAGGAATCAATCACATACTCGAAAATGAGTCCATTCTTTTTTGCATAATAGATTACCGAAAGCCCGCCTACGATAAGTCCTCCATACATTGTTAATCCACTGAATGAAAAAACCATACCCACTGGGTCCCTCATAAAATCCGGAAAATTTTCAAGGATGTGAAATAATTTAGCACCTAGTAATCCTGCAATCGCAGCTACGAGGGTCATATTGCTTACATGCTCATAAGGATGATAAGGAACTTCCATAAGCTTCGGCTCCGGAACCCGGGCCTTTTCCTTTTCCTTGTACTTAAGCCAGGTAAAGATTGCTGCGGTGATCAAACCACCGACCAAGCTTCCCTGTAGGGAAAGCATATATTGTCTCGGGTTTACGGAGAGTGCGCCGTAATCCCAAATAAATCCAACCAGCTTATAACCCAACAGGAATCCAAACACACCATTCGTAATCAGTTCAGCATTGGTTGCTGGTTCTCCTTTCATTACTTTGCGGATGGTGCTTCGGATCAGGCCTTCCTTCTCCATGCGTTTCAATTCTTTCGCAAAGAAATACCCGGCTGTCAGGAATGCTATTGCCACAAAGAACCCGAAACTCTGAAGGATCTTCAGGAAAGGGAGATCGACGCCGAAAAGGTCTTTGACGGCGTGATAGATGGTTGGGTACATAAAAGTTCTGCTTGTCCAAGCGTTAGCCTGGTGATTTGGTTTCTTTTAAATGAAGGATCGGTGGTTCGTACTTTAATATAGTTATCCGTAAAGCCATAACGGATACCATCCTCGCCTGCTTCTTCAAATAAGACTTCACGCTCGGTATTCAGGTGTTGCATATAGAAATCTCTCAGCTTTTTAGCAGAAAGGATACGGAGCATCTTGTTTCTTTTCTTCCTTTCGGCCATAGGCACTGTGCCACTTAAATGAATTGCTTCTGTATCGTCGCGCTCGGAATAGGTAAACACATGAAGATAAGCAATAGGTAAGGCATTCAGATAATTATAAGTCTCCAGAAAATCAGCTTCGCTCTCGCCCGGAAAGCCTACAATTACATCCACTCCCAAGCAGGCATGGGGCATGAGGCTTTTAATTTTAGTAATGCGCTCTGTATATCCTGCAGTCAGATACCGGCGTTTCATAAGTTTCAGAATCCGGTCTGATCCACTTTGAAGTGGAATATGAAAATGAGGGGTGAATCGTTTGGAATTGGCAACAAATTCAATAACCGCATCGGTGATCAGATTCGGCTCAATAGAAGAGATGCGGAACCGGGCAATGGCTTCCACCGTATCCAGCTCTTTGATCAGGTCGATAAAGGTGGAGTCCTTCTTCTTACCACCATTTTGACCTTTCCCGAAATCCCCCAGGTTCACACCGGTGAGGACTATTTCTTTTACTCCGGAGGCGGCAATCTTCCGGGCATTGAGTACGGCATTCTCCACCGAATCGCTTCGGCTCTTACCCCTTGCAAGAGGGATGGTACAAAAAGTGCAGCTGTAATCACATCCATCCTGTACTTTTAAAAACGCCCGGGTACGATCGCCTGCCGACCAGGCATCTGTAAAAAAATCTGCAGTCTCTATTTCACAACTGATGACTTTCGCTTTCGAGCGTTTGGTAATATCATCGAGGTAATTGAGCAGCTTAAATTTTTCACTCGCACCGAGAACGAGATCCACACCGTCTATCCTCGAAATCTCCTCCGGTTTAAGCTGTGCATAACACCCCACAATCACCACATAGGCATCGGGTGAAACACGAAGTGCATTCCTGACGATCTGTTTGCATTCTTTATCTGCATTTGCCGTTACAGAACAGGTATTGATGATATATACATCCGAAGGTTCGGTAAAATCTACCTTTTCGTATCCATTTTCCATGAGGAGCCTTGCAATAGCGGAAGTCTCGGAGTAATTAAGCTTACAACCAAGCGTGTGAAAGGCGACTTTACGGGGGGCGTTCATGCGGACGCGAAATTACGATTTCCATACGAATAAACGTATCTTTGATTCCCTATTAAACTGATGCATGAAAAACGTTCATTCTCTGTTATTATTCTGTTTATTAATTGGTTTTAAACCTGCTTTCTGCCAGTTCCCGAATGTGATGATCGGAAATCAGAATGCTCCTGAGGAAGTATCTCTGATCATCAATCCCAAAAACCCCATGCAGATGGCAGCCGGGGCAAACCTTGATAATTACTATTTTTCGACCGACTGGGGTCAGCACTGGACCGGAAGGACGATCAAATCTGCAATAAATGGGGTGTATGGTGATCCTGTGCTGACGGCGGATACCGCCGGTGCATTTTATTTTCTGCATTTAAGTAATCCACCGGCCGGAGCAGGAAGCTGGGTGGATCGGATCGTGATTCAACGTTCAACAGACGGAGGTATAACCTATTCGGATGGAGCAGGCATTGGAAAAAACGGAACAAAGGTGCAGGATAAACCCTGGCCGGCAATTAATCCTTTTACAAACGAAGTTTATGTAACCTGGACTCAGTTTGATGAATACGGTACCCGGAATCCGGCTGATAGCAGCAATATCCTCTTCTCTAAATCAAAAGACAATGCGGTCACGTGGAGTACCCCCAAACGAATTAACAGGCAGGCAGGCGACTGTATCGATTCGGATAGTACCGTGGAAGGTGCGGTACCCTGCATAGGTCCTAATGGTCAAATATATGTGGCATGGGCCGGACCACTAGGACTTACATTTAATAAGTCGACCGATGATGGAGACACCTGGATGCCGGCAGAAAAAGTAATTAATACGATTCCCGGAGGCTGGGATTATCCGGTGAAAGGAATGTTCCGTTGTAATGGAATGCCGGTAACTGCATGTGATCTCAGTAAAGGATCTAACCGTGGAACGATCTATGTAAATTGGAGCGATCAGCGCAACGGCCTGAACGATGCGGACATCTGGCTTGTAAAGTCGACCGATGAAGGGCAGCACTGGACCGAACCGAAAAGAGTCAACTCGGATGCTCCCGGAAATCAGAACTATATGTCGTGGATGACTGTTGACCAGGTTAACGGAGACCTTTATGTGGTTTATTATGACCGGAGGAATCACAAAGGCAACGATTCCACAGATGTGTATGTTTCGCGTTCCACCGACGGTGGAAATACCTTCAAAGATTACCGGATCAATGAAAAAAGTTTTTCACCAGATACCGCGGTCTTCTTCGGTGATTATATTGACATCAGCGCTGTTGGAGGAATTGTAAGGCCTATCTGGATGCAATATGACGGAAAAGGATTGAGTATATGGACCGCCCTCATAGAACCGGGTATGGTTGGAAGAAGAGAAACCTTTCTTCGGGATCAGCGGGAAGATACAATGGATGAGCCAGTAGAAGAAGTCAAATGAAGAAGCTGAGATTTTTTGCAATACTCCCTTTCTTATTTCTTGTGCTGAACAGTGCACAAGCCTGTAAATGCAAAGAACATCCTGTCCTCAATAAGGAGAACTGTGAGCTTTATCAAACCATACTGGAAGGGAAGGCCGATTCGATCACGATCTGTAAAGATGGTTACAGCACAGCCTGGTTTTCGGTCCTAAATCTGTTTAAAGGAGAAGCCTATGCTTCGGTTTCAGTTCGTTTCGACTGCAGCTCCGACTGCCAGATGAATATTATGAAAGGAGATACCTGGATCATCTACGGACAGTATTACAAGTATGGGCAGCTCTGTACTGATTTTTGCAGCCGGACACGTAAGCTCATCAAAGAAGGTGATGACTTCTATACAGCATTAAACACCATGAGTTATCAGGACGAACTTACAAAACTCGAAACGATATTCGGAAAGCGGAAAATTAGTCAGAAACCCCAAAACGACAAGGCAGAACGAATACTCCTGCAGCCTACGGCCTGGTGGAAGCTCTGGTTGCTGCTGATCTCTGTGGTGGTGATGTTCCTGATTAATTTTCTTGTAAAAAAAATGAAGTGAAGGATTAGTCTCCCACGCCGGATCTTTAACAACTGTTTAACAGGACCTGCGCGCTGGCCATGACGGAAAACGAAGCCGAGGTGCTTGTGTTCAAGCAATTTTTCAAATGAAAACAGAGAAACCTATAATCTATTGCATCCCTGGTACTGGAGTCGATGGCCGGGTGTTTTCCTTGTTGGATTTCGGCGATTATGAGGTGAAATATATTCATTGGGTGGTTCCTCATAAACGGGAAAGTATGAATGATTATGCTCTCCGCCTTGCCAAACAAATAGATGCTTCCAGGCCGATTGTTCTAATCGGCCTTTCCTTCGGCGGTATGTTATGTGCTACGCTGATGTCACATCTGGATCCCAAACTGGTCATCCTGATTTCATCCTGTAAAAGCAAGAAAGAACTTCCTCCCAAAATCCGGTTTCTCAAAGCCATTCCGTTTTACCGCTTATTCCCGGATGCCGCCTTTATCAAAGCCGCGGCTTTCTCCAGAAAGATCTTCGGTTTCCATAATAAGGCAGATGCTGCGCTCTTTCTGGATATGCTCAAAACAGCACCACGGAATTTTTACTCCAGGGCTATCGATTGTATTGTGCATTGGGATGCTAAAGATTTTAAACCCGGGGTAGTGCATATTCACGGAACAAGAGACCGCGTACTGCCGCTTTCATTCGTCAAGGCAGATTATGTGATCGAGGGCGGTTCACACAATATGCTTAATACACATCATGATGAGATCAGCAGGATTATAAGGAAGGAGCTGGAAGCGGTAGCCATGAATTTACATGATTAAAGGATAGTTGATGTCGCAGCTATTTTGTTTTCCCCTATCTGATTAACGAAATATTATTCTTTTTTAATCCTCTTGTTTAGGTCTGTCTTTTTTCTATATTTGACTTAACAATCATTTCCGACAATCTCTCTTAAAAACATTACCTATGACAAGAAGGCTACTCTTCCTCTGCATTTTCATTGCATCATACAGTATTCTTTCGGCTCAGCCCTGGGCGCGCGCTCCTTATCTGAAAAAGACCGCACCAGCAGAGGGATCGAAGATAGGGAATGAATCATCTATCCTGTTCAGCGACCTGCAAGCGGCCTTCAATGCTTATTGGGCCACCCGGAGTCCTTCTAAAGGTAGCGGTTATAAGCCCTTTATGCGGTGGCTCAATGATCAGCAGACCCGCCTTATGCCCGATGGCTCTTATCCTTCCGCGGCTTTTATCCGAGACGAAATAAATCATTACCGGTCTTCACATCCCGGAAACAGTTTGCAGTCTGTAACATCCAACTGGACCAACATCAATATGTCGGATAATATCACAGCAGTAGCCGGAGTGAATTACACCGGATCAGGCCAGATCACCTGCATCGCAATGAACCCGGTTGATTCCAGCACCCTTGTCGCCACTTCCTCTGCGGGAGGAATATGGAAGTCAGTGGACGGAGGAAATAACTGGAACCTGGCTTTCGCTGCTTATCCTGCCATGGGCTTCACCTCTATTGTCTACGATCCGAATAATGCCAATACGCTTTATGCCGTAACCGGCGACTACCGCACAAGCGGATGGGGCTATGGTTTCACCTATGGTCTTATCCGTTCCACTGACGGAGGCGCTACCTGGTCGGGCAGCCTTACTCCCATGTATGCTACTTATCAGAACCGGTATGTGATGTCACGTGTGCTGGTCAACCCTCTGCTTTCCCAAACCCTGCTCATCTCCGGCGGTCTTGGAATTCATAAGTCAACCGACGGAGGCGCCACCTGGGTTGCTTCCTCCCCGGTGCTTAGCAACGTGCGCACTATACTATATATGCCCGGCGATACTACGGTGGTGTATGCTTCCACGGACGTGGCTTTCTACAAATCCACCGACGGGGGTGTTACCTTTACCCAGGTAACCAATGGTTTTCCTGTCACCAATATAAGCAAAGCCAACCTGGCTGTTACTGCCAACGCTCCGAATAATGTCTATGCGCTCATTTCCGACTCTCTGAGCGACTTCAAAGGCTTCTACAAATCAATGGATATGGGAAGTACCTGGACAGAGCTCTATGATCACAGCACCAAGAATATCCTCTGCAATGATTCAGCGGGTGGAACTACCTATAACCAGGGCTGGTGGTGCCTGAGTCTTACCGTTTCTCAAAACGACTCTAATGAGATTTATACGGGAGGCATCAATATCTGGCACTCGACCGACGGAGGCATGACTTTCAATCCGTTTACGAGCTATTATCCCCTCGGCAATCTTATCTATACACATGCCGATGAACAATTCCTTTACAAGGTGCCGGGGCAGAACCTGCTGCTCGTAGGCAATGACGGTGGCTTTCATAAGATATACACTGGCTCTTCTCCTTATATACATACTCTCAACCATGGTCTGAATAATACGCTCATCTATAAGATCAATGACGATCCCAATGATCCCAATCACCTCTATGCCGGTTTGCAGGACAATGGAAGTTATATTTACAAAGCAGGAACATGGACCAACATCAACCAGTCTGATGCCATGACGGGATCATTCGATAACATGGTGCCGAACAAGATTTATATGTCAGGTAATAACGGAGAGTTCCGTCGCTCTGATGATGGGGGACTGACCCGTACAAGTATCGCTCCGGGCGGTACTTCCTACTGGCAAACACCAATTGTTATTGAACCCAATGGGAATACGCTTTTATACGGCGAACAAACGGCCGTTAAGCTTTCACTCGACAGCGGCGGCACCTGGAATCCCATTTCTTCCAACCTCAATACTTCAGGGGTTGAAATCCATTACATCACCGCTGATACATCCGCTAATAATGTGTTTGTTGTAACAGTGCCTTCCGGCCAATGCTGTAACAATAAAGTATGGAAGACAACCGATCAGGGCAATACATGGACCGATGTAACCAGTGGTATCACCACCATTTGGTGGATACAAAATATTTATGTGGATCCGGTAGTTCCTACCCATGTATGGGCTACCAGCGGAGGATATGATGCAGGAAATAAAGTGTACGAGTCGAAAGACGGGGGTACAACATGGATCAATATTTCGGGCACACTTCCCAATATTCCTGTCAACTGTATAGCCCAGGACAAGAGCAGTCCTGTTCATGCCGTTTATATCGGCACTGACTGGGGAGTGTTTTACAGGGATACGACGATGAACGACTGGTCTGCTTTCAACACCAACCTGCCCAATGCACGCGTGAATGACCTGAAGATAAATACCACTTCCGGTATGATACGAGCAGGTACGTGGGGACATGGCATGTGGGAGTCGCCCTTGAACGGGATCATTACTTCTGTCCCAGCCGTTGGCATCAAACAGTCTCTTTTGCGTGTTCAACCCAATCCGAACGATGGAAGTTTCATACTATCTCTTCAGGCTTTCGGTTCAGAGCAGGCGGATATTCAAATTGTAGATATGCTCGGTCGTACGGTATATGCTGAGAAGCTTATTTGCCCCGGTGGCAGTTGTATAAAGCCGGTAACTCTCAGCCAACTGGCGAAGGGCGTTTATGAATTGAGGGTAAGCGGAACGAATACGAGATTGTCCGAAAAGGTGGTGGTGAAGTAACTACTTCCCCATTAAAACAAAGTTGATGATATTAGCCCCCATGCGGAGGGCTTTCTGGCGGCTTTCATCGGGATCGTGGTGAACCTGTGGGTCTTCCCATCCGTCGCCTATGTCGGCTTCGTAATCGTAGAAGCAGACTAAACGTCCCTGGTAGATTATGCCGAAGCCTTGTGGGGGCTTTCCATCGTGTTCATGAATCTTCGGGACTCCTTTATCAAAATTGTATTTCTGGTGATAGATAGGGTGGGAGAAAGGGAGTTCCACGAAGTCCAACTCAGGAAAGACTTTCTTCATTTGAATTCGGACGAACTTGTCCATTCCATAGCTGTCGTTTATATTGAGGAATCCTCCCCCAATCAAATATTTACGCAGGTTATCTGCTTCTTGCTGGGAGAATACGATGTTTCCGTTTCCTGTAATATGCACCAAGGGATAATTAAAGATATCAGGGCTTCCGGGTTCAACCACCGCTTCTTCTGGGTTGATCTTGGTGCCCAAGTTCTGATTGCAGAAGGCGATCAGGTTAGGAAGAGAAGTAGGGCTTACATACCAGTTTCCCCCTCCCTGGTATTTCATCCTCGCTATTTTATAAGTATAGTTCTGCTGTCCTTCCGCAAGGAAAGACAGCAAAAAGAATGAGATAGAGAATAGCAAAAATTTCAGCTTATTCATTGATCAGATTAAAAGTATGACAAGCAGCCAGCGCAGCTGTTTCTGTTCGTAAGCGACTTTTACCGAGGCTTATTTCTATGAAGCCTTTTTCTTTTGCAAACTTAATCTCTTGTTTGGAGAAATCACCTTCTGGTCCTATAAGAATGAGGGCGTTTTTTCCTTTAGAGTATGAATTCTTCAGCAAAGCAGGGTGGAGCTCCGTCCGTTCACAATGCGCTATGAATTTTTCACCTTCAAAAGATGCTTGTGATTCAATGAATTTGATGAGGGATTGGGCCTCCTGAATAACAGGTTCATAAGCTTTAAGGCTTTGCTTCATGGCCGAAACAGCTATTTTCTGCATGCGTTCGGTTTTTACAACCACTCTCTCAGAGTGCTCACATTGAATAGGAGTGAAGGCATCAATCCCTATTTCAACGGCTTTTTCAAGAAACCATTCTGTACGCTCCATATTCTTGGTCGGGGCCATTGCGATATGAAGGAAGAATGTTCGTTTGTTAAATTCTTTTTTTACATCCGTAATATGAACGGTGCAACGTTTAGGGTGATCATCAGCCACCTCTGCCGTAAAGAGGTTCCCTTTTCCATCAATGAGTTCCACGATCTCTCCTTTCGTAATGCGGAGCACTCTTACCGCATGCTTGCTTTCCTCTTCCGAAAGAGTATAGATTTCACTACTGATATCAGGGGTATAGAACAGGTGCACGGGCAAATCTACGAAAAGGAATGGTGAAGCCCTAATGAAAGCCTAGCGGACGATTAACTTCCTGACTAATTGTTCCTCTCCGACATTTACGGAGACAAAATAAATCCCTGAAACGGTAAGATTGAGCTCTGCAGTCTCTTCCTGTCTCACATTCCTTTCGATGATGGTCTGCCCTAGGAGATTTTTCACACTCAGGATCTCCGCATCCGGAGGTAAAGAAACGGTGCTTGTTCCGGAGCAGGGATTTGGAAACACAGTAAAGAATGAAGCATAATCAGTATGAAGGGAAGAAATACCGGTAGGAGAGTAGGGGATACAACGGTAGAAAACAGCAGTGTTTGACGAGAATGAATCTTTCACTGTCATCTGTGTAGCAGAAGCCGTAAAGTAATGGGAAGTATTTGCGTTCGAAGGATTAAACCCTGTAGCCGGTACGGTCAGATAATTGTTGTAACGAAGCAAGGCATAATTCTGACCAGGTGTCAGCGAATCGGAAGTGATCCAGGCTTTCATCATGCGTGCGCTGGCTCCCTGTGTAACATTAGGTTCATCTAATGAATCAAGTACCATATGCACCGGTTTTGTTTGTCTGGATGGATCTTTAATGCCGGTTACCGCCACTCCGTAGTTCACATTTTCCGGGATGCAGTAACTGTATATAGCTCCATTCCCATTCATGGAACGGGTGTCATAAAGTTTGGAGAATGCCCGTGTAAAGGAAGTAGTGTCAAAACAGCTATTGTAAGTAAGCTGGTCAGTTCCAGTATACGTATTCACATTCGCACCCGTAAAACCAATTGCCGGGATGATGTGATCATAGTCAGGATCACTCAACCCCTGAATATAAACGGTGATGATCACAGGCTGTTTTTTCTGAAGGAATTGTTTAATCCACACCAGATAGTTTTGATACTGAGGGGATGCAACGGTAGGATCCCATTCACTATAATTCAATGAAAAAGCACTCAGGGCGGCTGTATCATTTACGTTAATCAGCACTTCCCCTCCGGCCACTGTCCGGCATAGATCCTGGGAAATGTAATTTCCATAATAGAGTCCAGTCATCTGAATGGATGTTTCTCCGCAATAACCGTTTGCATTGGGCCATTGCAATCGGGGTTTAATGCTCAGAAGCGATGTTACCTGGGAGTAGGAGCAAATGGAGAATCCTGCAAAGAGGATTAAGAGTAAGTTTTTTTTCATGCGTTAAGCAATGTACGAAAACTTTATTTACTTTACCCTCCTTAACACCATGCCAGCAGTGATGATGAAAAGTAAATGGATGAGCGCCGAAAACGGAGTGTGCTTAATAATCATTGCTTATGCCCTCTTTTATACCCTCTTCAGTCTCTTCGGTTTTCATCTGGAGAGGATTCCAGGCGATTTAGCCGATTCACGCCTCAATAATTATCTGTTGGAGCATGGGTACCGTTTTATCAGGGGATTGGATGATTCATTCTGGAGTCCTCCTTTCAATTTTCCTGAAAAGAATATGCTGGCTTATTCCGATAATTTTATCGGACAGCTTCCTTTTTATTCAACATTTCGTTTTATTGGATTAAACCGGGAGAGTACCTATCAGGGCTGGCTCATCTTAACTTATCTGCTTAACTTTTTTATCTGCGCCTGGGTATTATTCAGACTGGGAGCAAACAAGCCTGCTGCATTTCTGGGGGCTTATCTTTTTGCTTTTAGTGCAGCCATACTGGATCAAAGCAACCATACACAACTCACTTCCCGGTATCCTGTTGCGCTTGCCTTCTATTTTCTGATCCGTTTGTTTCAGGAACCGCGCCACCTGTATCTGCTTTTCTTTCTGGGCTCCGTAGTGCTTCAGTTTCTGAATTCCATTTACCTGGGCTTCCTGCTTTCGCTTTCTTTGTTTTTCTTCTCCATGGTTTACCTGATTCTTTATCGCAAGGAACTTTCTTTTGCTCCTCTTCTGAAAAAAAAGGAATTGCTTTTTGCAGGAGTTTATCTTGTTCTTTCCGGTTTGATTCTGCGATCATTCTTTGGACCCTATATGAGACATGCGCGTTCAGGTAATTTTACTCCGGCTAAACGAGATGTCTTCGAATCACTTCCGCGATGGACTTCCTATTATCCCACTTCTCCGAATATCCTTTCCTGGAAATTCCTCGCAGGAAGACCGGATGGATTGGTGAACTGGTGGAACCATTGGATCTTTCCGGGCGGGATTGTGTATGCATGCATGCTGACCTTACTTGTTGTTCTTATATACAAGGTTTTTCGGAGAAACAAAGTCGCCTGGTCTTCCCACATCAAGCTGGCTGCCACTCTTTTCGGGGCCATGCTGCTTCTGATATTATTCACTTTTCGTTACCACAATTTCAGCCTTTATGAGTGTATTTATGTTATACCAGGATTTAATTCGATGAGAGACTTATGCAGGGTAGTCAATATTGAGTTTTTCCTTTACGCGGCTATCTCAGCCCTGATCTTTACCTGGATCGGAGAAAAGATCAGGAACGGTTTGTTTCGGGTGGGAGTGATGCTCTTGTTGTTTCTTGTGCTGATTTTTGACCAGCGCTTTGATATGAACAATGTGGGCACCTACCTCAAGTCGGATGCTATAGTGGCTTCCTCTAAATTTGCGGAGAAGGTAAAGAGGCATCCGGATTATAAAAAATATACAGCCATTGCATATATTCCGGGAGAAATTGCACCTCAGCCTATCATTCATCTGGATGCCATGCTGGGATCCCAAGAACTGGGAATGAAGACGATAAACTCTTATACCGGAACCTGTTCTTCCTGGTATTGCGAGTTTGCAGGCAAGCACGATCTTACTAGTTTGAAAAGCTGGTTGGAACATGCCGGTCTGCCGATGGACAGTACCCGAATTTTGCTCATTCGGTGATCAATTTAATTTCCACTGAAAATCAGTGAGATGTAAAAAGGTTACAAAAAAAGCTATCGATGCACCTAAAAATCCACATTCATCGTCAAATAAATTTTGATCGTCGATAAACCGGTGTGTTAAGAATTGTATCTTTGTCACTGAAAATTCCCTAAACTAAAAAATAATGAAGAAAAACCTACTTACCCTCTGTATGGCTTTCATTTGCTGCATCGGACTTGCTTCGTCACGTCCTCCTGGCAATGTAAGCTTCAATGCATCCTCTACGAATGGATGTGCACCCTTTCCTGTCACTTTTACCAATACAAGTTCCATTGGGAACTATTATAAATGGCAGTACAATGACGGTACTCCGATGGATACTACTGTAAACACAATGCATACCTTTAGCATCAGCGGAAATTTCAACGTAATGCTCTCGGCATTCGATACGATCGGTCATTCTATGACTTTCCTCGGATCCACTATGATGAATATCAATGTAAACGGTCTTGGTCTGAATACCTCGGCTGATACACTCTGTCCTGGTGAGACACTTTCTGCCTCTACCTGGGGAGGGAATGGGAACAATTACTCCTGGTCATTTGGTGACGGGACGACTTCCACTCAATCCTATAACGCTAATCATACTTATACCACCCCAGGTGTAGATACTCTGAAATTAAGTGTACAAAATGGATGTGGAGGAACTCAGCTTATTGTTAGGGTGGTGGTCGTCAAGATCAATGCCAATCCAAGTGCACATTTTAATACCTCTTTGGGAGGGAATAATAATATGGTCTGTCCCAATGATATGGTCCAGTTTTACCCAAGAAATTCCAATGCATCCACTTATTCCTGGGACTTCGGTGATGGAAACAATTCCACTCAGAGTCAACCTTCACACACCTACAGCACCACCGGGAAATTTGCAGTGACACTGACATTGACCAGCACTTGTGGTACCTCCTCTATGTGGACGGATACCGTTAGAGTAAACGGAGGAATTCATTTTAGCAGCGGTTCAAATATCTCCTCCTCTGCCAACCAGCTTTGTCCGCATGACCAAATAAGTCTAAACTACTATGGCAATACCCCAAATTCACTTACCTGGAAGTTCGGCACCACAGATTCAGTAACCGGTACTCAAAGTACTAGTTATTCATGGACTACTGCCGGAACCTACACCGTGACCCTTCATCTTCATAACGGTTGTAATAATGACACTACCCTAAGCAAAGTGGTGATGGTTAAGACGAACCTTCCGTATAGTGGAAATGTGCAAACTCAAATCTATCCGAACCCTGCCTGCCCGAATGAATTTGTTTCTTTCAGAAGCAATCAGGCTAGCTCCTACGAATGGTATTTCGGGGATGCAGCACATGACTCCTCAAATATGGCTATGCCGAACTTTGCCTATACTGCATTGGGAACCTATACTGTAAATCTCAAATTATATAACGGATGCGGAAGAGACACTATCGTCTCCAATACATTGACCATCGATAATACCTCTTTTCCTTTCCTGATGGCAGGTAATGGCAATAACAACAACTGGGGCTCGACCACCACTGCTACTTGCCCTGGTGATACTGCCCTGTTTTACGCAGCTGCACAGGGAACCATGAATTGGAATTTTGGAGACGGAACCACCGCAATTGGAGGTACCCCTTTCAATACCGGAAATGGTGTTGCCTATCTTATTAAACATGCTTTTACTACTCTGGGAACCTTCTGGGTTAAACTGAAAGTAACCAATACCTGTGGAAACAGTGCTGTGGATTCGCTTCAATATACTGTTGGTAACAGTCAGCCGGTAGTTGGTTCCCTGAATATCCTAGGTGATAACCAAAACAACAATACCAATTCTGCAAATACTTGTCAGAAGATGCTCTTTATCGGTGGGGGAGGTTCTACCTATAAATGGTTCTTTGGAAATGGAGACTCCATTATTACCCATTCCACTTCTGCACCATACGGCTACCCCAAGGCGGGAAATTATACCATCACTCTTAAAGTGATTAACGGTTGTGGTAATACCGCCACTTACACCAAGCAGATTCAGATCTATGGAATTATGCCATCGTCTGTACCTACTAATCTGATGTGTAATATGGCCAACAATGGTATGATTGTGACCAACGCATCAGGTGGTTATCCTTCTTATAACTACTCCCTTGACGGAGGTACTTATCAGTTATCGAATACATTCAGTAATCTGGCAGCCGGCACTTATACCGTATCTATCCGCGATTCACTGGGATGTATGGTTTCAACAGTAAGTACCATCTCCGAACCAACTGCTCTAGCAATCACACCCGGTTCTGTAAGTTCGACCTGCGGAAACTCCGACGGTACGGCTTCTGTTACGGTTAGCGGCGGAACCCCTGCTTATACTTATTCATGGACAGGTGGAGGAACAACATCCTCTATTGTTGGTAAGCCTGCAGGATCATACGCGGTAAAGGTGACTGATATGAACGGTTGTGTGGATAATACATCCATTGTGATCAATGATGTAGGCGGACCGGTGGTTACTTATACGGGTTCACTTCCATCGAATTGTATCAGCGTTTCTAGTTATGCACTGAGCGGTGGTTCACCTGCGGGAGGAACTTATTCCGGTTTAGGTGTTTCAGGGGGAGCTTTCTTTAACCCTGCAGCTGCCGGCGCCGGAACACATACAATTGTTTATACCTATACAAGCGGAGGATGTACCAGTTCAGCCTCTAATATGATTACAGTAAATGCATTGCCGCACGTTACCGCAGGAAGTACACCTGCTAACGGGGAAGTATGTACAGGAGGTTCCGTGACACTTACAGGAGGAGGAGCTTCAACCTATTCCTGGTCCGGTGGTAAGACTGATGGTGTTGCATTTGTCCCAGGAGGAAGCCTTACTTATACCGTAACGGGTACTGATGCAAACAACTGTACCGCTACTGCAACAGTTGCAATTGTGGTGAATCCATACCCGGTTGTTACACTGAGCTTTACCGGTAGCGATACTATAGGCGATTGTGCTTCTAACTTTACACTCAATCAGGGTACTCCTGCAGGAGGAACCTATAGCGGACCAGGTGTTGTTGGTAATATCTTCCAACCTTCTTCCACAGGAGACGGAACATTTACCATTACCTACAGCTATACCAATGGTTCCGGATGTATGGCTTCAAACAGCGCCGCCATCCATGTTCTTCCTTGCCCACTGGTAGTTACCGAGCTCAGCAAAGTAAACATCAGGATTTACCCGAACCCAAGCAACGGTCTGATCAATGTAGAAACTGCAGATCAAAATGGAACGATTCAGGTATATAATGCTATGGGCCAAATTGTTTACGCAGAGAAGATTACCCGTACTTCTACTATCATCAATCTCCAGTCACAGCCAGCCGGAATGTATCTGGTGAAGCTTGAAGGATCTGAAGGTGTTGCGGTGCAGCGAATACTGATCAATAAATAAGCATAAGCTTCCAATTTAAAAAGCCCTGAACAATATTGTTCAGGGCTTTTTATTTATCCCAAGTGGATGCTGAGACTTTGCTCTCCAGAGCAAGGACGTTAGAGGATTATCGTATCGCAATCTTCTGAACAAATTGTTTGTCTTCTGTGGTGAGGGTTATAAGATAAATCCCGTTGATCAGCCTGGAAGGAAGAACATAAAGATTACTTTGTATAGCTCCGCTTTCAGAAACAACTTGTCCGAGCATGTTTAGAACGCGTATAGATTTTACCTGAGCTGGATTAATATTTATAAGTGAAAGGCTATTGTTACCGGCATTATAGGATATGCTTCCAGTAGCCTCCTTTAGCACATCTATCACAGCCGCAATTCCTACACTTACAAGGAGCTTTGCAGCATCCAGTTCACATCCCCCGGTAACGGTTTCTGTAACCTGGACCAGTCCCCCGCGAGTTGAAAAATTAACAGTAATCGAATGACTTCCCTGCCCGCTGACAATGGTGCATCCAGGTGGCACCGACCAGGAATAAGTAGATCCTGCTGTTGCAGGAACGGAATAGATCTGGTTTGTTGCACCGATGGTCACATTAATAGGCCCGGTAATTGTGTAAGGAAAGGTGCTGATGAGATTAAAAAAATCAGCAGCCCAATACGTGGAATGAAAGTTAACTTCCTTCACCGCATAAGTTCCTGTGGCACCTCCCTGACGGGGGCAGGCTCCTGTATCTACCGCGATGGCATGACCCATACCGGTAATCTTATAGAAATAAACTATAGGATTGGAGGAGCTGTCATTATAGATATTCAACTGAATATTAGTATTGCCCTGGAATGAATTATTTACGGAATCAACAGTTTGATCCCCATGATCGAGGTTGGTCCATTGTTTTATGAGTTCAGTTGCATTATTGATATTGACGGTCGGGTCTAACGTCCCATGAAAAATAGCCAGGTGTGGATAAGGGTTTGAATAACCCGGGTTCTGTGCTCTGACCAGAGCACCCCATTGTGCAGGAGTCATGGTAATGCCCGGATTCATGGCCGTGGATGCTGTAAAGATACTGGTGGAAGCCTTGTATGGAAGTCCCGACATGATGGCTCCGGCATGAATGATGTCGGGATAGGCAGCCATCATCACGGAAGTCATTCCAGCCCCGGCAGAAATCCCGGTTGCATAAATGGCAGAAGGATCGATCGTGTAGTTGGTTTTCATATAGTCCACCATTTGTTTTATAGAAAGAGCCTCTCCGACGCCGCGGTTCACATCGGTGGTATCAAACCAGTTAAAGCAGAGACCGCTGTTATTTGCGGATACTTGTTCGGGATAGATTACATAAAACTTATGCAAGTCGGCCAGCTTGTTCCATCCGGTTTGAGCAGCAAACTGAGCCGCTGTTTCCGTACATCCATGCATGGCAATGACCAGGGGTGCTGCACCGGTTATACCTGCCGGTACATATTTATACATGTTCAAAGCACCAGGATTGCTACCGAAGGTAGTCACCGGCACAATGGTTTGCGCCCGAAGGGTTAATGCGTTTAAGAGCAGTACCGCCAAGACGGTACAGATAGAGGAAGAGTGTTTCATGAAGGGTCTGAAATTAGGTTTCGAAAGGTAGCCTATTTTAAGGTCTCCCCAAGCCAGTTGTAGAATTCATACTGCCAGACCAAGGCATCCTGATCTTTCAGCACCCAGTGATTCTCGTTCGGAAAATAGAGCATCTTACTCTTGATGCCTTGCAGCTGAGCCGCCTGAAAAGCTCCAAGCCCTTGCTCAATAGGAACACGGTAGTCTTTTCCTCCCTGGATGATCAGGATCGGAGTGTCCCATTTCTTCACAAAATTAACCGGATTGAATTCGTTGTATGACTTCTGAGCGGAGACATTGTCTTTATCCCAGTAAGGGCCACCCAGATCGGTATTCACAAACCACATCTCTTCTGTGGTACCGTACATACTTCTCCAATCGAAGATCCCGTCGTGTGCAATGAAGGTCTTAAAACGTTTTTCATGGATTCCTGCCAGGAAGTAAACGGAATATCCTCCATAACTGGCTCCGACACATCCTCTCCGGTCTTTGTCGACATAAGGTTCTTTTGAAATTTCATCAATGGAGATGAGGTAATCTTTCATGTTCTGTCCTCCGTAATCTCTGCTGATTTGTTCATTCCATTTCACTCCATGGCCCGGCATACCACGGCGGTTCGGGGCCACAACAATATAGCCTTTGGATGCCATGAGCTGAAAATTCCAGCGATAAGAATAGAACTGGGTGAGTGGACTCTGAGGTCCGCCCTGGCAATAGAGTAGGGTAGGGTATTTCTTGGTGGCATCAAAGCCCGGAGGGAGTATGACCCAAACGAGCATCTTTTGTCCGTCGGTTGCAGTGACAAACCGTTTCTCAACTTTAGGAAGAACAATTGATTTGTAGAGTTCGTCATTCACATGGGTGATCTGTTTTAGGACTCCGTTTGCAGGATCCAATGTGCAGATTTCAGGGGCATGATTCATGTCCGTTCTTTCCACGATCAGCTCATTTCCGGCTTGCCCAACCAGGTTGTGAATGTCATAATCTCCTTTAGTGATTTGCTTTACAACGGCTGTCTCCTTAACTGTCGCCGGATAATTAACTTCCAGCAACTGAACAACCCCGTCTACTGCAGCAGTAAAATAGATTTTCTTCCCGTCGAGGCTCCATTTGTAATCGTTGACAGTGCCGTCCCAGTCTTTCGTGAGGTTGATTCGGGAAGATCCGTTCATGACAAAAATATCATTCTTATCGGCTTCGTATCCGTCGGTCTTCATGCTGAGCCATGCTAATGTTCCGGAAGGGGAAAAAGCAGGTTTCATATCATAACCTTCCATGCCGCTTGTGAGGTTGGTAGTTTTTTTACCCTCGATTTCATAAGAAAAAATGTCTGTATTGGTGCTGAGTGCATAGTCTTTCCCGTATTTCTTCTTGGTTACATAGAGAATCTCTTTTCCATTGGGGTTCCAGATAAAATCCTCGTCACCTCCGTAAGGTTTTTGCGGGCAATCATAAGGCTCATTCGGCATGAGGTCGAGACTGTCGGTTACCTTTTTACCACTGAGGGTATTCAGGAATACATGCCCGAATTCTCCGTCTTCCCAGGTATCCCAGTGCCGGTAGTTCAGATTATCATAGATCATGACATCCGATTTTTGCAGATTCGGATAATAATCTTTTCCATAGATTTTTTTTACTTTGATATCATTGCTGCTGATGCTGTGTTTGCCGTCCTTGGAGATACGATCATTGGGAACGAGATCTTCCACTGACTTGACTTCCACCGCTGAGCCTCCTGCAACCGGAACAGAGTAGAATTTTTTAGTGGACTTATCTTCCGCGATGTTGTAGGTCTTTACTGCATAGATCACTGATTTTCCGTCTTTGGAAATGCCCACCGAACTAAGTTTCCCGACTTGCATAAGCATTTCAGGAGTCATCACCTGCTGGGCATGAGCAGTAAATAGAAAGGCTAGAAGAGCGGTGCCGGTTAGTACATTTTTCATCATCATGTTTTGTATTTCGTTCTGATTGATAAGCCCATACGGGCAGAAAGTCTTCTCTAACTATAAAAGCTTGACGAATTTAAGGGTTTTGTTGAATATGGAAAGGGAAATCTGGACAATGACGATTAATGCTGGTTTTCAGTCATTAAAGTGGATGGAATTGCCGTTGAAATGGCCTGGAATTATTCCTTTTTCTCCGGGAATGAGGGGTATTTTTCAGATGTAGGTCGTAATATGCTTTTGTACTCTAGTACAAGAGTGTTGTTCTAGAGTACAAGAGTGTTGTTTTAAAGAACAAGAGTGTTGTTCTAGAGTAAAAGAGTGTTGTTTTAAAGAACAAGGGTGTTGTTCTAAAGAACAAGAGTGTTGTTTTAAAGAACAAGAGTGTTGTTTTAAAGGACAAGAGTGTTATTCTAAAGAACAAGGGTGTTGTTCTGAAGTACAAGAGTGTTGTTCTAAAGAACAAGGGTGTTGTTCTAGAATGCAAGAGTGTAATACGATCGAACTAGAGAGAGACTTAGTTAGAGGAGTTTTGTATTATGGTAAAGCCCTTTTATGCTGATTTAAAGGTGATTAGGTAATTAGAAGAGTTTCTGATTACCTATCCCGAGCCAACAGAGAACCAGTATATTCATCTTTATATTATTTTATGTTATTGAAAAAAAGAAACGTAGATTTACCGGAAGCACGAGAATCTTCCCTTCTTGTAAAACACATCAAAGATGCCCTCAACATCTCGTTCTGCTCCCTCCACAACTGATCTCCCTTATACCAGTGATACCGGTTATTGGTTTTACATGCTACGAATTGCTTTCCTTACACTTCCAGTGATAGCCTGGTGGATGTATAGTCAAGGCAAGCTTGATCAGGAATGGGTGTATGTTGCTTTGGCTCTTTTCATCTTTGTTTCACTGATCCCTTCACAGTATGTTCTGACGCTGGATGAGACCTCTCTACAGGTCTTTAAACGAAATTTTTACGGGCCACTTTTCTCTAAGAGCACCTCATTCATTCCATCTGAAATAGAAGAAATCCATCTTTCGAAATGGGAACATTATCCTTATCCGAATTTCTATACTAGTGGAAGAAGGAGATATATTGCTTATCTGGATGTCATCACCCATGATCCGGTCACACAAGAGGTTGTCAGGACACGTTTCAATAATATTAAGTATTTAGGGAGTAAGCTCTCTATAGCAGATATTATTGAAGACCGAATGGCTCCAATTTCTTTCCCTCCTCTCATTCGCTCTGTCAGGGAAGTAAAACAGCTGCTGAATCTTCCGGAATGAGTTTAATGGGCTAAGAGTGCCCCTCGACCCGATAGCTATCGGGTCCGCTCGGGGACCGCATTTTACCTGGAAATATTAAACTTGCGTGTGTTCCGTTGTCCTTTCCGGTCTTCAGTGAGCAGAAAGTACATACCACTACCAAGACTTTGAGTATTCAGGCGGGAAAGGTTATTGATTGGTTTTTCTGCCGTTAAGATGATCCGCCCGGACAGGTCTATAACAGTTATAGAAATAGCATCGAGGTTATTCATTTGTATATCGATATAATCATTTGCCGGATTCGGGTAAACATTCAACCCCGGAACATTGGTTAACTCAACAACTGCCTGTACAGTGGGAGTAGCCAATAGCCATTGTACACTTGATATTTTCATGTTATTGGGGTTCTGATCCATAGTAACTACCGGGTAACCTGCACTTGATGAGTTGCTCCACCAGGTATAGGAATCAACTGTATCGATGGTTGGAGTTAATCCAATCCAGACAGAAGGTGAAATTTTATGCAACCATGTAGAATCGAAATCGAATTTATGCCGCTTTTCTCGAAGTGATTGGAAGGTCATCAGTGGAGTCTGGACACTGCCCCAGGCATCGATTGTTACCGTTGAGTTTGTGGTGTTCTTTATTTTGACGCTATCATATCCTGGCACCTGATTGTAAGCAGCCTTTCCAGCAATCACATAATTATCGGTATAATTCATGCCATAGGAGGCAGGCCACTGAATAAGTTTCGAATTAGGGGCACTAAACTCGTTTAGCAAATGCTGTCCGGGGTCGGGAAGGTGAATAGCAGCACCAACAAGAAAAAGGCCGGCGGTATTGTTAATCAGGTACTCATACTGTTTTCCATTAACAACTATTCCCAGATCAGACGTTGCAAACGGTGCTGAATAGGGGGTCCATCCTGGAACTTCAAATACAAGACTATCCACCTTGTCGTTGTGTAGTGCACTGAAATTCCAAATCTGGTTAGTTCCGGAGGGTCCAGGGAAAATGGAGAATCCGGGCAAAGTATCATTTGCTTGCCTGATCAGATCGCCTATTGGGGCAATGTTTGTATGATCAACAGTTATCTGTGCGAATACACTTGCGCAAAGAAAAGAGCTAACGGCCACAAAGAGTAGTTTTGTTTTCATCAGAAAGGTTTTAGATTTTGGAGTTCCTTAATAAATATACAAATAATTCGTTTACCTTATTATTCAATTTGAATTATCTTTCTCCTCGAAAGGCTCAGAGGATTATATGTGAATTCCTATCACACAAATATCATCTGTCTGCTCCATCCTCCCCTGCCAATCATCCAGAAATTGACGGAGATGAGTCCTTTGGTCGGCCATGTTCTTGCCCTGCATGTGTATAATCGCTTCCTTGAATTTTCGCTTGGTGATTTTTTTATTTTCCCTGCCAAACTGATCGGCATAACCATCGGTAAAGAGATAGAGATTTTCACCAGGGGTAGCTTGTAAAAGATGACTGGTGAACGGTTTTGGATAAGGATAGTAACCGATAGGTTGTTTGTCTGCTTTTATTTCCATCAGCTCGGTTCCCCGGAGGAGATAGGCAGAGTTGTTGGCACCTGACCAGCAGATTTCTTTCGTACTCAGGTTCATTCGCATGAGTGAGATGTCCATTCCGTCGCGGCTGTCGCCATCGGCTCCGGTCTGAGCAAGTTCTTTGATGACTTTCTCCCGGAGTTGCTCCAGGATTTCGGCAGGGGTGAGGAGCGTTTCAACGGCGTTGATTTCATTCAGGAAGGCAATACCCAGCATGCTCATGAAGGCCCCGGGAACCCCATGACCGGTGCAGTCGGCTGCGGCGAGATACCAGTGGTTTTGTTTTTCTATGCCCCAGTAAAAATCTCCGCTAACAATATCTTTGGGTTTGAATAAAATGAAGTGATCAGGAAGCTGCTTGGTATGATGGTTCTGCTCTTTGAGCAGAGCCTGCTGGATTTTTTTTGCATAGTTGATTGAATCAACAATTTCTTTTTGTTTTTCTTCAATGAGGTGTTTCTGCTGCTGGACCTCTTCTTTTTGTTTTTCAGCAAGGTCTTTTTGAGCAGCGATGACTCCACGCTGTTCTTCTGCAATGATTCGTCTGCTGTCTGCAATTTCTTTTTGCTCGTTCAGCTGGGAAGTGCGGACTTCCACCTTTCGCTCTAATACATCCCGTTCATGCTTCAGGGTCCGTTCTCTGAATTTGATAAATCCTCTGATGCCTGTAAAGCCGACTACCAGATACAGTGCGTAAGCCCACCAGGTTCGGTAAAGGGGAGGGAGGACTTTGAAACGAAAGATGACTGGTTCACTCCAGGTTCCATCAGGGCTTCTGGCCTTTACTTTGAAGATGTAGGTTCCGCCTCCCAGGTGGCTATAGGTTGCATAGCTTTGGTCAGTCACTGGACTCCAGTCGTTATCATAACCTTCCAGAAGATATTGATAACGGATAAGGAAATACCGGGCAGGTTCAATAGCCAAAAAATTAAAGCTTATCTGGTTATGACTATGGGGAAGGACCAGGTTTGAGGGTAGGGGATAGTGTGCGGAGACCGCATCGAACTGTACATCACCGAAACGGAGCTTCATAGAATCTCTGCGGTGTTCGCTTAAAAGATCTCCGAATACGGCAGATTCCTCCAGGAGCCGGGCATGGATAAAGGAGCTGTCTGTTGCAGTGGTTTCCGGATGTGGAAGCAGATTATACCAACCTATGTTTTCATTTTCAAGCTTGACACCTTCAATAAAAAGCCGGGGAGGCTGGCTTTTTTTCCGAATCCCTGAATAGTCGAACCGAACTAGCCTGTCGCCGGTCCCAGCCCAAAGGATATCGCGACTGTCGCAGAACAGGGTGCTGATATCTTTCACCGGATATCCTGTTTTCTGATTGTATTGCTCAAAGGTGGGGAGGAAGTTGTTGCTCAGCAGTGTATTGGTCTTTCCATTGGCTGAAGGAAGGTTGTGAAGCTTGCTACAAGCTTCATCTTCTTCTTTTATTTTTGGGCGGAATCCCTGAAATTTGCAGAAGCCGAGTGTGGTGCCAAACCAGAGTGTGCCTTCTTTATCCTGTTGGATACTCCAGATACTATTATTAGCAAGGCCATCGGAGGTGGTATAGGTGACAAAGGTTTTCCAGTCGTACCGGCTCACCCCACCACCATCGGTTCCGAACCAGATGTTTCCGTAGAGATCTTCCTGCATGCTCAGGATGCTGTTCCCTGCAAGCCCGTTTGATTCTTTGAAGATTTTAAAATTACCGGATCCGCTCTGGCCCTGAGGAGTAAAGCAAACGGCGCCTCCCCCGTCTGTTCCAAACCAGATATTTCCTTTTTTATCTTCGAGCATGCTGTAAACAGTATTATTGCTGAGTCCGCCTTCCTGGGTATAATTGATAAAATGCGCCTTGGATCCATTCTTTTCGGGAGTCAGGCAGCTGACCCCATGTCCTTCTGTTCCGAACCAGATATTTTCATTTTTATCCTGTAGCATGCAGAGGACAGTATTTCCAGCAAGTCCTTCTTTAACCGAATAGTTAAGAAAGCCTTTTTTCCCTTTTTCTGAAACGGTGGTATAGCAGCTGGCACCACCACCGGCAGTACCGAACCAAAGATTTCCTTTTTTATCTTCCTGGATACTCCATACAATGTTGTTGGCAAGGCCTTGATCTGTGGTGAAATTGCGGAAATACCTTTTATTCGATTTGCCTTCCTCTGAGAATTTATAACAGCTCACTCCTCCGCCCTGAGTTGCAAACCAGTAGTTTCCTTCACGATCTTCCCGGATACAGTAGATGCTATTGTTGGAAAGACCCTGTTCGGTCGTGAAATTTTCAAAAGCTTTCCCATCATACCGGTTGATGCCACCGCCCTGGGTCCCGAACCAGAGGCTTCCTCCAAGATCCTCCGAAATACAGAGTACACTATTGTTTGCCAGACCTTCGGAAGTGGAATAGTTCACAAAACAATTGCCGGAGGTGTTGAGCGGGCCTTCAGCAAAACGACTTACTCCGCCTCCGTCTGTTCCAAGCCAGAGGTTTCCATTCAGATCGAGATGCATGCAATAGACAATGTTATTGGCAAGACCCTCACGGGTTGTATAGGTAAAATACGCATTCTCTCCTTTGGTGGCTTTGGGGTTATACCGGGTCACGCCAGCACCGTCTGTTCCGAACCAGATATTCCCTGCCTGGTCTTCCTGGATGCTGATAATTCTATTATTACCTAATCCGCTTTTAGTGGTGAGTGTTACAAAAGTTTTAGGCGCCCCTTTAAGGATAGAAGGAAGATAATAGCTAACACCCCCGCCTTCCGTACCGAACCAGAGCCTGCCGGTCTTATCTTTATACACGGTGTGTACGACATCAAAAGGCAGCCCGTCTTTGTGTGTGAAGTTTTCGAATTTTGCGGGAGTTTCGGGATTATAGCAGCTAACCCCTCCCTGGGTACCGAACCAGACTTTTCCCTGGTCATCCACATCAATCCCCCATACACTATTATTAATCAGACCTTCTGAAGTGGTATAGTTGGTGAAGGATCGTCCGTCAAAACGACTTACTCCGCCTCCTGCAGTACCAAACCATACATCCCCCCGCAGATCTTCCGCTATACAGAGCACACTATTATTAGCGAGGCCTTCCCGAACGGTATAATTCTGGAATGATTTTCCGTCAAAGCGGCTGACTCCTCCTCCCTGAGTACCAAACCAGAGGTTTCCATACCGGTCTCTGCATGATCCCCGCACGGAGCTGAGCGCAAGACCCTGTTCGGTATTATAATTGGGCATATTTACAGCAAATCCTGCCGGCTTTTCAGGTGGGAGAGGTAATGATATAATCTTCGGATGAATTGCAGGAGTAATGACTGGGTTTGCAGGTATAGACTGAGGTTGCGCTATAGTTGCTGAAACGGGTGGTTTTGTATGGGGGCGTTGAGTGCAGGCTGTAATAAAAAAGAAACCAATGACTAAGGAGGACCAGAGGGCCTGTTTAACAGGTGAGGAAAAAGGGAACAAACCTCGAACCATATAATGCCTTACTGGATGTAAATAAGTTTGAGTTTGAGTCTGATATGCAAACATAGAATAAATATCGTGATGTGCGAATGAATCTCTTTTTTTTACTTGTTTGCAAATATGGATTTGTTCTCATTTGATATAAAATTTATATCTTTAAAAAAATCCCTACAGCTCTTTTATTTATGATGATGAAACATCCAATCGCAACAACTGCAAAAGCAATTGCACTCTACTGCTTTTTTCAGATTCTCGCATCCCCGATGTCGTCACAGACCGGACAGGAAGACGGTTATATCGAGTTTCAGATTGTGGCCACCAAACAAAGTGATCAGAAGTCGCTGGAAGGAGCCGGTATCCTGGTTTATAAGGGAGAGGAGCAGATACAGAACCTGGTTACCAGTGGCAAAGGGAAAGCTAGTTTTCAGTTGAAATACGGTTCATCGTATAAGATTGTCTTGTCTAAACCAGGCTTTATCACCACCTTCTTTACCATAAACGGGGAGGTACCTGTGAAGATGCTGGATGTGAGGGCCAATTTTCAACAAGCGGTTGTATTTGTGGACAAGTCTGAAAGGACCATCGACACCTTGAAATTTCATCACCCTTTCACTAAATATGCCTATGATGCAAAAGAAAAAAGGATTAAGGAAGATGATGCATATCTGAAAGAATTCGGTTCTGGTATTTTCAAAGATGATGAAATTGAGCGAATAGCCAAAGCTAAGCAGGAAGCCAAGGAAAGGCTGGCCAGGGAAAAAAGAGAAGCAGAAGAGAAACGCATCAGCGATCTGAAAGCTGAATTTCGCAAAAGGCTTCATCTGGCAGGCAAACTGTTGGCAGCGGATGCCAGTCACAAGCCGGTCACTCAAACAAAGGTTTCTTTAGTCAATGCTTCCGGTAAGGTGCTTGAAACGGTAACCACCAATGCGCTTGGTAGTTTTGCTTTTACCACCCTACCTCCCGATCAGAATTTTACGGTCCAAATAGAAGATCTGGATCCTAAACTGGCGGCGATAGGCAAAATTGAACTCACCACAAAGGACGGAAAAGAGCTTATGTCTTCCACCCCGGATGCGAAGGGAAAATTTGCATTTAAAGTGCAGGCGACCGATAAAAAAACGATTGAAGAATTGCATGTAGATGATGCCACACTGAGAACAGATATCCGCGGAATGATGCTTAAAAGCGATAAAGGAGCGGTACCTTACGTGGGTTTAAAAATCAATCTCACTGATGAAAGTGGAAAGGTACTTCAGACCTGTGCCACGAACGAAAAAGGTGCTTTTTTGTTTAAAAACCTGCCCGCGGCTGCATCCTACCGTTTTTCTGTGGATGAGAATGAACCCCAGCTTATGGGTGGGCAAAAACTATATGTTGCTAATTCGAAAGGGAAAGTCCTGACAGAGGTGAGTAACCCCCGGACCGGGTGGTTTTACTTTGAAGTGATCTCTGCAGAAAAGAACGGGCTTACCGAAATTTATGAAGATGACCCGTGGCTGAGTGTTGTAGATCCGGAAAGGATTCAGGCCTCCGGAGGTGGAAGTATGGTGATCAAAGAAAAAGTATTTTTTAAATCGAACGATGCTGTGCTTCTTGAGGACGCGAAACATACCCTCGATGAAGTTATTTACGTGATGCAAAATCTGCAGGACATAAATATAGAACTGAGCTCACATACCGACTCTAAAGGATCGGATGAATATAATATGAAGCTTTCAGAGAAACGGGCCAAATCAGCTGTTGATTATATTGTAGCACACGGGATAGACAAAAGCCGCATCACCGGGAAAGGATATGGAGAATCCCAGCTCCTCAATAAATGTAAAAATGGGGTGGAGTGTACTGAAGAAGAACATGCCCAGAACCGGAGACTGGAATTCCGGGTTATTCATAAATAATCCAATCTGATGGGTTTCTAAGCTTCAGAGAACCCCTTGTTTGAAAGGTTCTACCGCCAGGTGGTAACCGTTCACCGTAGAATCTACTGCTTCTGCCGCTTCCATATTAAATCTTTGTACATCGGGCTTGCTGTATTGTAAATCTTTTTTAGATTTGTATGGTATATTGAACATGCAATAAAATAACTATAAAACTATTAGGGACTTAGGTCCCATATCGCTGCCCCGTAAGACAGCTCCTAATCCCCGCCCCGTAAGGCGGGGATTTTTTTATTTCATTGCACAAACATTAAATCAAGGTTAAGGGGGGTATTTTACAGATTTAATGCTCTTTTATAAAGTTTTAGTCCCGTTTCCTTGCTGATCACCTCAGCTAATCCATCACCCTCCTTGCTGAATGGCCAGACAAACAAAGAATCAATGTCATGCTCTTTTTGTATGGATGCAATCGCTTCCAGGGTAAGCCCTTTGGCAATTCCTTTTCCCCGATACTCCGGAAGCACCATGGCGGAACAGAGGTAGATGCTCTGAAACCTGGAATGGGGAGGAGTAAGGTCGAGCAGTTGCTGTTCGGAAATACTTTTCTCAAGGAACTGATTCATCAGTTTGGTGGTTGTCGGGATCAGCAAGATCCAAACCGCGGGCCCATTCCGATCCTTATATTCTGAAACGGTTGCCGGATGTAAGTGCTTGAGTTGTTCGATCACGTGTTCATCCACATCCAGCTGCTCCGGATCGTTATGAGCATCGAAGATCTCGCCTGCGAGATCAATCATCCTTTCAAAATTATTTTTTGCCATGTGCAAAACTCGTAAAAAGACTGCTCCCTTCGGTTGTTTTGCAAAGAGAATACCTTTTCTTATATTTACTCATCCCCATAAAACAGAATACTTATGAAAAAAACACTACTTCTAGCAATCACTCTCTGTGTTTTCTCCATGGCCGGCGCTCAAGATTGGAGAAAGATGATGGCGGATCCTCATGTGAACTTTTATGCCACTCAAAAGGCATTTAATAAATATTACTCAAAAAGGCTGAAGGAGCTTAAGCGGGAGCAGAAAGCCGATGCTGAAAATGGAAAGAAAGGGGAGGAACGAGAGATTCCCGGGTATGAACTCTACAAACGGTGGGAATATTTCATGGCGCCGCGTGTTTATCCAAGCGGGGATGTGACTCGCGCTTCCAAGGCCTGGGAGGAATACCAGAAATACCTGAAAACGAATGCAGCATCCAGAGGAATTTCCAATCAGACTTCCCTTTCTACAGCCTGGCAACCGGTTGGTCCTTTCGGTGATCCGACCGGTGGTAATGCAGGAAGGGTAAATGTGGTACGCTTCGACCCCTCAAATCTAAATGGTTTATGGGTAGTAACACCCGACGGAGGATTGTGGAACAGTGCTAATGGAGGAAACAACTGGACTACCAGTACCGATACCATGGCTGTGATAGGATGTTCAGATATTGTTTTTGACCCCATCACTCCGACTACCATGTACCTGGCAACAGGCGACGGTGATGCAGGAGATTCATGGAGTATTGGAGTGATGAAGTCTACCGATGGTGGACACAGCTGGAATACTACAGGCCTTTCTCATATTGCTGCAGATGGTTTCAGGATGTACCGGATGGTCATCAATCCCAAAAATCACAACGAATTACTTGCAGCCACCAACGTAGGAATATTCAGAAGCCTTGATGCAGCTGCTACCTGGAATTGTGTAACAGGGAGCGGAACCACATTTACAGACATAACTTATAAACCTGGAGATACCACTACTATTTACAGTGTAAGTTTAAATTTTATGCTCTCTACCGATGGAGGGGCAACCTGGAACACGATCACTACTGGCTTGCCATCCTCCACCGCAGTCGACCGCCTTTCTATTGCAGTAACTCCTGCGAATCCTTCCCTGGTCTATGTAGTAGGAAGTGATGCCAACACGAGTGGTTTTTACGGCTTTTATATGAGTAGTGATAATGGAAATACTTTTGTTCAAAAATCCTCCTCTCCTAATCTGCTGGGTTATTCAAGCACAGGAAATGATTCCGGAGGTCAGGGATGGTACACCTTATCCATTGCTGTTTCACCAACCAATGCAAACGAGGTAGTGGTTGGAGGAGTAAATATCTGGAGAACCATGGATGGAGGTGCTACATGGAGTATTTTCGGTCACTGGACTGGAGCTGGCTCTCCCTATGTTCATGCGGATGTACATGACCTTATTTACAAAAATGCTACGACCATCTATGCCGCTACAGATGGTGGTCTATTCCAGACTCCGAACAGCGGAACAAGCTGGGGCCCTGTCAACGGAAATATGAATATTGCTGAAATCTATAAAATGGGTTTGAGCAAGACGACCTACAAGCTTGATATTACCGGTCACCAAGATAATGGAACCAATATTTACTCTGGTGGTTGGACGGCTACCATGGGCGGAGATGGCATGTCCTGTTTTATTGATTGGAGTAACGATCAGGTTATGTATGGAGAACAATACAATGGATCCCTCAATGGGACCACCGATGGGGGATTGACCTGGAATACAATTACCACGGGTCTTACCGGAAACGGAACCTGGAATACACCCTGGCATCAGGATCCACTGACACCGAACACAATTTATTGCGGGTATCAGCAGATGTTCAAATCATCCAATAAAGGTGTGAGCTGGACTCAAATAGGTACACAGCCAGGAACTTCCCAAATATCAGAATTTGCAGTTGCCCCTTCCAATCCCCAGATCATTTATGCCATTCAGGGAAATACGGTTGTTAAAACGAGCAACGGAGGTACTACCTGGACAGATATTACCGGGACTCTTCCTGTTTCGGGTAACTGGCTTGCAACAGTAACTGTGAAAGACATTAACCCCAATAGAGTTTGGGTGACTTTCGCCGGTTACTCTGCGGGAGACCAGATTTATGGTTCAACCGATGGAGGCGCAACCTGGACTTCCTTTTCAACAGGGCTTCCAAATCTTCCAGTCAATTGCCTCGTGTATTGGAATGGGACCAAGGAAGGGATGTATGCCGGATGTGATGTTGGTGTTTATTACCGGGACAGCACCTTGAGTAGTTGGATTCCTTATTCAATCAGCCTTCCAAATGTAGGGATTCATGATCTGGCTATATTTTATCCTTTAGGTAAACTGAGGGCAGCAACCTATGGAAGAGGGGTTTGGGAAACAGACCTGTATAATAATGGCAGCCTGGCTCCACTGGCAAATTTTTCAGTCAATAACTCCTGGATTTGTGCAGGAGGAACGGCTGTATTCTCCGACCAGTCGACCTTTGCTCCAACCACCTGGTCATGGACCTTCCAAGGTGGAAACCCAGGTACATCCACTTTACAGAATCCTTCCGTCGTATATGCCACGCCAGGAACTTATTCTGTTATTCTCCAGTGCAGCAATGCTAACGGAAGCAATACCATGACCAAGACTGTTTACATAAACGTTACCGGAGTCATTGCTCTGCCACTCTCCGAAGGATTTCAGGGAGGCACTTTCCCGCCTTTGAACTGGCAGAATTACGATGCAAGCTCTGACCATTTGATCTGGCAGCCTAATTCATCCGTAGGCAGAAACAGTTCATCGTGTATGTATTATGATAATTATAACTACAATGCCACCGGATCGAGAGATGAAATGCGGACTCCAAAATACGATATGACCGCATTCAATCATGCCATACTTTCTTTTGATGTTGCCTACGCCCAATATGACAACACGTTTTCAGACAGCCTCTCGGTGCTGGTCTCTAACGATTGTGGGACGAGCTATTCACAGGTATACCTGAAAGGCGGAAGCAGCCTCGCAACGGCCCCGAATAATAATAGTACTCAGTTTGTACCCAGTGCCTCTCAATGGAGAAGGGATACGATTGATATCTCTACTTACGCCGGGCAGGCGAATGTGATGGTTTCCTTTCAGAACCGGGGACATAACGGGCAACCCATCTTTATTGATAATGTGAACATCACCGGAGGAAACTCCAATAATGTGCCTTCTGCTCAGTTTGCCGCACCTTCGAGCAATTTATGCAGTGGAAATAATATTCAGTTCGCAGATCAGAGCAGTAATGTTCCGACTCAATGGAGCTGGACGTTTCCCGGTGGATCACCAGCTGTTTCAAATGCCCAAAACCCAATCGTTTCTTATGCGGCAGCCGGCTCCTATACGGTGACGCTTATTGCTTCGAATGCTGCCGGAAACAGTACTCCTTCTTCTCAGATTATTACTATAAGCCCTTGCGTAGGAATTCAAACCTATGCTTCGGTGGATCCCGAATTTAGGGTCTACCCGAATCCATTCAACTCCAGTGTCAAAGTGCAGTTCGGTAGCAGAAGCGATGACCGGAGTTTGAAGATTTATGACATGATCGGTAAACAGATCTTCTCTAGCAAGGTCAGTGGAGATAGCACTGAACTGAATCTCGAGTCGCTCGCACCCGGAATGTATATGGTTCAGGTGATCACCGGTTCAAACTCTTCTGTCAGGAAGATCGTGAAGCAATAGGTGACATCAGGTATGCATAAATTCAGGGAATACCGGATGCTGATGTTCTTCCTGTTTATCCTGGGTTCTTCATGTCGCACCTACCCACTGGCAACTCCATTATCGTTTGCATCCTTTCATTGCAGCCCTGTTTTTATTATCCCTGCTTGTGATTACCGCAATCCGATTGAACGAGTGTATTTAAAAGAATATGCACAAGGGATGAACTCAATACTGGAGGTGACCGTGGTTTTTAAGGACGAGGACCAGCCATTCTTCTTTTTTGATGCGGTATATGATCTCTATAGAAGGTTTCGGTTTCATCGGAAGAAAGACATTGAAACATTTTATATCCATACAGGAGACGCCTACAAAAGAGTGGAAAGTATTGATTTCGGTGATGCATATAGCAGAGGCCAACACTTTCACAAAGGTTTTGTGACTCATTATCATGAGGTGGTGAGCAGAGATAAAATGGAGATGAAGGGAGAAAGACCTGTTATTTATATCAATACCTGGAACCATCTTTTTTCAGAAAAAGACACCAATCCCTCTCTTAACAAAACTTTTTACACAGAGTATGCAATTTTTGACGGAAACAGGGCTTCGGCTGAGCCCCATTCCTGCTTCAAAAGCCGATAATGAAAGACGATTCGGGCATTACAAAATTGGATTTCGATATGTTGAGAGAATAGACTATCTTAGTCAAAGCTAATTCCAACTCATTCTAAAAGAACAATATGCAAGTCCCGTATAAACGATCAGTGCTGTTTGTAGCAGGACTCTTGTTCCTCATGCTCGCAAGTTCCCAACTTCGAGCTCAAACCACCGTACCTTTTAATTTTACAGGATCAGCTCAATCGTTTACAGTCCCGAATTGCGTCAATTCGCTTCATGTGAAAGCGTGGGGTGGAGGCGGAAGCGGGGGTGGAACAGATACTTATAATGGTGCAGGTGGTGGTGGCGGTGGATTTATTCAATGTGATATTCCTGTAGCTCCAGGTCAGGTATTGACCATCATTGTTGGAGGTGGAGGAGGAGCAGGAGTTGGTTGTGTTACCGGATCGGGTGGCGGACCTGCAGGCTGGGGTAATGGAATCATAGACGGAGCCGCAGGAGGAAATTCCGGTGGTTCTGGGTGCTCAGGTGGCGGTGGTGGTGGTGGTGGTGGTACTGGAATATATAACGGTGCTACTCCTTTAGTAGTTGCAGGCGGGGCAGGTGGTGGAAGTGGTGGTGGACAGTTTAGCAGTGGTGCGATTGGCGGCGGAGGAGGACAAAATGGAAATTCAGTTGCAGGTTCATGTACCACTCCGGGATTGGCAGGAGCAAGCGGCAATGGGCTGGGTACTGCCGGCGCTACAAAAGGATTTTTTGCAGATGGTGGTGGTGGCGGCGGTGGTGGGGGTGGAAATAACGGAGGTACAGGAGGTGGAATAGCAGGTGGTTGTGATTGCGGTGCATGCGGCGGCGGCGGCGGTATCAGCTGGACCTCAGGAACCGGAGTAACGATCACCAATGGAAATAACGGTACTCCCGGAAATAGTGCAGACCCTGATCTGCCAGCAGGAGATGCTATCGGTGGAGCAGGATCAACGAGCGGAGGAAACGGATTTTTAGAAGTCACTTACCTCGGCGGAATTCCTCCAACCGCATCCATCTCCGGATTCACGAATCCAACCTGCTTTGGAGGAACAAATGGCAGTGCTACTGTAGCAATCGCAGGGGGAACGGCCCCACTTACCTATTCATGGAATCCGGGTGCTCAGGCAACGGTTACTGCTACAGCACTTGCTTCCGGCAATTATACAGCTACTGTTACGGACGCTACCGGCTGTAACGCAACCGCAGTTGCAACACTCGTAGATCCGGCACAGATGGTGACGGCGGTTTCCGGTGTAGCTACTTCTTGTAATGCACTTTGTAATGGTCAGCTTATCTGTATCCCATCCGGAGGCAGCACGCCGTATACCTATTCCTGGTCAGGCGGATGTGCTGCTGCAAGTTGTACAAATGTTTGTGCAGGGACATATTCAATAACCGTTACCGATGCTCAGGGATGTACAAAACTGGATAGCGCTACCGTTACTCAGCCAGCACCAATGGCCGTTGCCATGAGTTCACATGCAGGCTATTGCGGAAAAGCAGATGGGACAGCAAGTGTCGTAGTCACAGGAGGCACCGGTGCAGCCACTTATACATGGACGCCTGCAGGTGCAGGATCGGGGACGGCTACCTATTCGAATGTTATACCCGGAACTTATACGGTTCTCGCTCATGATACAAAAGGATGTGCCGATAGCGGAATGGTTACCGTTGCAAATATCCCGGGAGTTTCTGCAAGTATCACAGGTAATACTTCTGTCAGCTGTTTCGGTGGTGCAGATGGTACAGCAACAGCACTTGCGACAGCAGGGACGCCGGTATATACATTTAGTTGGTTACCTGCTCCCGGAACAGGGCAGGGGACTGCGAATGCAGGTGGACTGAGTGCAGGTACTTACACCTGTGGTATTGCAGACAGTGCAGGGTGTCTGAGTGCTGCAACCGTTATTATCACCCAACCCGTTGTTCTTACAGTGACACCTATGCCTGCAGTTTCTCTTTGTCTGGGTGGATGCACTCCCCTTACTGCTACTGGTGCAGGAGGGACAGGAGCATATACATATGCATGGGTGAATAATGGAACCTTGGCAACTTCTCCTGTTTGCCCGGTTGCGAATGCAATCTATACGGTTGTTTGTACAGATGCTAATAATTGTCATTCCACTCCCCAGACGGTAAATGTTACGGTTAACTCTTCCCTGGAAGTGGTTACTGCTGCAGGAACTTCCGTATGCCCTGGCAATTCTGCCACCTTAAGTGCAACCGGCACCGGAGGAAGCGGGGTCTTTGCTTATTCCTGGCAACCGGCAGCCGGCTTGAGTTCTACCTCTGTTTTTAATCCAGTAGCAACACCTGCTGCTACCACTACCTATACTGTAATTGTTACGGATAACTGTGGTACACCTTCCGATTCGGCTTTGGTTACAATCACCGTTTTCCCGGCTCCTGTTATTACAGTTACGGCGAACGACAGTACCGGTTGTTCTCCACTCTGCGTAACTTTTAACGAAACGCTTACACCGGTTTGCAGTACAGCAACATGGACCTATGGTGACGGAAGCTCTTTTTCAGGTTGTGCGGCACATACCCATTGCTATACCACTCCTGGAATGTATAATGTTGGTGTTAATGCAACAGATACTCATGGCTGTCCGCTGAATTTTACAAAGAACAACTGGATCAATGTGTATCGTCACCCCAAAGCCCTTTTCTCTGCTTCTCCTCAGCCCACAACGATCCTGAGCCCGGAAATCTATTTTTCAAATCAGACTATCGATACAACCTGTCTCTGGCTCTGGCATTTCGGGGACCCCGGAAATGACAGTTCTATTTTGTTCAGTCCTCAGTTTACCTATAAGGATACTGGGTGTTACCCTGTATCCCTCATAGCCGTGAATACTTTGGGTTGTACCGATACGAGTCGTAAGACTGTTTGTGTATTACAGGAATTCAGTTTTTTTGCCCCCAATTCATTTACTCCAAATGGTGATGGTAAGAACGATGTATGGATGCCACAAGGTCAGGGGATAGATCCTAATAATTATGCATTGTCTATCTACGACCGATGGGGAAACCTGGTCTTCTCAACTTATGCATGGGGAACAGGGTGGGATGGAAGCGTGAACAATAAAGGAGCCGGCAATGGAGCTCAGATTGATGAATATGTCTGGAAAGTAGATCTTAAGGACTTCTCCAAACAACACCATACCTATAAAGGGATAGTCAGTATTATTCGTTAAGCCTGATCATTTTTTCAGATCTTCCAGGGGTCTTTGTATATTCTTTCAACGGAAGCGAGGGCTTTAATCCAAACATATCTGTATATACCTTGTGGAAATGGGAAGAATCAGCAAAGCCGCTGATATACGATGCCTGTGTAATGCTATTTCCATTCTGATAGGCTTCAACTGCCGTTTTTAAGCGGGTCCACAATACATACTTCCTGAATGAAATTCCTGTTTCTTCCTTGAAAAGATGACTGAGCCTGCTCGGGGAACGTGAAAGCTCTATTGATAATTCCTTAAATAAAAATTTGTTCTTCGTAATGTTTTGTTTGACATGTCGGGTCATATGCACTACCTGTGCATTCATCGGGTGTTTGTCGTAATCCGGGAAGAGAAAGTCCAGCATTTCCTTTACCAGTTTGAAAAGGTTGGCTCCGTTATTGTTTACAGCAGTGTTTTTTGCCTCTAGTATTTGCGTAATGAAGGGAGCAATCCGCTTCAGGGAGATAGGGACAAAGAACTCCTTCCGGGTTCTGTAATGATTGGTCACTGCCCTGATCAGGGGAAGGTCTGCATCCACCATGAGGGTTATCTTTTCTCCTTTTTCAGGATCAATCGTGATTCTGTGCTGTTGGTCTGGCAGAATAATGCAGGCTTGTACTTCCACTGGTTTCTGGTCACCCATATAGAGTTGGAGAGGAGAACCTGAACCGATCGAAATTTCAAGGGCATGATGACTGTGTGGAGCCGGGTTTAAGGTTCCGAAGAAGATACAGATGTCATCTTTATAAAAAAGCATGCCCTAATTGGTTAATGGCAGCTAAGTTATGTTTTTTGTTTCAGGGTATAAAAAAGCCTTGAAACAAGTATGTTTCAAGGCTTTTAAGGGGTTGAAAGAAAGAGTTAGTTAAAGATCAGCTTTTGTCCAGAGTATTGACCATGCTCGTTGCTTACTCTCAGAAAATAGATACCCGGAGCAATACCGTCTTTCTTCAGGGTGAAAGTAGCTTCAGATGCTTTTGCTGAAGAAATGACTTTCCCGTTCAGGTCAAAGAGTTGCACGAGATGAGATGAATTGTTATTTGTGAATACCAATGTAACCTCGCTGCTGGAAGGATTAGGGAAAACCTGTTGTAGTTCGCTTACCGAGCTAAAGCTTTCGATGCCTGTGTTGCAGGGAGAATTCCAAGTATAAAGTGTTGCGTTTTGGACTGCTGCATCCGCTGGCTGAAGCGGAGCGTTCGTGCAGCCCAATGAATTGATAAGATAATCGCGGACGAAGTTGACTGTTGTATCCATATAAGCTAGCTGCGAAGCGCTGCTTCCTGCATATGGAACGTGAGGCGCTCCGTACCAGCTGTAGAATGTATTCGTGACTCCGATGGTCTGAGCCTGTTTGAATATTACACGGCTTCCATCCAGATACATCAGGGGGATACCGGGATTAACCATTCCTCTGTTGTAAGTAACCACCGCATCAGCAGTTCCATGCATCATGCAGACAGGAGGATCACCGGCTTCCATCCAGTCATATTTAGCCAGAGCTCCACAAAGACTGATCACCCCTTTTACTTTCATTGAATATCCCTGGTTACCGCTGAGTCCGTCGAGTCCACCCATTGCAGCCAGGTTTGCATTGCTGATATATTCCTGGATCTGGCAAGGACGTTTAAGATAAACGGAATGCATCACCGTAAGCGCACCTGCAGAACTTCCTCCGATGAAAATATTATTCGTGTCGATTTTATATACGTTTGCTCCGGACTTTTTGTCCTTGTAAAAGAAACGAACCGCTGCTTTCAAATCCTGTACTCCGCGGATAACGGCAAGAATAGCATTGGAAGAATCGATCGAATTCATTCCGACCCGGTAGTTGATTGAAGCACAAACAAAACCCTTCTTTGCAAAGTGTTGTGAAAGGCTTAATACATCAGCATCGGTGCTGGATCCCCCAAGGAAACTTCCTCCATGTACCCAGATTATAAGAGGGCGCGCCAGAGCTGTATCTCCGGTTCCCTGATATACATCTAATGTCAGACTCGTAGGTGTTCCAAGGTAATTCGTATTATTTCCGTAAACAATTGCGGAAGTTACTCCGCTCGTGTAAACATCGCTGGAATAACGACCACCGTTACAGGCGTTCTGTGCATTCACCACTCCGCAAAATGCAAGTGCGCTCAATGCTGCTAGGTATATTTTCTTCATGATTATTGGTTTGATTGGTTAATATTCAGTTTATACTTCACTAAAAGTCTTCGCTATGGGAAAATAACTCCTCTGTATTTGGTAACATCGACCTGAGGAATCGTTGATCCGTAAGTTGAATTGATCGCTTTGATAAATTCATTTGCAAGCAATGCCTGTCCGATAGGATTCAGGTGCACACCATCAAGAGAAAAAGCACCGCCGGTAACAAAACTGGTATTCAGTGTGACACCGTTATAGATGATGCCTTTCTGGGTCGTTTTCATGAAAGCATTCACATCTACAAATGCAAGCCCTTTGGATTGAGCAGCGGAACGGATAGTCGAGTTAAAAGCATCGGTAGCACTTTTGATGCCTGCTACTTCGGTGGCAGTAAGAATATATTTATCCGGAATTCCTCCGTGATAAGAGCCCATTCCATGGCACTTGATAGAATCCAGGGGTACATCCAGCAACATATAATCGTTGGGTGTCATCAATCGAATTCCATAAGGTGCAGAGAGATCTGAAATAACAAAAGGGTTGTTTCCTACATGAAAATACAGACCTCGTAAATTATAAACGGCATTCATCAGACTTGCATTTCCGGAGTCAAGAGCTAAACCGTTGTAAGGTATGGTGGTAAAAAAGGGCAGGGAAGTAACATCCGGGATATTCCCTACAACTCCCTTTGCACCATTCGCTGTAAGGCTGTTGACGATAGAATAGTAAGTAGCGTCAAATCCGATACCTACGGGTCCTGCTGAAGGAGTGATCATATCAGAAGCTCCTCCTGCCAGTGCATAAGCCAGGACATCATTATTGCCCAGAAAAAGCGAGAAAAAAGTAGGATTCTGAGCTGTTGCATCCGTCACCATCGAAGAAGTAGCAGGGTTTGCAGTCATACGGTAAAAGAAAGGGTTGTAATTACCAGGCCCCAGCAATGGGTTTCCATATCCTTGAAAAACAGCAGTAATAACTTTTGCTCCGGGCACTCCCATGTTATTGAAGGGTCCAGAAGATGCCACAGAGTTAGAAAAGATACTCAGGTCACCGGATGTTGAAACCGGTACTGGCGAAAGGGAAGTTACACCCAGGCAGTCTGTCGAGTAGCCTAGCTTGAAGGGGGCGTTACCGGTAGATCCAACTCCCACTGAACCTGCAGGAACGAGAGGCTGATTGAAATTCCCGCCTCCTACTAACTTGAATTGTCCTGATAGAAGATTTACAAATGAATTCTGCTGTCCTGAATAATAAAGTGCTCCATCGGCATAGCCGGAAGTGATTGAATTTCCCAAAGCCACAAAGTAGCTCGGGTTCATGCTTCCTGCACTTGGTTTAGGAATATCGATACTGGGTTTACAGGACCCAATAACTCCAATAACAATGGCACCAAGAATGATTTTGAGAATATTTTTTTTCATTGAATTAGCAGCGGTTAAAGATTATTAAAACTGGTAAATGACAGAAAGCCCAATAGCTGAAATATAGGTCTTATAAGTTCCGTTCAGTTGAAGGGCTATGTTATTGTCGGTACGCGTTAGATTTTCAAAAGTATAAGAGGCATCCAGGATTAGGTTCTTCATCGGTCTGTAACCGAGTCCGCAGGCCAGATTAACTTTATTTGCATCGGGTACTTCAGGGGTAACGTATCCGTCCTTTATTGGAGTCAGGGAAAGGGCGGCACCGGCACGTACGGTGAATTGATCATTCAGTTTGTATTGAGCTCCAAGACGAAATGCAAATGTGTTCTGATAATCCCTCGGAAGTTTGGTGTCCTGCAAGGTTGCTGTTGTGGTTTTATAGGTGAAAGCTAAGGTGTCGAGGCATTTCCATCCGATGAAGTTAGCGTCGAATGCGAGTGCCAATTTGGAATTAACCAAGTATCCAAAACCAAGGGTTGCAACCTGTGGTAAGGGTAGGGAGGAAGTAAAGGGACCAGAAGGGAAATTGCTGGCTACAGAGGCAGGAACGGTAAAGGTGGCAGTACCGTTGCTTACCGACATATTCACCTGGGAACGGTAGGTAAGACCAACAGAAAGCTTATCCGTTGGTTTGTAATAAATTCCGGCATTGAAACCATATCCATTTGCCGAACCTTTCAAATCGGCAGATCCGTAGTTGCCGTTGACTCCAAGAAGCGGGAGATCCTGCTTCAACTCCACATTCCCAGTAGCATACACAAACCCGGCGCCGATCCCCAGTTTTTCACAGACCTTGTAGCTAACCGTTGGTTGAATAAAGATAGATTGGAGACTGAGATAGGTAAGGGCAAAACGGCCGGTCCACCCATTCTCCCAGCTGGCGATACTCCCAAAAGGAGTATAAACCCCAAGACCGAACTTGAAATTTTTGAGTTTGCTGGTGCTGTCTTTTACGCCCCAAACGACATAACCTGTAAACGGAGTTGCAACCGGGGAATTGGTATGGTTGAGGGTGTGGCTGTCGGCATCCAGAAAGGTCCCGTTTGCGATTGTGGCTGTTACCCCAACAGTAGCACTGTTCTCTTTCAGAAAGGAAACACCGCCTGGATTAAAAAAGACGGCGGCAGCATCCTGAATGAGTCCGGTACCTGCACCGGCCATGCCTTGTTGTTTTTGTCCCTGAAGATTTACCTGAAATCCTTGAGCGTGAATAAAGTGAGGTAAGAAAATAATCAAACCTATGTATAGTCTCTTCATCAATGAATTATATTGTTGTTGTTTGGTCTCGTAATGAACTGAATATGTCAATAATTACAATAATGCTATGGGAAGGTAAAGAAACAAAGATCACCTCTTTTTATGAATGCAACTTGTATGTTTCTGCTGCTAACTGCAGGATCGCAAAGTTAACCCATTTTTTTTCTAATTCTTCAGGACGTGGAAGGACTATTAGTGTATTTTTATACCATAAATACTTTTAAAAAATGAAAAAACTGCTTATTCTTCTTTCTTTTACCGGATTATCAGTCCTGTTGCCATTAAGTGGGCATGCCCAGGTAGGTAAAATGTTTCCTTCGCTTACCGGTGAAACTCTGGATGGAACTCCGATTACGATGCCTGATAAAGCCAAAGGAAAATACACACTCATAGGAATGGCTCATTCTTCAGATGCGGAGCAAGACCTTCAAACCTGGATGGATCCTATATATCAGAAATATATCGCAAAGACCGGCCTGCTTGATGCGGCCGAAGATGTGAATGTGTATTTTATACCTATGTTCAGCGGAAGCAGTATGCCTTTCTACGATAAGAGCAAAAAACAGATGAAAGAGACTACTCAGAAGGACCTGCAGTCACATGTCATCTTTTATAAAGGAGAGATTACCACTTACAAAACAGTGCTTTCCATTGAGAAAAAGGATACCCCCTATATATTTCTTCTGGATGCAACCGGAAAAATTGTCTATACGACGAGTGGAAACTGGACGGAAGCAAAGATGGACGAGATTGACGAAAAAATTCAATAACACTCTTGCAGGGATTAAATCAGAGATATTAAAAACAATAAAAACGCCTTCCTGTTCATTACAGGAAGGCGTTTTTTATTTATATAGTGATACCTAGGCGATAACCTTGGCATTCGGATATTTTGTCATCCATAAGGCAACAGCTGCTTTACTTCTTACAATAATCATCGTGCGGTAATCAAGCTGGAGTTTTATCTGTTCCCCTAATTGTTTTACAATTCCCTTGGCTTCTTTTTTCGCTTCTTTTTTTATTTCCTTTTTCATAAATATGGTTAGTTTAAGTGTTAAGTCCTGATTAGTGTTTCTTTCTATTATTGTAAACGCAACAAGCGTTCCAATATTTGAATCTTTGGACTTACTTAACATATTTTAACAAGAAAAGAAAGCAGGAAGGATTGTAAGTGACTGGCTATCAGATTAAATTCGAATTATTTGGTCTGGAGTAGACCATTTGCATGACATAGATATTGCGCATACTGAAAGCCGCTTCACAGTAGGAAAAGTAATAATTCCATTTACGAATGAACTCATCATCAAACCCCAGCTTTTTAACCTCTTCCAAGCGCTTGTTAAATCGTTGCTGCCAGATGCCCAGGGTTTTGGAGTAGTGAAGGCCAATATCCTTGAGATTAACAAGGCTCAGGTCGCTGGTGTTATTGATTGCTTTGTTGATAGCTGCTACAGATGGAAGTAAGGTGCCAGGGAAGATGTGTTTTTGGATCCAATCCACTCCTTTTCGAAGGCTGTCATAGCGGGAATCAGGACAGGTAATTACCTGCAGAGCAAGAACACCTCCCTTATTTAATAATTCATGACATCGTTTGAAGAAGAGTTCCAGAAAGTCATGTCCAACAGCTTCGAGCATCTCAATGGATACAATCTTGTCAAAACTTCCTTCAATAAGTCTATAATCAGCAAGTTCTATGCTTACCCGGTCAGAAAGTCCAGCTTCAGCAACCCTTTCTTTCGCAAGCTTATACTGTTCTTCAGAGATGGTAATACTCGTTACTCTGCACCCGTATGTTTGAGCCATAAAAATGGCATTCCCACCCCAGCCGCTTCCAATTTCAAGCACATGATCTGAAGATTGAAGATTTAGGCGGGAAGCTAATCGCTCATATTTGGCAAGCTGTGCTTCCTCTAGACTCATATTGTCCTTGTTGAAATAAGCCGACGAATAGGTCATGGTCGGGTCAAGAAAGAGTGCGAAAAAATCGTTATGAAGATCGTAATGCTCGGAGATGTTCTTGCGTGAACCACTCAGACTGTTTGACCTATTGCGGTGATAGATTCGGTTGAAAAAACGAAGTAGGTTGAGTGCAAAAGTCCTGGACCGGCTACCGGAGACAGAAGGAGCTTGATCGATATTAAGGAGAAACCATCGGATGACCTCCGTTATATTAGTGGTTTCCCAGAGACCATCAGTATAAGCCTCTCCGAAACCAATATCACCATAAAGGAAGGCCCTTCTAAAAAAATCAGGGTCCTTTATGGTTATGTCCGCTCTGATATTTCCTTCTCCGTTTCCAAGGGTGAGCTTTTGCCCTCCTGGAAGGATGAGGTCCAGTGAACCCAGAGGCATTTTCTGAAGAGCACCAAGAATGGCACGTTCATAAAATCCCGGACGATAATTTAAAGCTAATGAATTCATTAAAATGATCTTAATCTGCTAAGTTATAAAAATTGAAGGAAATATTATTGAAAATCAGGATCAGCAAAGCGCCTGTCGTATAAAAAGGCTTTGTCTGTCAGAGTAAGTAGGAATGCGACGAGCTCATCCTTTTCCCTTTCTGTGAGAGTCCCGATTTTTTGAAGAGAACGGTCGGCTCCAACATCAAAATTTTCAGGGTTGGAATAGTGATTGACAACATCCCTCAGTTTTTGAAAGCGGCCATCATGCATATAGGGATAGGTCATTTCTATATTCCTCAATCCGGGAACCTGGAATCTGTACTTGTCCTCTTCGATTCCTGTAATTTTGGCTCTACCTTCATCTTTCAATGAAGGGTCGGGTTTCAACCCATTATTACGGTATGAATTATCGGTGAACAATGGCTCCTTATGGCAATTCTCGCACTTACTTCTGAAAATCTTCAACCCGTTCATTTCTGCCACAGAAAAGGTGTCCTTGCCTTCCTGGAATCGGTCATACCTGGATCCACCAGAGATCATGAGTCCGGTAAACTGGGCAATGGATTGAAGAAGACGTTTTGAGTCAATGATTGTATCATGAAATGCATTTTGAAAGAGCACAACATATTTCTTGTCATGCTTCAGCTTTGAAATTACATTTTCAAGAGTCTCATCCATTTCGATGGGGTTGGTAATCGGACTTAGAGGCTGTAGTTCAATGTTATTGACACCTCCATCCCACATATAAGCATCTTTCCAGATAAGATTCTGAAGAGCGGGAACATTCCGGGTCCCAATTTTTGCATAGATACCGTGGCTAAGGGAATGATCTATATGGGCAAAGGCAGCTATTCGCTGATGGCAACTCCCGCAACTTACAGAGTTATCTTTGGAGAGGATCTTGTCATAAAAAAGGGTTCTTCCGAGGGTGAAGATCTCCGGGGTCAACCGATTTGTCTTAAAGTTATAGACAGGACGAGGGAACCCAGCAGGGACTTTCAGCTTCACATCTTCTGCTGAGATCCTGAAATATGGATTATCATCCATAAAACCTGAGGAGATTACAATTATCCCAGTCAAGAACAATAACCCGGTGACAATCTTAGTTTTCACGGTGGATGTTTAGGAGGCTGAACATATCCTGATAGTTATTGGCAATGGTCGTTGAATTGTGAAAATCGGTAACAGAGGAAAGTTTTGAGAAGTCTATAGACACGGGATTCTTTAATATTTCCAGTATGTCCGCCTTTAGCTCTATGGATTTGTTTCCAGGCTCACTGCCAATGAAAAGCTTTCCAGGGAAAGCAATTTTTATTTTACGGATACAATTATACGGGCTCTTGTATCCTCCGATGTGATATTCAAGCATATTGCCCGAAGAAGCAGAAGAAGGTGATTTACCTTCCAGCTTTAAAAAAACGTATCCGCTGTTCCAGGCCCAGAACATGGCATTTACAGGATCCAGAGCCCCTGATTGTGCTCCGTTGCAATTGTGAAGACTATCAACCCCTAGGATAAACTCCATGGAAGAATAGGAATCTTCGGGAACGGGAGATAGGGTGATCTTTTTGGTTTTCTCATCGCGATCATCGATCAGAAAAGAAGAGTTGACCTCGAAATCCCCTCCTTTTTCTCTGATTAGATGAATATTGCTGATATAATATTTAAGCTTTGTGATCCTGAAGGATTGGCCCAGGTCATTTTTGTAAACTGCAGAATCGAGCATTAAAGCATCCATTCCGGCAAAATGGCGGAATTGAATGGTGACCTTATGTTGCTCAGTGCCCGGATAGTGATTTCTTAAAGTAAATGAAAGCACCAGTATGCTAATCCCGAGCCAGAAGCTTAATTTCAGAATGTTATTCAGCAAGCGGCCATTCTTTAATTCTGTTTGATTATTTTGCAGGTAGATCTTTGTTGATCAGCTTCAAGTACTAATAAGTATATTCCGTCCGGCAAACCGGTCAGATCAAGTGTATATGCCAGGCTCGGTTGCAGGAAATCAATACTTTGAACCTGTTTCCCGTCAGAATCAAAGAGCTTGGCATTCACATTGTTTTTACTGGTTTTGTCCATATAAATGAAGACATAATTCTGAGCAGGGTTCGGTATCGCCTGAAACCGGATTTTATCATTACTCATCTCGTTGATCCCGGCGGAAGGAGTGTATACCGTTGTAGATTCCGTTATGGTTACATGACTCCCTCCGGGCCCTGTATTGCCAGACTGTACTGTTCCATAATATGTGGGTCCTATGACAAATGGGTAAGCTGGATTGCCTGTTGCATCGAGGGTTACGAAATAGGCATAGGTACCGGAGGGATATTCAGGTGTAACGCAGAAACGACCATTGTGATCATCCAGATCTCCGGACCCTGCTGTGTAAATATAATCCTCACACATATTTCCGAGGGGATAAGTGGAGTTCACCGGAGGCCCTCCGGTTCTTGTTGTTGGTGTGGAAGGTGTGGACGCTGCGGTTGATGCATTAGCTCCGGTCAAAACAAGGCCCGTGTCAGCAGCTAATACATAACTGCTCACCATCCGCTTAATTGCTCCGGTGCCATTTGTATTGGTATACGCATATGCCCCGTAAACGGGGAATCCATCAAATGCATAACCAATGATCGGGGAATGAACAGTAGTTAAAGTTGAGTTGTAGAGGCAACTTGGGTTTACATGATTATGATAAGCTCCATTCGGAGCAGGGTGGCCCAGACAATTATCAAAACTTACACCTTCATATACGAGGGCATTACGGTTAAAGCCGGTTGTAGTAGCTCCATTCGTGAATGCAGATCCGCTCCAGTACTGTCCGTCTTTAGGGTTAAAAATAGCCACTCCATTACTCCAGAGACCAGTATTACCAAGGGAGGTATAGATAGGCGCACCTGAATTCTGGACCGGAGCACGGGTAAATTTGCAAACGAAGTTTTGATTGGTAGGTACGTTGGGGTTTGAAACCCAAGGGCCGATACTATAGCCAGGGATACAAGATGCACTTACATAGACCTGGGTTGCAGAGTACTGTACAGTCTGTACATTAGAAGGTAAATTATTGTAGCCTGTCGCTCCGGTTGTGTTGATCACCCAGGAATTGATTTCAGGTGTAATCTGTGCCTCCGAACAGGTAGCCAGGAGGAATAATAATGCGAAGGATAAAATGTTTTTCATAATTTGAATGATTAAAGATGAAATTCTTTTGCAAATATCATTATTTCCTTGTTTCGTAAGAATTAAAGACTTCCCGCTGAAGTTCAGGCTGTTCTCCCTTCTTCCTGTAGGGGATCTTTTTCATCCATAGCTTCATAGCATTCCAGTGGATTAGGACTATGACTTTGATAGTGATCATGGGTATTGAAAAAAAATAACGAAGCATGTTTGCATCTGTCAGCATATCTCTTTTTCCAGTCAGAGTGCTTATGAATATTTTTCGATCGTCCTTAAGATCATCTATTTTAATAAAGAGTTTTTCGCCGGGCAGTGGAAGATTAAAATCGAAGTTGGTATCATGGTCAAAGAAAGGAGAAACATAAAAATACTTGGTAGTATTAAAATGAAAAGCTCCTGCAGCGAACGTTTCCTTTCCTAAAAAGTAGGGTTTCATCTCTCGGAAAGTATTACTTATTTCTACAACAGCACAGAGTGCCTCACCTTGCTTGTCGTAACAAAAATAAAAAGAAACGGGGTTGAAGTTGTAGCCTAGTGTGTTCAGGTTGGTCAGGAGCATAATCTTTCCGGGTTCTTCCAGGACTTCATTTTCCTTCAGATACGCAATCAGATGTTCCCTGATATTTTTATTCGAATCAGGCTTTTCCCTTGGAAGTTGAATATGCTCACTATCTTTAAAATTGAAGATATTGAATTTGTTGCGGCTCAGAAAACGAAAACGGGAGGAAAGCTCATCAATTTCGTCGAGATCAAGATAAAATAAATAAATATTGTAATGAAAGCTATGCTTCTTTGGCTCCAGCCTGTGGTGCATGACATGGGCTTTGTATAGACAGCTATTCATGAAGGAGTGTTTGGCAGAGTTCAACAGCAGATGAATATGCATCTTCGTGAAAACCGTATTTGAAATAACTTCCACAAAAATAAAGCGGTCCATTTTGATTTAATGAAGGCAATTCTTTCTGGGCTTTCAAGGCACTTATATCAAAGAGGGGGTGTTCATATCGGATACGGCTAATAACCTTCTCTTCTTTTACAGAACCCGGATCACCGATAGAAACAAAATAGTTTTTTTTCTTTGAAACACCCTGGAGGCTGTTCATCCAGTATACAGTGCTGGGGTTCGGTTTCCCTTCGTGCATCTGAATTCGATAATTCCAACTCGACCAAGTCTTACGGGTTGCCGGCATAAGTGATTCATCGGTATGCACGGTTGCTATATTCTCATTGTAGTGGAAAGGTTGGAGTAGCATTTGTTCCTTTGGAGACGGATTTTTTATGATCCCCAGGGCTTGATCGGCATGACAGGCAAAAATCACTTTATCATAGGTGTCTTCAGTCTGGCCAGAAGTACAAACGACGGCCTTGTCATTTTCAAGCCTTACCTCCTTAACTTCAGAGTTGGTTTTGATTCTATCCCGGAAAGGTTGAATCAGAATTTCTCTGTAGGATTGGCTGCCATTCTCCAGGGTGTACCACTGGTGCTGTGTGTCCAGGCCCAGGAAACCATGATTTTTGAAGAAACGGATCAAGCTTATAACCGGAAAGTCAAGCATCTTGTCCATAGGGGTAGACCAAACGGCAGAGCTCATTGGAATTAAATATTTCCAAAGCATATCTTCTCCAAAGCCGAATGCCTGAATATAGTCCTTCAATGAATATTCAGCATAGTCAGGGTCATCCAGGATACGGATACTTGTTTTGTTAAAGCGGTTAATTTCCATCAGCATTTTTATATAAGAAGGCTTGAACAGATTCTTTCGCTGAGCAAATAATCCATCCAGCCCTGACCCGCAGAATTCTAATCCACTAGGAAGATGCTGTACACTGAAAGACATTTCGGTTTTCTTAACTGGAGCTTTTATTTCTTCAAATAGTTTGCAGAGATTAGGGTAAGTTTCATAATTAAAGACCATGAAACCGGTATCGAAATAAACCGGTGTCCCTTCTTCATCTATAGTTATGGTATTGGTGTGACCACCTACATAATTGTTTTGTTCGAAAAGGGTTATGTCATAATGCTTGTGCAGAAGGTGGGCACAACCCATTCCGGCTATTCCTGTACCGATGATTGCTAGTTTTTGCAAGGCTCAGGTATGATGTTTTGTAAACAGATAATGACTTACCATCCATTCGTTCCCGTTTTTATAACCCCACAATTCTGCGCAGGCCAGATAGAATATTCTCCAGTAAACCCACCATTTAAGGGCATTCTTTTTCCCGTATGTGTTTTCGAAAAGATGCATGATCTCCTTCCGGTGGGCATCCATATTCCTCAGCCATGCTTCGGAAGTCTTACTGTAATGCATTCCGTTTAACATCCAGTGTAACTGAAGTGAGACATCCTTGTTGAAGAAAAGTAAGAGTTTATTGCTGGGCATGATTCCTCCGCTGAAAAAGTGCTTACTCATCCAGTCAGATTCATCCTTGACCTCAAATTTATATGCAAGTTTATGATGAGTAAAAATGTGCACAAACAGTTTTGCCTCAGGCTTCATCCAGCCAGCAATCTTATGAAGCAGGAGTTCATAATTCCGCATGTGCTCAAACATTTCCACTGAAATAATCCTATCGAAGGTTTGTTCCGTCTGAAAGGTATTCATGTCAGCAGTGACTACTGTGAGATTGCGGATATTACGCAATGCAGCCTGTTTATCAATATAAATCTTCTGGGATTTGGAATTGGATATTACCATAAACCTACTCTCAGGAAACCGGGAGGACATAAACAAGGATAGAGATCCCCATCCGCAACCTAGTTCCATAACATCCTGACCTGGCTTGAGCTCGGCCCGTTCACAGGTTAGCTCGAGCATGTCTTGTTCTGAAGTATCTAAGTCTGTTACCCCTTCTTTCCAATATCCACTTGAGTATTTGAGGTGTTTGCCAAGGCAATATTCGTAAAATTCTGCCGGGACCTCATAATGCTGTTCATTAGCTGCTGTTGTGTCAACTGCAATGGGAGATTTCTTTAAATCCTCAATAAGCTTCATCAACGCCTGAAGGTTTGCCTCGGGGTTGCCTTTGTCTTCGTCCCTGAGCCTTTTGGCGAGCAGGCCACGGATCCCTTTTCTAATTAAAAAATCAGGAACCAAATCTTTTTCCAGAAGCCTGTCGTACCACATATAGATTATACTTGGGAAGATTTAAGCTTTTTTAAACCAGGGCACAAAAGCAGAAGTAGTCCGTTGATATTCCCTGTACAAATCACCCCTTGAGCGGATGCTTTGTTCTTCTGTCATTGGTATACCTGTTACTTTCAGAATCAGAAAAAGAATGGTCAGAGGGCAAACTATGGATATCCAACCCCATGGAGAAGAGCACGCAAAGAGGAAGTAAGAAACCCAGATCATCCATTCAAAAAAGTAGTTCGGATGGCGGGAATACTTCCATAATCCCTGGTCACACACTTTTCCTTTGGATGATGGAAGTTTTTTAAACCGTTTAAGCTGAGCATCAGCGCTAGCTTCTCCAAGCAGGGAGATGGCCCATAAGCCAGCACCCAGGTATTCAAGGAGGCTGAGTTCTGGTTTTGGATTCACACTGATAAGAAAGAAAGGAATGGCTAGAAATACATTTGAAAAAGCTTGCATCTGGAAGAAGCCAAAGAACTTCGCATTGGCATTCGGAGCCCATTCAAGGCGGAGCTGCTTATAACGTCCCTCTTCTTCCTTCAGGTGTGATCCAACACGGATTAGAAGGTATATTCCGAGTCTCATTCCCCAAAGCACTATCATTGTAAGGAGTATTTCTCTCCGCAGGCTAAAACCATCTCCAAAGCTAAACACGATGAGCCCGATCACAGGAAAGTTAAAAGACCAGAAAATGTCAACTACTCCTGCATTTTTAATGCGTGTAGCCCATGCCCATACGATAAACATAATCAGACTGCATGCTGCCAGGCTGAGTAGAATTATTTTGAGCAAGAGGGAAGAGTTCATGCGAAATTGGATTGACTTGAGCGTTCCGTAAATACTAGACGACTTTACGGAGCTTTATGATACCAAGATAATGCATCCCTTTGATAAAAGGATAACTTGGGTCAAATTCAAATCTTTTTTTTGCAAAGTTCGGGGAATTGGGGCTTTTATGGTGGTTATTCTGAAACAGTTCTCCCAGCATAAGAAAATCGAATGGAAGGGTATTCTTGCTGTGATCTGCATTGTTGTAGTTGGTATAGCCGTATTTGTGTCCGCACCAGTTCACAATAGCACCATGTACCGGACTCATAAACCAATGAATAGGGAGTAGAAGGAACATCCACCAATGGGTTGCAAAATGAATGTAAAAGAGGGTATAACCCACTGCAAATGCTATTCTTGTAATCCAGGAATCACTTATTTTATCGAGCAGAGGCCAGGCCGGATATCTGTCAATGAATTGTGCCTCGGGTTCAACTCGGAACTTAGTATATTGAACATAGATGTCCTTTGTCTTCACCATCATACCCCATACATCTTTGAAAAACCAGGGAGAATGCGGGTCTTTTTCAGTGTCACTGAAGGCATGGTGCATACGATGCATAATGGCATAGGCCCTGGGATTTAGGAATGATGTGCCCTGCGTAAAGAAAGTAAGAAAATAAAAGGTCTTTTCCCAGTTTTTGCTCATTGAAAACATTTTATGGGAAGCGTATCGGTGAAGAAAAAAAGTTTGAAAAAATAAGGAGATGAACCAGTGACAAAGAAAGAATATGAGGATCGGCATTTGTGTTTTTACTTAATTTAGATGAATTGATTGAAAACCCTATAAAGCAATTTTCAATTTGCAAAGTTGCTCATTTTTTGGGGTCTTTACAACTCAATCAAATTCCCTAACTTTACGTCTATTAAGAACAAACTATGGAACAATTCGACTTAAGTAAGCTAAAGGGCCGACCCGCATTTCCTTTTGAAACGATAGCCGTGGCAATCAGTTTTTCCCCACGCCTGGAAGCCTTATTGAGTGAGTCAAAGAGAATTTCAGATAAATTACAAGCGAATCTCCTGCTTATCCATGTTGGAGAAAAAACACCTGAAAAAGAAACCCGTCTTGATAAACTGATCTCTAAGCTCGGTATTGATGAAAACAAATGCCGGATCAACTGGATGGACGGAGAACCTGTTGATACTATCCTGAAACTTTGCAAGTTAAATGTAGTTGACTTACTTATCCTGGGAGCTCTTAGCAAGGAAAAGCTGCTCAAATTTTATCTGGGTTCGATTGCACGAAAAATCAGCCGGAAAGCCAAATGCTCGGTGCTCCTTCTTACTAATCCAACGGAAGAAGCAAGCAGGATCAAACGATTCATGGTTTGTGCGGAAGAGAACCCAAAGACCATCCATACTGTTAATACAGCCCTGTATCTGGCAAAAAAATTCAATGTTGGTGAGATCAGTATTGTCAAAGAAGCTCATGTTCCTGGTTTGGCTATGACTATGGCTGAAGATAGTACGGCTCCTGAAGCAAATCGGATGAGAAGGAATCTAGCTGAAGCAGATGAACAGGAACTCCATTCAGTTGCTGAAAAATGTGATAAAGATGGTATAACCATTATTGAGAAAGTCATCAAAGGTAAACCGGGGTATACTGTAAGTAAATATGCAAGAGAAAAAAAGGCAGATCTTCTAATTCTAAATTCTCCCGATACCCAGCTTGGGTTATTCGACCGCATTTTTACCCACGATATGGAATACATTCTTGCTGACCTGCCGTGTAATTTGCTTATTGTACACTCCCGTCCCCATTAATATGACCAGACTCACGCATCATGAACTGATTGTATTCTTGCTTGCCATTAGTACGATGCTGATCTTTTCCCGCGTTGCCGGTGAACTGGGAAAGAAGCTTCGGTTACCAGTTGTGATGGGGGAGCTGCTGGTAGGAATTATGCTCGGGCCTACTATTCTTGGGCAGTTTTTTCCTGATCTTTTCACCTACCTCTTTCCCAGAACGGGAAATGTAACCTTTGCGTTCGACGGATTATTTAGCTTAAGTGTGGTTATGCTCCTCTTTGTTGCCGGAATGGAAGTGCAGCTTCCTCTGGTTCTCAAGCAGGGTAAGGTGGCTATTTATACGAGTGTATCCAGTATGGTCATCCCATTCTTTACTGGATTTGCCGTAGCTTGGTATTTCCCATCTCTTTTCGGGCAGACTCCTAATACTCCAACCCATCTTCTTTTCTCACTGTTTCTTGGAACTGCCTTATCAATTTCTGCTCTTCCTGTGATCGCGAGAATTCTGATGGATATGAATCTCTTTAAAACAAACATAGGAATGATCATTATAGCCTCTGCCATGGTAAACGACCTCTTTGGCTGGCTCCTTTTTTCTTTTATTCTAAGTCTAAGTCTTCATCATGGGGAAACAATGGGGTTGGGATATACCATCCTATATATCCTAGGATTTGGGGTATTTATGCTTACGATTGGTAAGCGTATAATCGACAAGGCCCTGCCATGGATTCAGACCAAGCTTTCCTGGCCAGGAGGAGTTCTTTCAATCTCTCTCGGTGTTTGCCTGGCTTGTGCAGCATTCACAGAATCGATTAACATCCATGCGATCCTTGGTGCATTCATAGCCGGAATAGCAATAGGTGATTCTGTTCAGCTGCATGAAAAAGCACGGGAGATAATTCACCAGTTCGTGACCAACTTTTTTGCTCCTCTCTTTTTTGTATCCATAGGACTCAAGGTGAATTTTATTCAGAATTTTGATATTGTGATTGTTTCTATTGTGATGGTTCTGGCATTTATTGGAAAAGTTACAGGGGCAAGTCTTGGAGCATATTGGGGTGGATTGAAAAAAAGAGAGGCACTGGTAGTAGGTTTCGGGATGAATGCCCGTGGGGCCATGGAGATCATTCTAGGGACACTAGCACTCAATGCCGGGCTTATTTCAGCCCCGGTATTTGTAGCCCTTATCATTATGGCTTTGGTAACCAGCCTTAGCAGTGCCCCACTGATGAGGAAGTTTCTGGATTAAACTTTCACAACCCTTAACTCATCTGTATAAACAAGATATTTCTCTACATTAGTTTCTCCCATCTCTCTCAGGAGATCTGCATATTGTTCCACCTGCTCATGATGTTTTCCTGACTCTTTCCCGGTTTTATAATCCAGGATAACGGTTCTGCCGGGGAGATAAACGATTCTATCCGGGCGGAAAGAGGTGTTGTTCTTAAGCAGGATTTCGGCCTCATTTCTAACCTTGACCCCATCCTCGAAAAACACAGAGAGCTCCGGATGAGTGAGCAGTGGGATCAGCAATTCCCTGATCGCATTCTTTTCTGCCGTATCGACTAGTCCCTCCGAATGAATTCCAATCAGAGCTGGCTCCAAATCATGAATGGTATGGATCCTAGCGAGTATTTCATGGATCAGTAATCCTGTATCCTGTTTCTTCTTCTGAGATTCACTCCATACCTCCCTTGCTGCAGACCTGATCCTTATTTTTTCAGTCCAGCCGGCCGAAATAAAGGAGTTTAATGTATTACTTTGTTTAATCGGTTGATGATGAGTCTTCTGCCTTTCTGAACCAGATCCGGTCACGAATCTTCCTTCAGCATTGGCTATCATTCCTGCATATTTCACATGATAAGCAATCATAGATGAAAGGCTTGACCAGGGATCGCTCTTCTCCCTGTTCTTCCCGGCAATAATATAGAGCCGGTCTTCGGCTCTGGTTGTTGCTACATAAAGGAGGTTGACGTTATCTAGGCGAGAGCGATAAAGCTCCTCTTCGTATAGGTACGAGAAACGAGTTTCTTCCAGAGATTGTTGATTGGAGATAATTCCGGTTGGTAATTCAGGAATATCATCTTCCTCCAGATCCACCCAGAAGCGGTCTCTTCCCGGTTTTAAAGGACTATTTCCGAGCGGGAGGATCACAACGGGATATTCGAGTCCTTTGGAACGGTGAATAGTCAGAATATTAACAGCATCCATGCCATCGGGAACAATCGCCGAAGCTTTGTCCCTCCGTTCTTCCCAGTGACTGATCCAGGCAGCGAGGCTATTATCGCCGGAGTTACTGAAACTGAGGATCTCATCCAGAAAAAATATAAGGTAAGGATCAGGTGTTTTACGAAGACCGAAAATGCGGGGGAGTTCTTCTGCCAACTGGTATAAGGGTAGTTTTAATAACTGAGTTGGTTTGTAATCATAACCATTTTCTGACATCCATGTCCTAAATTGTCTGGCATTGCAGGCTGAAGGAAGATCAATCTCAAGCTGGGAAGTATGATATTGTCCTGATAGGAATTGAAGTATCTCTGCTCTTGCAATATCATCATCCGGGTTATAAAGGCTTCTCATGCATGCAGAAAGAAAATTTACTACCCGGGAATTACGGAGAAGCAGACAGTCGTTAGAAAGAACCGGAATGCCAGAATTTATGAGGGCATTCGCTAGTACATTTCCTTCTTTATTAGTCCGGCAAAGAATAGCTATATCTCCGTATGCATATCCAGAAGCAAGTACTTCATTTATGATGGCCCGGATCCTGGCTTCCTGAATGGAGTCTTCACGATCTTCCTCCTTAAACTCGATACTGATGAGTCCTCCTGTATTTTCCGGATTGCCTTCCTGTTCCAGTTTGTCGTAAATCCGTTTGTATTCATTGGGCAGGGATTCAGCCAAAGCTCTATAGAGTCCATTATTAAAAGAGATGATCTCCATCTTGCTTCGGTAATTACTTCCTAAAAATTCCGGTTTATAATGTCTTTGAAGTGATGCAGCCCTTTCGGCGATAATGCGATTTTCATCAAAGCCGGCAATTTGAGGAAGGTTTGCAAACTGAGCTACATCCCCACCTCTCCATCTATATATTGCCTGTTTTCCATCACCAACCACCATTGTGAAATGCTCCTCCGAAAGTGCATTGTCAATTAATGGGAGCAGGTTTTGCCATTGAAGGATACTTGTATCCTGAAATTCATCGATCAGGTAATTGTTATACCGTTCTCCGAGTCTTTCATAGATAAAGGGAACTGGTTCCTGAAAGACTATCTCTGCGATCAGCTTGTTGAATTCTGAAATATGAAGAATGGAGTTTTCCTTTTTATAATTCTCTAGTATTTTTTCAATCTCATTCAATACAGCCAGTGAATAAATATGGTTGCGAAGGAGTATGTAGAGCCTGTATTTCGGTAATTCCTCTCTTAGTAGCTCCTGTATAGAATTATAGATTTCGCTCAACCTGGATTTGATACTTTCTAGAGCAACTGTGTCCGACATGGAGGCGTCTTTATTCAGCCACTTGTCTTCTTCAAAGGCCTTTTTCACGTAGGAGTTAGGAGAGAAGTCATCTTTTTTACCTCCAACCAGGTTCTCAAAATATTTGCGTACTCCTTTGTCTTTTTGAAAGAATACTGCATGTTCCAGATGTTTCGATTGGATAAGTATCAGCGCTTCTAAAGCAAGATTCAGTACTTTTTTCTCGAATACTCCGATGCTCTTTTTTATTTTACGGCTTATGTTAAGGAAATCGGGGATACTCAATCCTTTGATCTTGCCAATATGTTTTGCTCCGTCCTCCTTCATGAGTTCTGAAGAAAGTTTGTTCAGATCATCTTCAATACTCCAATTTTTTTCCTCTTCCACTTTTTGTTCGCTAAACTCCAGTAGGATATTTGTAAGATCCTCATCTTCCCCGATCCGTGAAATCAAAATTCCAACAGCCTGACTTAAAAGTTTACTCGCATCCAGCTCAATTTCAAAATGCACAGGCAGTTTGAGGTCAAAAGCAAAGCTTCGAACAATTTTGTGCACAAAACTATCAATGGTACCAATTGCGAAATCGGAGTAATTGTGAACAATTGCTTTGAGCACCGACCCGGCTCGTTCCCTCAATACGTCTGGGCTGAAACCTGTTTCTCTGATCAATGCTGAAAGCAGGGTAGAAGCTCCAGAGGAGATTTTTGTATGATCATCCATACTAAGCTCCTTTAATGCACGAATGATGCGATCCTTCATTTCGGCAGCGGCCTTATTCGTGAACGTGATGGCGAGGATTCGCCGAAAGGCTTTGGGAGGATCCTGAGTATCAGTCAAGGCAATCTTCAGGTATTCTTTTACGAGCGTAAAAGTTTTCCCTGATCCTGCAGAAGAACGATAGACGGAGAAACTCATGATGGCAAACTTAGAAACAATATGCCTTATATTTGTACCCTTATGACAAAATTTCCGCTTTCACTTAAATTACGGATCGACTGGAGCGAAATGGACCTCTATGGCCACGTAAATAATGTTACCTATTTCAAATACATTCAGGCTGCAAGGGTTAACTACTGGGAGGCTCTGGGATTAAGCCGAATGTTTGATGAGGAACAAAAAGGGCCTATACTAGCAAGCTCAGGAATTGATTTTCGCAAACCTTTGCACTATCCGGGAAACGTAATTGTGCATTCCGGCATTGATAGCATTGGCAATTCCAGCTTTTCCATCCTTCATAAATTACTCAATGAGAAAAATGAAGTTTGTGCCGAAGGCAAGCATGTAGTAGTACTTTATGATTTTAAGAACAATCAGAAAATGATGGTGTCGAACGATATGCGGAAATTAATTGAGGAAATGGAAAGCAAGGGCAACTTCTAAAATTTCAGAGCCAGCTTTATACTCAGAACCCGACCAGTTAAGTAATTCGGGACTGCATACTGCCTGTTAGTCACATCTTTAATCCAGAGATAGGAAATTGTATTTTCTGTGTCCAAGAGATTTAATACATCAAGTCCCACCAGAGCAGATTTGATATAGTGTAAAGGATTACTGACCCGTAATGGCTTGGATTCTTTTATTAGCTGGTAGGAGAAGCCGATATCAACCCTCCTGTAAGGTGGCATCCTCAAGGTGTCCGCATATTTGGCGGCATCAGGAGGACCATAAGGGAGGGAGGTGCCGAAGAGCAGGCTCAAGTGCACTTTTGCATCCGGGAAACGTGGGATCTCATCCTGAAAAAACAAACTAAAAGTCATGATCTGATCTGTCGGCAGGGGTATATACCCAGGAGTATGCTTTACACTATCCACCGCTTTATTGTTAAAAGTATAACCAGGAATGATCTTCTGGCCATCGCTATTGTAATATGTAAAATAGTCGATGCCTGAGATTTTTTCTCTGGCTTGGAGGAATCCTATATTCAACCATGATTCTGTTCCTTTTATGAATTCCCCGTTCAGCTTAAAATCAAGTCCTGTAGCATATCCTTTTCCATTGTTATTAGCCAGATATTGAATGTGAACATCATCGATATTGTATGGGTTCAGACTGTTGAGATCTTTGTAATAAGCTTCAATTGCTGCCTTGAAAGGCCGGTTCCACATTTTAAACTGCTGGTCATAGCTGAGTACATAATGTATACTCTGTTGCGCCTTTACATCAGTATGCATCGTGCCACCCAGATCTATCAACTCACGAAAGAAAGGAGGTTGGTAGTAATACCCTGCGGAGGCCCTGAATATTATATCTTTTTTCCAATGAGGCTTCCATGCAAGAGTCCCGCGTGGACTAAAAACCGTTTGCCCATCCCCCGACCAGTAATTTGCCCGAACTCCGATCGTCGCTGAAATTAATGAGGAATCACTTAGTCGGACATGTGAGGTGTTCTGAAGGTATCCGGAAACACGATTGGAGGTCAAGCTATTCTTTGACTTGACAGTATCCAGGAGCTGGTAGGAGGTGGTGGGGTTATAAGGAAGGGTATAACCGGCCGAATCGATCATTTTCCATTCGCTGATGTTATCGGTTACTATTTCCACCTGGTATTTAGCTCCCCAGCTCAGGTTAATGAGATGATTTTTAGAGAGCCAGCCTTTGTGTTCAATATTTCCTACCGTTGCGTTCAGATAGTCCCTGGTGTGGTTCAGAAAGGTTCCAACTCCCCGGTTAGCTATTGCCTGACCAAAATTTGCCTTTCCAAAATCAGTCTGGAGATCGCTTATATAATATTGTCCTTGTATATCCTGAGTCTCGCTTTCATTCGAACGGAAAACAGAAGCAATGAATTTGAGTTTGAGTTTCTCTTCATTGTCCACGATTCTTCTTTTTGTAAGCGTCAATGCTCCAAAATCAGTCTGATAGGTGCTTATATCCTGTCCATCAAAAAATACATTGAGTTGTTTGGCCTGATTAAGTGTTCCGAATTCTGTTTGTCGGTCCTGCGGTACTTCCAGAAATTGATTCTGAGCAAGATTACCGAGTAGTCCTAACTGCCAGGTTTCATTCAGGTCATAAGTCATAAATAGCTGTGCATCGCCGAATCGGGGTTTGTAATCCCCTTTTGTGTCCAGAGATTGAAGCAGGTAAGTGTTCGATTTATAACGGAGTCCGATCATGTAAGTAAACCTCAGGTCCTTCGAGATCCCTTCTACTTCTGCACTTCCTCCTAATAAGCTTCCTGATACTAAGGCTTGGGTTTCATGTGGACGACGATATTGTACGTCAAGCACGGAAGACATCTTATCGCCATACTTCGCTTCCCAACCTCCTGTTGAGAACAATACCGAGGATACCATATCGGGATTTACAAAACTTAAGCCCTCGCTCTGCCCGGAACGGGAAAGAAAGGGACGGTATACTTCAATATCATTAACATAAACGAGGTTTTCGTCAAAACTACCTCCACGTACAGAATACTGAGAGCTGAGTTCATTATTGCTTACCGCTCCGGCAAATTTGAGTGTGGCATTGAAGTCGCCACTAGCACTTGGAAGATTGGAAAAAATCAGAGGGGAGATATGCTGCATTTCAAGGCTCCGGTCAGCCTGGTGAATGATTTCGACAGAGACCTTGTGGAGTTCCAAAGGAACATTTATTTCTCTTCTCTCCCCGGGTTTCAGGTGGACAAGGATTTCTTTTTTTAGGAATCCTTTGACCAGATTAGAAAATATAAGGGTAACATCTTTTTCGGCAGGGATGGTAATTTCGAATTTTCCATCCTTATCACTGAGGATGGGTTCATGCGTGGACCCTATAAAAGTAATCATTGCGCCTTCCTGCAAGACTCCGTTCGCATCCGTAACCTGCCCGAATACGTGAGCAATGTTCTGTGTCTTTCCGGAGAAAGAATAAAGAAGCAAGGAGAAAAGCAGTATGAAAGACCGTTTAAGAATCATGGAGGAAACAATCAGAAGGGTCTCTTCATTTTTATTGTTTATCTAAACCAGGATCCGTGGTAGCCGGAGTCGATGGTTTGTTTTTAAAATCACCCCGTTTCCAGGCTTCTACAAATTTGTACCAGGCAATTGGATTAAGCAGATTATTCGGAGGAAGTTGGCCTGCATAATATAAGCGGCTATACTGTTGTTGCAAGGATGTTTTGTAGTTCATATATCCGTCATTCGGCATTGCAGCCGCTCGTGCTGCCATCTGGGAGGCATCGAGGTTGCGTCTGGCCCGGTCCAGATCATTATCTGGCACAGGGGTTTCGACAAAAGCCTTTTTGAACTGCTCCTTGCTGGGCCAGGGGTAGATAGTTACTACTCCAAGCATCAAGGTGTCTTTTCTCATCATTTGGATGAGAGAATATTTTGTAGAATGAAGTGTATCTGGGATGGTGAATGTGTGTGTTTTGTACCCCAAGGCAGTAAACTCGATAGTGTCTCCAATTTGTGCAACAAAAGAAAAATAGCCAAAGAAATCACTCATCGTACCATGATAGGTGTTCTTCGCAAAAATGCTTGTATTGGAAATAGGTCTCAGACTGTCATTTTCAACAACCACTCCCGAAAATTGTATTAGGGGACGATCGATGTTTTTTGATTTCTCAGTCTGTTTAGCCTTGGTATTGCTTTGGGATTTAGTCTGGGTTTGTGCAGAGGCTTTCAAACCAATAATCAAGGTTAGGGCAACTAAAAGGGTGTACTTTCTAAAAGTCATGTATGCATGGTTTTGTCAAAGATACGAAAATCCATTTTCGGGGTTAGACGATTCCTGACAAGGCTGGCTTTAAAACTGCCAAATGGCCAGATTATTGTGCTGCAGCTGTTTTTTTTCTCACTTTTTTTTGAAAGATGGTCTAAACCTTAGTCCCAATACCGCGTCATAAGCTTAAATCGCTTTTGTTATGGGTTCTATATCGAATCAAAGGAAAATCCAGCACCTCTTCTCAAGGGCTGCTTTTGGCATATCACCTCAAGAACTTGAAAAACGAAAGAAGCAATCTCCAGTTGAGGCAGTGGAGGAACTTTTCAGGGAGTCAGAACGCTTTACAGACTTACAGGCTGTTTCGTTGGAGCAGATGGAAGCCATGAGCCCTCACGACAAGAAAAATCTGAATGAAGAAGAAAGAAAGAAATCTCGTGAATTACGCAGGAAATCGATTCAAGACCTGAATCTTACTTGGCTTGAAAAACTTTGGAAGGACCCTGCCCGTTTACGGGAAAGGATGACCTTTTTCTGGCATGGACATTTTGCCTGTCGCCTCGAAGCCCCCTTAGCGCTGCAGGACTTGAATAATATTCACCGTAGGGATGCCCTTGGAAGTTTTCGGGAAATGCTGATGGATGTATCAAAGTCTGCAGCAATGCTTCAGTTTTTGAATAATCAGCAGAATAAAAAAATGCACCCGAATGAAAACTTCGCCCGGGAAGTTATGGAACTTTTTACTCTTGGCAGAGGCAATTATACTGAACAAGACATAAAAGAAGGAGCTAGGGCCTTTACAGGATGGAGTTTTGAAATGTCTTCCGGACAATTTGTCTTCAAAACAAACCAGCATGATGATGCAGAGAAAAGCTTCCTTGGGAAAACTGGAAATTTCAAAGGAGAAGACATCCTTGAAATTCTCCTTGAGCAAAAAGAAACAGCCCTTTATGTCAGCCGTAAATTATATAGGTTCTTTGTGAATGACAGAGAAGATCAGGGACAGATAAAAGAGCTTGCCGATGTCTTTTACAATTCAGGCTATAGGATTGATACGGTGATGAAGCATATGTTTTCTTCTGACTGGTTCTACAGTCAGGAAAATATTGGTGCAAAGATCAAATCTCCAGTTGATCTCCTTGTGGGTTTGAACCGTTTGATTCCTATCACCTATGATAATAAAGACGGACTATTGCTTTTTCAGCGCTCATTGGGACAGGCCTTGTTTTATCCTCCCAACGTTAGTGGCTGGGCTGGAGGCAAAAGCTGGATTGATAGCTCTTCCCTCATGTTTCGGCTTAAAACTCCTTCACTTTTAGTGAATGAGGGACATATAGATATCATACCTAAAGATGATCTTCTGGATGGAAAACCAGCGACAATGAATGACTCTATGAAAAAGGAAGAGCTGGCAGGGAAAAAGAAAAAATTCAATCCTAAAGCCGACTGGAAAGAGTTTCTTGCTGGCTTTGCGGAAGGCGCTTCGAAGGAGGAAATAATAGAGATGATGTTGGTTGCTAAGCCTTCAGCAGCATTATTAAAGTCCCTGGTAGAATTCAAACAAGATAATCATCGTGAGTTTATTATGGAGCTCTTATCAACTCCTGAATATCAAATGGCTTAACTATATCTTATGGACAGGCGTAATTTTATTAAGACTTCCTCCTTGGCTTCGGCAGCCCTTTTTGTCCCTTCTTTTCTCAAGGCTTTTGAGAAACGCTCTTTCCTGGATAAACAAGGAAACAAGGTACTGGTCATTATCCAGCTCTCTGGAGGTAATGACGGACTAAATGCGCTTGTGCCTTTTGAAAACGATATCTATTACAATAAACGTAAAACGCTGTCTGTTCCCAAATCGGATATTATTCGGCTGAATGATCATCAGGGTATGAACCCTGCTATGAAGGCCTTACAGGAGGTATACGAACAGGGTTGGATGGGAGTGATTAATAGTGTAGGCTATCCAAATCCCGATCGTTCTCATTTCCGATCCATGGATATTTGGCAAAGTGCGAGCCGCTCTGATGAGTTCCTTAATACTGGATGGGTAGGTCGTTATTTGGATTCTTCCTGTCAGGGTTGTGGAAAGCCTTATAATGCTATCGAAGTCGATGACACATTATCTCTTGCAATGAAGGGGATGACTAAAAAAGGAATCGCGGTAAAAGATCCAGTCAAGCTTTACAACGCAACCCGGGAGCCTTTTTTCAAAGAGATGACAGACGCATTAAAACCTGAAATGCTCAACGAAGAAAACCTTGGATATTTGTATAAAACGATGATTGAGACCTATTCCAGTGCAGATTATATCCATACTACCAACAAAACTGTTGATACAAAAGGCGAATATCCGAATTCTGCATTTGCGAAACAATTGAAAATGATCTCTAAGTTTATCCAGAACGGCCTTGAAACCAAAGTATATTACGTATCCCTCACTGGCTTCGATACTCATGTAGGACAGAAAGGCACACAAGAAAGGCTTCTTAAAGATTGGTCAGAAGGAGTTGTGGCTTTTTTGAAGGATCTGAAAAGCGGTGGGCGGCTAGATGACACTATGGTGATGACTTTCTCCGAATTCGGCAGGAGGGTAGAACAGAATGCGAGCAATGGAACAGATCATGGTACTGCTAATAATTTGTACTTATTCGGAGGAAAGTTAAAACAAAAAGGAATTCTGAATGAGGCCCCCGACCTCTCCGATTTGGATGAGGGGGATCTTAAATACAAAGTTGATTTCCGGAGTGTTTATGCAACACTGCTGAATAAGTGGCTGGAATCAGATGCGAAAGGAATTATTGGCAGCGAACAACCAGAGATGAATTTCATTTAAACTCAATGCGTAGTTATAGTTAAGTTAAGAAGGGAAATGTTCCCGCATGCGTCCATCGTAGAAACCATTACAGAATGCTTTCCAGCGACAATATCTGTATCTCCCATTGGGATGAATAGCAGATTTTGTTTAGGTTCAAATTCCATCAGGACCCACTTATCATCTATATGTGCAGAGTAGGAGAGGAGTCCGCTTAAATTGTCTGTCACCGTGAACTTGAGATTTGCTCCTTTTGCAAGATTCATTATACCAGCTGTGTTTTTTCCATAAACGGCTAATGCCGGTGGTGTTTTGTCGGCCATAATATAGTATGTGCCGAATTCATTGGTTGTAGCCGTTATCCACTGGCCCTCCCACTTTATTTTTCCAGAAAGGGGATGTTGCCCATTTTTTCCTGATCTCACCAATAGCAATTTTTCTGTAGGCTCTTTAATTCCAGCCTTCATCTTGATACTTAGCTTGAAACTTTTCTGGAGCGGGACAAATTCATTCATTACTGAATAACCGCCATCAAGCATTGCAGGAGGCAAATCTTTTGTCTTTTGAGTTTCGAATATATAATCCTCATAAAGCGCTTTTCCCGGAATATTTACTCTTATATTTTCATTTTCAAAAAATAAGGAATCTTGACATCGGTGCTTGGCAGCAACGGCAATCGGAACTTGTAATGGCTTAGTACCTTTGATTACCAATTCGGACCGGGCGGTATTTCCCTTGAAGTCTTTGACTATAAAAACGATCTTATGATGAATTCCATCATCAGGAATTCGGATCTTGCCACTATCTGGCAGGAAACTATAAATCGGACAATGATTGTTAGTTAAAAGAAAGCATCGTTGAAAATGCCCTCCCCCTTTTTTTATTTCCGAAAAATCTTCATGAGCATTTACATATCGGCTATCATCAAAGCTGAAGGACTTCATTTCAAAAAAGAATTCACGCTGGTTATCCCAGAGTATTTCTACTGAATAGACCATGTTCTCTCCACTCGTGTTTTGTTTATCGAAGGTTTCTATCCCGAACCCTATTGTGCCACCGGCTGATAAGGTTATGGCTTTAGAGGATGAGATCTTTATTTTGTCATGTTTCCCATTAATCTGCGCATCATTGGAGAGTGGATAAATAATCAGCTCTTTAATTTTAGGCTTAACGGTGTCCGGCACCTCCAGTCCAAAAAGAAGAGGATTGATAGGAAATTCAGTTTTCGCATCCCTGATTTCAAAATGCACATGAGGGCCTCCGGAATTCCCAGTATTTCCAGAAAAAGCGACAATCTCTCCTTGTTTAACAATTAATTCATTTTCTTTTGGGAAAAGCTCCACTTCGAAACTCTCATTTTTATACTGTGCATCCTTCACATACTTGGCAATAGCCCCATTAAATCTGCTGAGATGTCCATAAACAGTTACATAACCATTTGGATGGGTGATATAGATAACCTTGCCGTAACCTACCGGGGAAACTTTGATTCTGGAAACATAACCATCCGCAGAAGCGTGGACTTTCAAACCCTCCTTCCCGGTGCGCAAATCCAGCCCTGCATGAAAATGGTTAGGACGCATTTCCCCGAAATTTCCAGCCAATGAAATCGGAATATCCAGTGGACAGCGGAAATAGTTCTGTGGGTAGATTTGAGAAAACAGGGCAAAATTCAGGAGGATAGATAAGAAAGTCAGGCAATTCTTCATAAATAATGGTTTGTTGCCCATTCTTTCTGTCTCAGGGGGCTGTCAAATGTAGGATTTTGACAGACAAGTGACATGTCATTGGCTCATCCGTCATTTCCAGGATATTAACCGAGGCGCAATGAAAGATTGTTATAAAGCCCGGATTGTTAAAATCTTTTCAGGTTTCTCTTTCCAAATCGCACTTTCCACCTCTATTTTTGCTTCTATCAATTTGGTTAAAATGCAAGAAATGAATGAATTACATGAAATAGTCTCGAACTTAGAGAGTAAAGCTCAAAAATTAATACATTTGCATACCAAGGCGTGTGAAGACAATAAAAGTCTCAGACAGACCAATACAGGCCTTTTGGAACAAATTCAACAAAAGGAGCTGGAATTCAAAGAACTGGAAGAAAAATACCAGGCATTAAAATTGGCTAAATCCTTATTGGAAGGCCAGGAATCAGAAAAGACTACAGATATTAAGTTAAAAATAAATGAGCTCGTACGGGAAATCGATAAAAGCATAGCTCTCCTGAATAAATAGATGATCGACAACAATATTCAAGTCAATATCGGAGGACGGATTTACACGCCAACTGTAAAGAAGGACGAGGTAGACCGTGTAGTCAAGGCGGCAGGACTTATCAATGATCGCATGAATGTTTTTGAAAAAACCTATGCAGTAAAAGATAAGCAAGATTTGTTGGCTATGTGTTGCCTTCAATTCGCAACCCAATACCTTGAAACCGATAATCTTAACTTGTTGCACGCTGACGGAGTTTCTGAAAAAATCACTGCTCTGGAAAAAGTCATTTCGGATCATCTGAATAAGGAAAAGTAAGCTTTTTAATTAGGCCCATAGCCTTTTGATATTCCCGTATACTTCCGCCGGCTCTGAGCTGGAATGGAATCTATACGGGATTTTTAGTTTAACCTTTAATACTCGACCCAATTATGGATAATACGACAATAATTATCATTACAGCAATGGCCCTGGTAGGTATTGGCATTGGCATTCTGATTGCTTCAACCGTTCTCCGTAAAGCTGTTGAAAAGAAGGCGATGCTGAAACTGCAGGAAGCTGAAGTAAAAGCGGAAGCCATGAAAAACGAAAAAATGCTCCAGGCGAAGGAGAAATTCCTCCAACTTAAGACTGAACATGAAAAAACAATTTCCGAAAAAAACCAGATGATGGTTGCTGCGGAAAACCGGATCAAGCAAAAAGAACAGAGTTTCTCTCAAAAACAAGAGCAGATCACCCGAAAAGATGCAGAGCTTGATGCTGTCCGTCAAAATATGACGCACCAGCTTGAGCTTTTGGAAAAAAAGAAAGAAGAGCTTGAAAAATCTCACAGGAAGCAGGTCGATCAACTTGAAAAAATATCCGGCCTCAGTGCTGAAGATGCAAAGGCTCAGTTAGTTGAATCCTTGAAGGCTGAAGCAAAGACAGAAGCGATGGTCCTTATTAAAGATGTGGTTGATGAAGCAAAGTTGACAGCCAGCAAGGAAGCAAAACGAGTTGTAATCCAAACGATTCAAAGGGTTGCCACTGAACATGCTATTGAAAATTCGGTTTCCGTATTTCATATCGAAAGTGATGAGATGAAGGGCCGGATTATCGGGAGAGAAGGACGAAACATTCGTGCTATTGAAGCGGCCACTGGTATTGAGATCATTGTTGATGATACACCTGAAGCGATTATTCTTTCTGGTTTTGATCCGGTAAGAAGAGAGATTGCCCGTCTTGCCCTGCATCAACTTGTTACCGATGGCCGTATTCACCCGGCTCGTGTTGAAGAAGTGGTTGAAAAAGTGAAAAAACAACTAGAGGAAGAAATCATTGAAACAGGTAAACGGACCTGTATTGATCTCGGGATTCATGGCCTTCACCCTGAACTCATTCGTATGGTTGGGAGAATGAAATACCGTTCTTCATACGGACAAAATCTGCTCCAGCACAGTCGTGAAGTAGCTAATCTCTGCGCCATAATGGCCACGGAGCTAGGTTTAAATGTAAAACTGGCCAAGCGTGCCGGACTGCTACATGATATTGGAAAAGTTCCTGATAATGAGCCCGAGCTTCCACACGCTATTCTGGGTATGAAACTGGCTGAGCAGTACAAGGAAAAGCCCGAAGTGTGTAATGCCATCGGTGCCCACCACGATGAAGTGGAAATGACTACTCTTATAGCGCCCATTATCCAGGTTTGTGATGCCATCTCCGGCGCGCGCCCAGGTGCACGAAGAGAAATAGCAGAGCAGTACATCAAACGTCTTAAAGACCTTGAAAGCCTTGCCCTTTCGTACCCCGGCGTTGAAAAAACCTATGCTATCCAGGCTGGAAGAGAACTGCGTGTTATTGTGGGAAGTGAAAAGGTAAGCGATAAGGATGCGGAGAAGCTTTCGTTTGATATCGCCCAGAAAATCCAAACTGAAATGACTTATCCAGGTCAGGTGAAAGTGACGGTAATCAGGGAAACCAGGGCTGTGAATTTTGCAAAATAATTCACATAACCAGGCGGATGTTCAAAGAACTAATTAAGAAAAGCCCCTTTGCAGATTGGGCTTTTATGCTTGTAAAGAAATACAGGTCGAGGAAAGAGGCTGGCAAAGCGAGAAAGAAATACAAGGCACAATTTGAGGAGTTTTTATCTGCATCTGATCCATCCCGTTTCCAGATAAAATGGGAGGAGCGTTTTCCTGTTCTGGGTGAAGATACAGCCCAAACAGGATTTGATCGACACTACGTTTATCATACAGCATGGGCCGCCCGATGTCTTGCCGAATCTAAAGCGTCTAGACATGTTGACATTTCTTCCTCACTCTATTTTTGTTCTATAGCTTCAGCATTCATTCCGGTAGATTTTTATGATTTTAGACCAGCTGATATTATACTGAGCAATCTTACTTCAAAAAGTGCAAACCTTTGCAACCTTCACTTTGAAAGTAATTCCATCCCGTCTCTTTCCTGCATGCATACAGTCGAACATATCGGCCTTGGCAGATATGGAGATCCTATTGAACCTGATGGCGATCTGAAGGCAATGTTAGAGCTTCAACGGGTCTTGGCTCCAGGAGGAAATTTGTTTTTTGTAGTCCCTGTTGGGAAACCTACCGTCCGTTTTAACGCCCATAGGATTTATCAGTATGATCAGATACTTAAAGCTTTTTCAGGTCTTAGTCTTCATAAATTCTCACTGATTACTGAAAACTATTCTGACGGAGGATTGATGGAAAATCCTTCCAAAGAATTTATAGATGTGCAAGATTATGGTTGTGGCTGCTTTTGGTTTACAAAGCAGAATACCTGATAGATTCCGGATCAGGAATAAAAACCAAATAACCTTCTATACCCTAAATCGAACTGCTCCTTACTGAAATGACTTCTTGCATAGGCTGAGCTATTTGCCGAAAGTTCTTCCAATAGTTTTCTATTCTTATTCAGATCTGAAATCAAAGAAGTGAACCTCTCAACGATTGCTTCCTCCTCTGTTTCCGAAACGAGGAATCCGGTATTTCCTTGTTGAATATGCTCTGAAATCCCTCCGACGTTCGTACTTATACAAACAACTCCAAGTGCCATAGCTTCCATGATGACTAAGGGAAAACCTTCCCGGGAAGAAGTAAGGAGGAGTATATCTGCTGAGCGGTACAATTCCTTCAATGGCCCTTCTTCCTTTAACATTCCTAACATTGTGCAACCCGATACATCTTCCTTTCTGAGTGAGTCCGCATCCGGGCCTGCAAGAATGAATTCAGCTTGAATTCCTCGTTGATGGACCCTGCTGGCTATCGCTCCGATGAGATAGACTCTCTTCTCGAGAGTATCTCTTCCTACATAAATGATTTTAAGTTTTGAATGAGGCCCCTTCTCAATGTTTTTTTCAGGTAACCAGGTATAGTTCGGAATACAGGTTACTCGTTCAAGTAAGGCCTCAGGTAGGCCATGTTGCGCATATATTCTACGGAATTCTTCTTTACCATGCTGAGTAATGACCACTCTTTTCTTAAGTAACTTGGCAACAGAAAGGCTAGCTAACTCAGGACCCGGCTCACCTGGATGAGAAAAGCCATGCATAAGGTCAGAGCAAGAGGTCTCAGCCGGAAAATAAGGAAGGAGTTCGTAATAAAAATAGGAATTACAACCGAAAAGCACGGGATTTTTACTTCTGGTCAAAATCTTGGCTAGCCTTGATTTTACACGAGAATGGAAGATTGGATATGCCGCAATCAGAGAAATGTCAATTACTATTGAAGATCGACAGAATGTTTCAAGATAACCCGCATCTTTCGATTGCTCGGTAATAAATACCATTGGTTTCTGAGCTGCGCAAGCCTGAACAATCTGTGTGTGTACTTTTTCAGCTCCACCTATCTGATAATACGGAAAGAAGAAAAAGAGCCGGGTCCCTTTTTTGATTGCCTCTTTTGTTTCTCGAATCATCGTCCTGTACTGCTTCCAGGCCCGAAAAATATTGATGCTCCTTATTTTTTTCAACCGACCTATAGCATCGGGGTGAATGGAACTGAAGATGTACTTCAAAAAATTGAGGAATGCATGACAAAGGATCCTGAAATCAAAAGCATTTATGCTAAACGTCTTTAGCTTGCCCCAGAAGAACCCGCTTTGTAACCTGAATTTTTTGAGATATATATTTTCCCTGTTCAGTTTAAATGTTTCTGATTCTGGGTGGATCCGATAATGTACGAGAGTTTCATCCAGCTTGGCAATCTGCACTTTTGCTGAAACCATTCTCCACCAAATATCCCAGTCTTCAGCCCGGATTTGACTCTGCCTGGCCTTATAGTTTCTCAGAATTTCAATACGGCCCATGATAGTAGGGTTCGGAATACAGTTCTCATTAGGGAGTACTGCTATAATCTGCTCATAGGAGTTTGTCGAAAGATCTTCAGCCATTATGCCTGCGGCCCTCCCTTGAGGATTAATCATCAAGACATGGGCCGCAACCACAGCAACATCTGGATGTGTGTCTAGAAAATTTACCTCTTTTTCAAGACGGGACGGAAGGCTGATGTCGTCCGCATCCATCCTTGCCATGTATGCTCCGCGGGTCAGATCAAGGCCTTCGTTTACTGTTACAGCAAGTCCCGCGTTCTTATCATGAGTATATAATCGGATCCGGTCATCATTGAATGAACGAATGATGGCATCGCTCCCATCAGTACTTCCATCGTTAATGATCAGGAATTCAAAGTCACGAAAAGTCTGGTTTAATATACTTTCAATAGCTTTCGCAAGGTATTTTTCTGCGTTATACACAGGCATAAAGACAGTAACCCTGGGGCTTTTCAAAGGCGTATCCATTCGGGAGGGGTTAAGTCTGTTGTGTCTAATCCTTTGTCTGAAAACCATTGTGCGGGACCGATTACGATCTTTGAAGGATTCGTGTTTAGCCAGGCTCCCCACCAACTGAAGCTACTGTTTGCCATAACCTGGTGTTTGCACCGACTCATGAGCCACAGGTCCAGATAACTATTCTTGCCCCGGTTATGGTCCACCATCGTGGTCGGAAGATCAAATTTCAGATGATCTTTTACCCAGTTGGGTTCATCTGAAAAGACAAAAAGGTGAAGGTCCTTGTATTTTTCCTGTAACCTTCGGAGTGCCTCCTGATAGTAAGCGGCTTCAAGCACCCCATGGAAAGCAAGGATTTCAGGTGTCTTCAGATAGTCAACTCTTCTAATGTGAACAGCAACCGATTCACAGTCTTGCATCGCCTTTCCCAATTGGATATTTACCTCATCGGGATTACTTTTCAGGCGGTAAGCTTCCCGGATAGCAGGCTCTACATCTTTGAAGTATTTTTCACTCTGCCAGTATCCATCGAGATAAAGATCTCCACTTAGCTTTAGCACCTCCGCATCGAAGCTGAATCGTTTTTCTTTATACCAGGTTTTGTCTCCTTGGTTTCCGGTGATCTTATTCCAAAAGCTCCTTCGGGGCCGATTTATAAAAGAATTTATCTCTTCTGTGGATGCACTCGCAACATCAATTCCCCAGACCTTTAATTCATATTCTCTAGGCGTGACATCCTGGGGAGGAGGGGTGTGGAAGAAAGAAAGATCCAGCTTCAAATCTGTCTGAAGTCTGTCAGCCATACGAAGGGCTAACGCATATTGAAACATCTGATTTCCCAGTCCGCCTGAGAGCCTGGTCACTATCATGGTTTGGGTTATTTCAGAGGAGTGATGGTGATATTCATTGGATTAAGGATCAGCCCACTTTCCTGGTTCACGATCCTTTCATTGTGGGTTAGGGTACTTATTTCAGAAATAGAAAGAGTAACCAGCTCATTGATATACTGGAATGTTTTTCCTTCTGCTGAAAGGCCGATGACCAGTTTATACTGCCCGCTTACGAGCATAAGGTCATCATTCTTAAAAAGAACCTCGTACTCTCCCGCATTCGTATCAGCAGGCTGGCTCCACGAAGTTCTGATCGGAAAATCGAGATAAGAAACAAGACCTAATCCTGCAACGAATGAAGGTGTAACGCGATTAAGCCTGAAAAGAACACGTATCTGCCAGTTGGCACCCACAGGGATCTCAGGGACTGGATTGCCCTTTTCATCTTCTACTTGAATCCTGTGTACGAAACCATATTCTTTTTCTTTGTTTTCTGGAACGGGAATATCATAAAGGGCAGTACCTGTATCACTTCCTTCCATATACTTTCGTGTAACCTGTTCGATGGGGCCCAGGGTAACCAGTTTTCCCTTATGTAGCAATAGACCTGTGGTGCATAATTTTTGCACGGCCTCCATATTATGGCTTACAAAAATAACTGTTCGACCCTGCCCTGAAACGTCCCGCATCTTACCAAGGCATTTCTTTTGAAAAGCAGCATCACCAACGGCCAATACTTCATCTACAATCAAAATTTCTGGTTCAAGATGGGCTGCGACAGCGAAAGCCAGGCGCACATACATGCCTGAAGAATATCTTTTTACAGGAGTATCCAGAAAACGTTCCACTTCCGCAAATGCAACAATTTCGTCAAACTTTTTACGGATCTCCGCCTTGTCCATTCCAAGGATAGAACCATTCAGATATATATTTTCCCTTCCACTAAGTTCCGGATGGAACCCTGTTCCTACTTCCAGCAGACTTGCCACACGACCTTCAATAGTCACCCGGCCGTTAGTCGGTTCTGTAATACGGCTTAAAATTTTAAGAAGTGTTGACTTTCCCGCCCCATTGCGACCGATAATCCCAAGCCTGGCTCCGGGTTCAAGCTCAAATGAAATATCCTGAAGTGCCCAGAATTCTTCTTTAGAGGATGATGCTTTAGGATCGGAGGAGAAAATAGACTTGGCGCGCCTTGCTATTACATCCCGGAGATTCGTATAACGCTCTTTGGAAAGATGGTTCAGGATATACTGCTTCCCTAAATTTTCGACTTTTATCGCAGGTACACTCATATTACGTCTGCAAAAGATTTTTCTGTTTTCCGGAAATACCAAACACCGAGAATCAGAGATAAAACACTGATTACAATGGAAGTGATAAATCCGGGTATATAAATACTCATGCTATTACCAAGGATACACCAACGGAACCCATCGATCACGCCAACCATTGGATTCATAGCATAAATGAACTTGACAGCCTCTGGAATTGATTTGTGTTTGAATATATAATCACTGCTGAACGCAACAGGGGAAACATACAATCCAAACTGAACGATAAAGGGAACGATGTATCTGAAATCTCTGAATTTTACATTTAGTGCAGCGATGAATAAACCTGTACCCATAGCTATCATAAATGCGAGTCCCAGAAACAAAGGCAGAAAACAAATTTTCCATCCGGGGTTAAACCTAAAGACTACCAATAAGAAGAGCAGGATTGCAAATGAAATAAGGAAATCGATCAGGCAGACCAATACACTGCTTATTGGGATGAGCAGACGGGGAAAATAGACCTTTGATAAAAGATTTGAATTCACCAGGAGGGAATTACTGGCATCACTGAAAGCGCTTGAAAAAAAACTCCAAGGTAGGGTAGCTGCACAGACCACGAGGATTCGGGGTACTCCTTCAGGTACGTGGGAACCGAATAACCAACCAATAAACCACATAACGGCTATTGTCATCAGAGGCCTGAGGAGACTCCAGATAATCCCAATGCTGGTTTGCTTGTATCTGACCAACACATCTCTCCAAGCCAGGAAGTAAAGTAATCCCCTGTAATTCCAAATGTCTTTCCAGTACGATTTGCTTTTCGAGCCATGTTCGATAATAATCCGGCTTGGCATGCTTATCCCTATATTTTAATGATGAATCCTCAAATGCTTCCTTCAGGAAAGTAGTGTGTAAACTTACGCATTTTATGGGAGATACCCAGAGCGACAAAATACGAATCCTGTTGCATTATTTTTATCTTTGCTTGTGTCAAATGCCCTGAAAAATAATAAGATCATATTCTTCAGCCAATCCATGCAGCGCACCGGGTCGGAGGTCGTTTTGTTTAATCTCCTCTGTCATATAAGCCCTCGCTGGGATGTAACATTAGTCTGCATGTTTCCGGGAGAATTGGATGAATTGCTCCCAAAATCCGTTAAGCAGATATTTTTGTTCCGCAGCAAGCCTACCCGTAATTTTTTCAGCAGGATTGAACATTTTATCCGAAGAAAATATCTCATCCCGTCATTACTCAGAAAACTTTCTTCTTCTGTCTGGTATATCAATACCATCGCCCTCGATTCTATTCTTTTGGCGGCAGAGCAATTGCACGTAACCTGTATTTTGCATACCTATGAGTTGGAACAAATGTACGCTCATCTCAGCCCGGAAAAGATCAAGAGGATCATCGAGTATCCGGAACTCATTATATCCAATGCAGAGATCACTACCGCACTGTTGAAGAGCTATGGAAGGAAGAAGGATATTGTAAACTTTTACCCCACGTTGGATACCAGTTTAATAAAGCGGGATGTCACTGCTTATCAACAAAAAAGAACTGAGCTAGGGATAGAAAAAGAAGAATTTCTATGGGTTATGAGTGGCACGATAGATTCGAATAAAGATCCTTTATTATTTATCGAAATTGCTTCAATACTCAAAGGCAAATGCAAGCAAGCCAGATTTATGTGGATAGGGGGAGGGAAAGATGAAAAATTAAAGGAACTATGCATGCGCAAGGTAGCGGAGGCTGGACTGGAGAAGTCGATTATCTGGACCGGTCATGTGGCAAAGGAGTATAAAGCTTATTTCAACTGTGCTGATGGATTTGTTCTGACTTCAAAAATAGAATCGTTCTCATTGGTAACTCTGGAAGCCCTTCTTCTTGGGGTGCCGGTTGTAGCCAATGATTGTGGGGGAGTAGCCGAAATACTCCAGGGTACGTATGGAAGTTTAGTAGGAGGGGATAACAGGGCAATGGACCTGACTTCAGAAATGGAGAAGTATATGGATAAAACGCTGCTGAATGACCCTTTAAAGCAGAGGCAACGGGCTGAAACCTTTGATATTAAAAACACAGCACCGTCCTGGAACAGAATATTGGAAAAATTCTTTGACCAATGAAAGCGCTCTGTCTCTTCAGTTCTTATTACGAATCAGGCCCGATGCCTTATCACGTTGTATGTTATCTGAAAGAACTCAGGAGGCATTGCCAGACCGTAGTATTTATTACGAATGAAAAAAAAATAGTGGAAAATGAACTTCAGTTCTGCCATGACTTTGGAATAGAGTTTATTCAAGTTGAGAATGATGGGTTTGATTTCGGAATGTGGAGAAAAGCACTGAAGATCTATCCTCCTGACGCTTATGAAAAGTTGATTCTGGTGAATGATTCCTGTATCCTCTTCAAAAAACTCGATAGTGTATTTAAGAAGATTGAAGCATCGGACTGGGATTATTCGGGGCTTTTAGACAGCGTTGAGATCCAGTATCATCTGCATTCCTACTTTTTGGTAATTGGGAAAAAGGCATTTCCGATCTTGAAACAGTATTTCGATGAACACGAGAGTCAATCCAACATACATCAGACCATTCGGACTTTTGAAGTAGGATTGAGTGTGTATATGGGACAATGTGGAATGAAGCTGGGGTCTGTATATCATNNATCAAAGAAGGATTTCCCCTTATAAAGAAAAAAATCATGTTTGGTACGTTTCGAAAACCTGAAATCCGATCACTTATCCGGAAGGGTTTTAAATGGTCATCAGACTATTATTTAGATCTGATCGTTAATAATACTCGAACAGAGGAAGCTACCCTTGATTTTGAGTTGCTTCGGAAGGAATGCGATGCACATTCAAACAAATTCAGAAATGGTTGGTATACTTTGTATAACTTTATAATTGGCACAGTGCGCAGAATTCCAGGCGTTAAACAAGTTTACAGATTTATTTTTGTCAGATAGTTAAATCAACCGGATGGATAAATTACTAGTCAGTATTTGCATTCCGGTATATAACGGAGCCACATACCTTCTTGAATGTCTTGATTCTGTGATGGCCCAGACCTTTGAGGATTTTGAAGTGATAGTGGTGGATGACGGCTCAACCGATGATTCTCTAAATATATTGAAGAGCTGTCAGGAAAAATTTCCAAAATTAAAAGTACATACTAATTCGAAGAATCTTGGCTTGGTGGGTAACTGGAATCGATGTTTGGAGTTAGCCAGGGGTGAGTGGATTAAATTTGTTTTTCAAGATGATCTAATCGCACCTGAGTGCCTGAGTCACATGATGAAAGCTGCCTCTGATACACAAGCATTGGTAGTTTGTCAGAGAAAGTTCCTTATTGAAGAAAGTGCATCCCCATATCTTAAGGATTATTTTACCCAGGAGGTACTTACTCTCGAAAAAATATTTGATGACCATGTTCCTGGATTTATACCAGCCCGCGATGTTTCAAAACTTGCAGTGAAACACATTTGCAGAAATTTTATAGGTGAGCCAACTAGTATTCTTTTTAAACGTGCCCTGGTTGAGCGGTTAGGGCCTTTTGATAAAGACCTTTCCCAGATTTGTGACCTGGAATATTGGTTACGTATAGGGAGCCTATATGGTATTAAACATGTCCATGAAAACCTAGCCTTTTTCAGAATACATTCTTCCTCTACTACCTCTATGAATACTGGAGGCAAAAGATTCACCTCGCTATATTCTGATCCTGCAGTCTATGCTTATAAACTTCTTCATGACCCCCTTTTTAAACGATTCAGGCATTCTGTTTCTTTTTTCAGTCAAATTCGCTTAGGAGCCTATTTTCGTGTGAAGGTGTATGAAGCCCATCTTTTTCTTGATAGTGAAGAAGGAAAGAAGGCGGGTGAAGAAACAGCAGTACTTAGAAGGAACCCCGAGTTCGAAAGTGGGAAAAAGCCAGGCCTTATTGTTAAGTTAATCTATCTTATGGCGAAATTGAGGATGAATGTTAAAAAGTAGGCTTGAAAAGGCTGTGATTTTCATTTCTATTTTTATATAATTGCATAAGAGATAGTGTCACACAAACCATTAATACCTAGAAAAATGAAAGCACCTTTGAAAAAAAACTCACCTGTTGTTGTTTTGGTAGCGTTGGGCTTAATTCTTATCACGTTGGTTGGCGCCTGTTCAACACCGCACCACGGTTCCGGTAATAAGCGTAATCACATGACGAATTCTATGGGCGGATAGGCCTATCACCCTTCAACTACACTCAGAATGATGACCTACACCATTGTTCTGAGTGTACAAGGAAGGATTACTTACTCTCTAACAATTTCTGTAAGGCAAACAGTTCATCCCTCAACCTTGCAGCTTCTACAAAATCAAGATCTTTTGCAGCCGACTCCATGGCTTTTCTTGCACGGGTAACTGCCTTCTGCAATTCTTCCTTACTCATGTAATGTACGACTGGGTCAGCGGCTAATGATACATTGGTGTTCTCCACATATGCTTTGGGCGGCACCCTGCCTGGGCTAACTTCCGAACTTCGCATAATCGATTCCTTGCTTTTGAAAATACCCACTGGAGAGATGTTGTGTTCGAAATTATATTCAATCTGCCTGTGTCTGCGTCTCAAAGTTTCATCAATAGTCCTCTGCATGGAGTCAGTCATCTTATCAGCATACATAATTACCCTGCCATTTACATTCCTGGCTGCCCTTCCCACCGTTTGAACCATGGCCCTTGTGGATCTCAGGAATCCTTCTTTATCGGCATCCAAAATAGCAACTAGAGATACTTCTGGTAGGTCGAGCCCTTCTCTTAACAGGTTAATCCCAATCAGCACATCAAACAGTCCCAGACGGAGGTCTCTCAGAATCTCTACTCTTTCCAATGTTTCCACATCGCTATGAATATACCTGCACCTGACTCCCAGGTTCATGAAATATTTCTGTAATTCTTCGGACATACGTTTTGTAAGGGTGGTAACCAGCACCCGCTCTTCCCGTTCCACTACTTTATGGATTTCATCAAGCAAATCATCTACTTGGTTCAGGCTAGGCCTTACTTCAATAAGTGGGTCTAGAAGTCCTGTAGGACGGATGACTTGTTCAACCACAATACCTTCTGATTCTTTGAGTTCATAATCTGCCGGTGTTGCACTCACATAAATAACCTGATTGATCATACTCTGAAATTCCTCAAACTTAAGAGGGCGGTTATCCAGAGCAGCCGGAAGGCGGAATCCATATTCAACAAGGTTAATTTTCCGGGAGCGGTCTCCTCCATACATGGCATGCACCTGGGGAATCGTGACGTGGCTTTCATCCACGACGAGCAGGTAATCTTCGGGAAAATAATCCAATAAGCAGTAAGGTCGTGTTCCTGGAGCTCTTCGGTCAAAGTATCTCGAATAATTTTCGATTCCGGAACAATAACCCAGTTCCCGCATCATTTCCATATCATAAGTCACCCGGTCTTCCAGCCGTTTGGCTTCCAGCGCCCGACCGCTTTCTTTAAAGTACTCGGTCTGGGCCATCATGTCATCCTGGATAAGGTTGATTGCCTGTTTCATGGAGTCGGGTGAGGTCACGAAGATATTGGCAGGATAGATGTTCACACTGTCCATCACTTCGATCTTCTTTCCAGTAGACGCTTCCACCCGCTCTATGTTCTCAATTTCATCTCCCCAAAAATAAACCCGGACGGCATAATCGGCATAGGCAAGGTAAATGTCAACCGTATCTCCTTTCACACGGAAGTTACCCCGGTGAAAATCTCCCTCTGTTCTTGAATATAAACTACTGACTAGCGAAAAGAGGAACTTGTTACGACTGATTACATCTCCCTTTTTAATATGAATAACGTTGCTTGCAAAATCAGCTGGATTTCCCATTCCATAGATGCAGGAAACTGAGGAAACCACGATGACATCTCTTCGTCCAGAAAGCAGGGCAGAAGTAGTGCTGAGTCTGAGTTTTTCAATTTCTTCATTAATGCTGAGGTCTTTCTCAATATAGGTTCCTGATGAAACGATATAGGCTTCAGGCTGGTAATAATCATAATAGGAAACAAAGTATTCAACCGAGTTCTTTGGGAAGAACTGTCGAAATTCACCATACAGCTGAGCTGCCAGTGTTTTGTTATGACTTAGGATCAGGGTAGGTTTTTGAATTTCCTGTATAACGTTGGCTATAGTGAATGTTTTACCGGAACCGGTAACCCCTAATAATGTTTGAGCACGAGAACCTCCATGAAATGCTTCTGTCAGTTGACGGATAGCTTCGGGTTGATCGCCTGTAGGGCTGAATTCGGATGTTATTTCAAATTCCATGTTTGAACGAAGCTAAGGAAAATTTGCAGTCTCAGCTGTAGCCATGTGATAAATTTAACTGTCACTACTTCTGCCATATCTCCCAAGCCCTTTCTGCTTGCTGATGTAACATGCTTAATCCATTTAAGGTCTGGGCTCCATATTTTTTCCCCTCTGCGAGGAAACGAGTTACTTCCGGGTTATAAACAAGGTCATATAGGAAATGCGAGGGCGTTAAGAGTGAGTAAGGGAGCTCTGGAAGGCCATCAATTTTCGGATACATGCCCACAGGTGTTGTATTAATAATGAGAGGGAAGTGTTGAATAACATATTCATTCACTTCATTGTATAGAAAGTGTTTGGGCTCCGCTTTTTTTTCTCTTGAAACAAAATAGCAATCAATCCCAATTTCCTTCAGTACATGCGACACTCCTTTTGCAGCTCCGCCGGTTCCTAAAATTAGAGCACGTTCATGATGGGATTCCAAAAAAGGTTTGATACTCTGTCGAAATCCAAAAACATCGGTATTGAAACCTTTAAGGAATGGTTTGGAACCGGGTTTTGAATATGTAATTCGAATCGTATTTACTGCTCCAACGGCAAGGGCCAGTTCATCAAGCTCATCCAAGAAAGGAATCACGGCTTCCTTATAAGGGATTGTCACATTAAGCCCCATCAGCTCAGGGTTGTCTTCCAGGAGTTTTGGAAAAAGGTCAATAGAGTCGAGGGGGAAGAGTTTGTATGCAGCATCCTTGATGCCTTCTTTCTCAAATTTATGGGAGAAATAATCTCTTGAAAACGAATGGGTCAGTGAGAGACCGATGAGGCCGAAAGTTCTCAAAGCTCAAGGTTTGATGAAGCGAAACTCAGTCCTGCGGTTCTGTGCATGCTCCTCTTCGTAACAGTCCACTCCATTTTTGCAACGGTTCAGGATTCGGGTTTCTCCATATCCTTTTGCAATAAGGCGGCTCGAAGCAACGCCTTTGTCGATAAGATAAGTAACGGCTGTCTGTGCTCTTTTTTCGCTGAGCTTCATGTTGGAGGCATCATCGCCATTCGCATCCGTGTGAGAACCTACTTCTAATTTTAAGTTTGGATTGTCTTTCATAATCTGCGCAATCTGATCGAATTTCAGGCTTGCAGCAGGAGAGATGTCCCACTTTCCAACATCATAATAAATGTATTGAACAATATCTATCTCTTTGTTGGCCGACTTAGAAAAGTTCGAGACTCTTAGTTCTGCATCATCCTCTTCTATAATTGGAGGTAGAACGCTCAGTTCGGTTGGAAGCAACTTATACTGAAAGCTGTTTCCGCTTTTGGAATAATCCAGTTTCTGTACGATGGTCCCATTCTCCTTAGCCATATACAATTGAGAATTCTCCGGTATGTCTTTTGTCTTTTCGACTTCTACATTATATTTTTTGTCCGGATTGAGTTTATGAAAGGCAAAAACACCATCTGTATTCGTCCTGGTTTTCTGAATCACTGCTCCGGAGGTATCTTTCAACAAAACGCTTCCATTCGCTAATCCTGTAGGCTGGGTCTGGTTTTTCTTGGTTATCATGACCCTGGCAATATAATCTACCGATACACTCTTCTTTGTCTTTTTATCAACTAACCCTTTGGTTTTGGGATTAAATTCAATATCTACAACAGTGGCAGACTCTTTCTGAGTGGAACTACCTTCAGGTACTTTCTGAAGTCGAACAAATAGAATGGCTTTATCATAATCAGATTCATTGGTGACCTCTCCAAAATTGAACTGACTGCTTTCAAAATTATAGATGACGCGAATGAAACCTGTCTTGGTAATGGTGATGGTGTAATCGTACTTATTCAGCGGCAGGTGAAGGACCTGTGCGTCAGCTCCTTTAGCGATAATTTTCTTGAACTTATGATTGTTGCTAGTAACTTCAAGCTCGGCATCAGAAAAGTCTGTGTTGCTTGTATTGTCCTCCCCGGTAATAGTTACGTGTAATGTAAGAACACGTTCTTTGGCAACAGAAGAAGTTGTAAAGCAGATAAGAAACAGAAAGAGACAATGGCTGATGTGCTTCATCAAATTTTAAATTTCTTTTGCTTTCTCATCCTTTGTAAGAAAGCCAATGATCATCGGTAATACAGAAACAACAATAATGCCAATAGCTACGAGTTCAATATGCGTCCTGATCCAGGAGAAATTACCAAGGAAGTAGCCTGCTAGAGTAAGGCTGGAAATCCAGATGGCTCCTCCCGCAATATCGAAAAGGAGAAAAGTCCTGTATTTCATTTCTGCAATTCCTGCCACGAAAGGGGCAAAGGTACGGACAATCGGAACGAAGCGGGCCATGATGATGGTCTTTGCTCCTTGTTTTTCATAAAAAGCATGGGTCCGGTCGATGTATTCCTGTTTCACAAGATTCTTTCCTCTGAGCTTAGTCTGGAGGATTCGGAGTCCAATGTTTCGGCCAATAAAATAATTCAGATTATCACCGATAACAGCTGCCACAAAGAGCAAGAGAATAAGAAAAGCAATATTCAGATAACCTAGTCTTGCAAAAAGTCCTGCGGTGAAAAGAAGGGAGTCTCCTGGCAAGAATGGCATAATGACCAGTCCGGTTTCAATAAAAATGACAAGGAATAAAATGAAATAGACCGTAGTTCCGAAGTTGGCGAAGAGCCATTCGAAATCCAAATGGAGAATGTGTTTGAATAATTCAATCATAAACAGGAAAACCTTAGTACTTAGAAAGTGAATGGTCTATTTCGTCTGCGTAGGCAAGAATTCCCCCTTTAAGGTTGTAGAGATTGGAAAACCCATGCTGTGTTTCGAGTGCTTGAATCACTGCTGCAGAACGTTTTCCGCTCCGGCAATGAACAACCACTTTTTTATCCTTCGAAATCTGATCTAAATGCTGCATAACCTCAGCCATAGGAATATGCTCACCACCCAGAGTGGCGATCTCGACTTCGTATCCTTCTCTGACGTCAATCAGCTGGAAGTTTTCTTTGTTGTCAAACATTTGTTTGAGTTCAGTCACATTGATTTCTTTCATAGAGCCAAGGCTAAATTAGAAGCATTAAAAATACGAAAAAACCGGGAATTTCGACGACACTAGATTTTGTCCCTGACAAAGCATCAGACCAATTTTGGCATGGTCTGGGGAAGGTGCTGAAAAAAAGTATCTCCCCTCAAACCGAGCCGGAGGGTTTCGAGTGGAATTACATCGTCCGGACTAATATTTCCCAAATTGGCATCAGCTCCGAGAAGTTTAATAAACCACACTTGTTGAGGCTTCTGAGGAGATTCCCAGAGTATATTCTCTTTTTTAACTTTTGCGATAATCTTGTTGATCAAGAGGACGTGGGCATGTCCGTTTGAACGGTAAATCCCGACAGTTCCGCTTTCTCTTGCTTCGGCGATTACTTTCCAGGATCCTGCTTCCAGTTCCTTGTTCATCATAGAGATCCATTTAGCAGGATGGATGATAATTCCTTCTTCCTTGGATCCTACTTCAGAAAGCACGGTCACCGTTTTGGATAAGGTTTGAATATATTCACACTTCTTGTCGTGATTCATGACGATTGAGCCATCGGAAACTTCAGCGCAGTCCAGCTTCAGCCGGTCAATCAGTTTTCTGTACTCATCAAACATATCCCGGATAATGAATGCCTCAAAGAGCGTTCCTCCCAGATAAACACGGAAGCCAGCTTCTTTATAAAGCTTTATCTTCTGTTCCAGATTTTTTGTAATTATAGAGGTCCCGAACCCCAGTTTGACCAGGTCTACAAATTCAGCAGAAGTTTCAATGAAATTTTCAGCCTGACGAAGGCCTAAGCCTTTGTCCATGACCATAGTTACTCCGTTCTTTCTAGGTTTTATTTGTCTTTCAGGTAGGTAGGGTAATTCAAAGTTCATAAGGATATAAAATTTATGCTGGTAATTAGTGAGCTATAAAACGAACCGGATGAAGAGAGGGTCTTTCTTCATCCGGTCTCTACTGGCTTTTGGGGTTATTTACGGTATGATTCAATAAGGTCGACAATCGATGTATTTTCTTTTAATTGTGGGAGGTATTCAAATAGTTCATTATGTTTTTCATAGTCCAGGAGCAATGCATTCTGAAGGAAATTAAGGGCTTCCTGTTTACTTCCTGTTTCCAGAAGGTAAGCTGACATGCGGTAATTCAGTTCTGCATTCTGAGGATGATATTTAATTCCTTCAGTCAGTAACTCAAGGGCATCAGTCTTTCTCTCCATTTCAAAAAGGAGGCTTGAATAATCCAACCAGATATCTGTTTCTTCAGGGGTAAGTTCAATTACTTTTCGATAAGCCTGTTCTGCTTCTTCAAAGAATCCCATCTTGTGCTGAATATCCCCGAAAATATAAAGGTATTCAGGATTCAAAGGTTCCAGATCCAAGGCTTTTTTAACATAATGAATTCCTTCCGGAAGCCTGTCCTGAAGTTCAAGTACTACACCCAGCCCCATCCATGCATCAGCAAGCTGAGGATCCAGCTTAACGGCCCGGTTATAATAGCTCATAGAAGTATCATAGTCCTCTTTTTTCTCATAACATTCACCCAGGTAATAATAGGTGGTTGCATCTGGCTCCTCGTACTTAAAGGTTTCCTTGTAGGTACTGATGGCTTCATCCAGCTTATCCAGGTTTGCAAATGAATTTGCTTTGTTGAAATAGGCAGAGGCAAAATCTTCACGTATTGCCAGGCAATAATCATAGGCATCAATAGCTTTTTCAAAAAGGCCTTGACGATTATAAGCTACACCCAGATTAAACCAGGCAGGATAGGAATAAGGGGTATGATCAATAAACTGGTTGAAAAAAGTAATGCTCTCTTCATGCTGCCCATTAAGTTCATAACAAAAAGCAAGTTCATAAATGGCGGATTCGTTTTCAGGATTATCACCCAATGCCTTTTTTAAGAAAAAAATGGCATCTGAATATTTGCCAATATTTTCATACTCATAGGCAATATTAAGGTAAACCTGATCCTTCTCCTCACTGAAACGAAGTGCCATCTTAAAGTTAAGAACCGCTTTTTCAGAGAGTCCCATCTGGCTGTAAACTCCACCTCTTGTCAGAAATAGCTCTGCATTGGAAGGTTCGAGTTTTTCAGCAGCCTGCAATAACTCAAGGGCGGCCTGGGTTTCGTTCAGTGCTGATAAAAGCTGGGCTTTGCGGATTGGAAAAATGGCTGAAAAAGGGTGTTGGCGGATTGCAAAATCCCCTACCTGATTGGCTGTAACCAATTGGTTTTTATCTATATAGAAATCGATAACGGTCTCAAATTCTTCCGTGTCAAAAAAATACTCAGCCTTTTTCCTGACCATCTCCTCGAATCGTGCAACCAGCAGGTTTTGTTCTAGATTGTCCTGGCTCATTACTTCCCTATTAAACTGTTATATACTTATACCCGGTATGGCTCAAAAGGTTTCCGAAAGAATTTACATTCGCTTAAACCTTAACAAAAATACTAAATTAATCCCCTCCTCATGGGACAAAACCAGACTTCCCTTCTTGAAATATTAACTTTATTCCTGTGAATAAGTCGCCAAGCCAAAGTGAACGATTTTATCTTCAAAAAAGTATCTTTGCGAACTTGAAATCTAAATATAGACTGTGACCCTTATTAAATCAATTTCCGGAATTCGCGGAACTATCGGCGGAAAACCCGGCGAAGGACTGAGCCCTGTGGATGTCGTTAAATTTACTGCTGCCTACGGAACTTGGATCCTGAATAACAACAAGAGTGCCAAACGGATAAAAATCGTTGTTGGACGGGACGCACGTATTTCCGGCGAAATGGTTAGTCAGCTGGTTGTCGGGACTTTAACTGGTCTAGGGATCGATGTGGTCCAGATCGGACTATCCACCACACCTACTGTAGAAATAGCCGTTCCCATCGAAAAGGCCCATGGAGGTATCATAATAACAGCCAGCCATAACCCCAAACAGTGGAATGCATTAAAACTGCTGAATGAAAAAGGGGAATTTATCTCCGAAAGGGATGGAGAATATGTGCTCCGATTTGCGGAAGAAGAGAGCTACACCTTTGCAGAAGTAAACAAACTGGGTAAAATCACAGAAAATAACACCTATTTTCAGACCCATATTGACCGGATCTTGGCCCTACCAATGGTAGATGCAAGTGCTATCAAAGCCATGAAGTTTAAAATTGTGGTAGATGCTGTCAATTCAACCGGAGGGATTATCGTGCCGATGCTGCTCCAGGCTCTTGGGGTTGACACCATTACAAAGATAAATTGCGATCCAACCGGCGATTTTCAGCATAACCCCGAACCCCTCCCCGAAAACCTCAGGGAGCTAAGTAAGGCTGTGATCAAGAGCAATGCCAATCTGGGTATTGCAGTAGATCCGGATGTTGACAGACTTGCTCTGGTTTGTGAGGACGGCGAGATGTTTGGAGAAGAGTATACCCTGGTTGCAGTGGCGGATTATATCTTAAAAAATTCAAAAAAAGGAAATACCGTTTCAAATCTTTCTTCGACCCGGGCACTCCGGGATATCACCGAAAAATCAGGGGGGACTTACAACGCCTCTGCAGTTGGGGAAGTGAATGTGGTGAATATGATGAAGGAGACTAAGGCCATCATCGGTGGCGAAGGAAACGGTGGGGTTATTTATCCGGAGCTTCATTACGGCCGTGATGCATTAGTCGGAATTGCTTTATTCCTGACCCACCTTGCGAAGTTCAAGAATACGATTTCTATGCTCCGGTCCACCTATCCGGATTATCATACCTCCAAGAACAAAATCGAACTGACCCCTGATATCAGTGTAGATAAGATTCTGGAAGGGATTCAGAAAAAATACAAAAAACAGCCCATCAATATGGTAGATGGGGTTAAAATTGAGTTCGACAAGGAATGGGTGCATCTGCGCAGATCCAATACAGAACCAATCATCCGGATCTATTCGGAAAGCGAATCAAAGACAACAGCCGATAACCTCGCAAAAAAGATCATGCTGGATATCCGCGAGCTGATCAAGATGCAGCAAATTGAAGCTTAGATTTGATAGCTATTTCGTACCTTTATAATCGCAGGTTGCAGTTATAATTGTAATTGCATTAAAATGTGATTTGGAAATGAAAGTATACCTCGATAACGCTGCCACTACTCCGCTGGATAAAGAAGTTCTGGAAACCATGATTCCTTTCATGGAGAAGCATTTCGGGAATCCTTCCTCCATCCATTCATTCGGACGTGAGACCAGAGCAGCAATAGAAACGGCTCGCAAATCCGTTGCTAAGATGCTAGGGTGTTCACCCGCAGAGATATTTTTTACAAGCGGTGGAACAGAAGCCGATAATCAAGCTATCCGTTGCAGCATCTTTGACCTTGGCATCCGTCATGCCATCACCAGCCGCATAGAGCACCATGCGGTGTTGCATACATTGGAAGCCCTTGAGAAAGCTGGCACCATTAAATTAAGCTTCGTAAATCTGACTCCCTCCGGGCACATTGATCTGGATCACCTGGAGGAATTACTGAAATCGAATGAACGCTCTTTTATTTCCCTGATGCATGCAAATAATGAAATAGGGAATCTCCTGCCATTAAAGAAAGTTTCTGAACTCGCGGCTAAGTATAATGCGGTGTTCCATTCAGACACCGTTCAGACGATGGGGCACTATGAAATTAACCTGAGCGAGGTTAAACTGCATTTTCTGACCTGCGCTGCTCATAAATTTCATGGACCTAAGGGTGTAGGGTTTCTGTACATCAATTCGGATATAAAGGTTAACCCTATGATTTATGGCGGGGCCCAGGAACGGAACATGAGAGGGGGGACTGAAAATGTCTATGGGATCATTGGCCTTGCCAAAGCCCTGGAGATAGCCCACCGCGATATGAAGGCTCACCAGGATCATATTCAGGGGATTAAGAACTATATGATTGGTCAGCTTAAACTTCATATCCCAGGTGTAACTTTCAATGGGGCAGGAAATGAAAATTGCCTTTATACCGTTTTGAATGTACAATTCCCAGCTACTGAAAACGCTGAAATGCTGCTTTTTAACCTGGATATCAATGGTATAGCCGCTTCCGGTGGTAGTGCATGCTCTTCTGGAAGTAATCAGGGGTCGCATGTGCTCCGCGGCATCAATTCTGATATGGAACGTCCCTCCATCCGTTTTTCTTTTAGCAAATACAACACCAAGGAAGAAATTGACTTTGTAGTCGAGAAGTTGAAAACCTTATTTCCAGTGCACGCAGTCTGAGATAATGGTATTTTAGTTTAATCTATCCCCCTTTATATACTATCTGTTTGTTTAATTAACTGAATATAAGTAGTTAATATACATATATTTATAGAATTTCATGTCGTCAATTTTAGCAAGGGTGCACGAAAATAGACCAAATTGAAAAGTCGTAACAAAACAAAAACCACCTGCTAGGGTGGTTCGTTTAGTATAAAGTATTTTAGGCCTTTATTTTTTCTTAAAATCAGGGTTTTCCTTCATATCCATTCCACAACTTGGGCATTTTCCCGCCTTGTCACCTTGACCACATTGAGGCCCCATGGGGCAGACATAAGCTTGAGCTGCATGGGTGGAGTCCTTCTTCATCGTGTCCGTCTTAGCAGGAGCCGGACTGTTGGCTTCTTTTGTTGCTTCTTTAGTCGAAGAAGGGTTATTGCAGGAATTTAGGCAGATGAGAGAGAGGATAAGAAGGGCACCAATGGATGCAAGAGCTTTTTTCATGGAATTATTTCATTTTATGTTTCAGCTCATCTTCCAGGGTTTGGATGATGAGATCCTTCTTAGCAAGTTCAAATTTAACCTTTTCAAGGTCTTTTTTCAAGTTTTCGAGCTCAACACGGTAATTTATTTCGCCTGGAGCCCAAATATGAGTGTTGTAGTATTGTTCCTTTCCAAAGTCAGGGGCGTAAGTAGAATCAGGATCTCTGAAAAAACTATAAAGGGGGATACGCAGCTCTTTTGAAATAAGCTCGAGGGTTCTGATCTCGAGGGTATTCTCTGAAAAGGCCCGGTCAAGTTCGGCAGTGGTCAATCCAAGGTAATTAACCAGGGTTTCATAGGTTAGCTTTCTAGATTCCAGAATGGCTATGATCTTTGCTTTCAGGTCCATATGGGTGACGATCGCTGATTTCATTCCGTAGCAGATTGGAAAACGTAAAGTTAAGGAAATTCCTTAAAGGTTAAAAACTAAGGACTAAAATCCCCGATTCTCTGTTCTTTTAACGATTAGTTTGTCAAAAGGTTCTGCTGAAATAGAAAATAACAAGGCTAGGAACGATACACACACTGCTACGCCATAAATACACCCTTGTACGCTCGAACAACACCCTTGTTCTTTAGAACCACATTCTTGTACTCTAGAACAACACCCTTATTCTTTAGAACAACACTCTTGTACTCTACAACAACACCCTTGTTCTTTAAAACAACACTCTTGTACTCTACAACAACATCCTTGTTCTTTAAAACAACACTCTTGTACTCTACAACAACACCCTTGTTCTTTAGAACATAACTTTTGTTCTCTAGAACAACACTCTTGTTCTTTAGAACATCACTCTTGTTCTCTAGAACAACACTCTTGTTCTCTACAACAACATCCTTGTTCTTAAGAACAACACTCTTTTACTCTAGAACAACACTCTTGTTCGATAGTACAAGAGCATATTTAGACCTGCATAGAGGAAATATGCCTAATTATCGGAAAAATTGACTGTGAAAATGCCTAAAGAAACTCAGACTCCGCTATTTTGTCAGACGTTGATCGTTAAACTTGACTTACCCTTGAGCTACACTTTGGGCTTTAATCGGAAATGTTTTGCTACAACTACTTAGGCATTTTATGGAGAATAATCATCTCTAAGGTCTGAACAGGCTCGTTCGTCTCATCCAGAAATTCATAAAACCAGGTAATAGCAAGCATTCTTTTTTCAGGATTGGGTTTTATCTCCGTCATAGTGACGAAGGAATGGATAGGCTTATTGGGATAAATCGGTTTGATGAATTTCCAACTTTTCACTTCTACGCCACAGATCACGGTGTCTTTAAATAAAGGGATCCATTTCATCCGATGCACATGATTAAAGATATGCGGCCCGCTTGCGATAATGCCTCCGAAATAACTCTTCCGGGCTGCTTCCTGATTGATGTGAAATTCCAGAGGGTCGAACAGCAGCGCGAAATCAATAATCTCCTTCTCGGTGAAAGAGGTGGTCCCAAGATCTATCCGGGTGTTGATTTTGAAATTCTGAAAAGAAAGAAGTTCTGTATTCTTAGCGGATTCCATGCATCATTTTGGTTAAGAACGGTGTCAGGGAAAAGAGAAGGATGGAGGCTACCCCGCACATAACCACAAAGACCATAAAAAACTCATATAAATTATGAAGCGTAAAACCAAGGAATACCGGGTAGCCTGTTTTGATGATCTTTTTATCCTTGATTAGGTTGTACTGTTCAGGAGTCAGTTCACTTTTGTCATCTTTAAGGATTTTTGTAAAATCAATATTATTTGCCTTTCCTAATGCTTCATCAGCTTTTGCTGAACTGATTCTGAGAAGTTGAACAAGCTCTCTACCAGAAGCTTCCACTTTTCCATTCAGAATTCCAGGCAGATCAATATTTTGTTTTTCCGCATTGATATACTGCTCACTGGTAGGGGGGAGGATAGATCCAAGTGTACCAGCCAAAGCATACCCGGAAGCATTCGAAAGGAAGAATACGCCGAAAAGCAGGGAAGCGAAACGCTTTGGAGCAAGCTTGCCTACAAGAGAAAGTCCAATTGGGGAGAGACTCAACTCTCCGAGTGTCATAATGAAATAAAGCAATGCAAGCCATTTAACAGCCAGCATTTCGTGTACACCAAGGTCCTTTACATTATGCGCGATGATAAAATAGCTGATAGCGATAAGCATTAAGCCAAATGCTTGCTTCATAGGGGAGATTGGCTCTTTCCCGCGTTTTCGAAGATTATCCCAAAGCAGGCTAAAAGGTAAGGCAAGAATTACAACAAATAATCCATTGAAAATTTGAACCATAGAGGAAGGAATTTCCCAACCGAACATGTGACGGTCGGTTTGCTGAGACGCAATAAAAGTGAGCGAGGTCCCTGCCTGCTCAAATGCAGCCCAGAAGAAAATAATAAAAAATGACACGATATATATAACCCAGATTTGCTGCTTTTCCACTTTTGTGAGGGAACTATCTGAAAGAATCAGTCCCGCTAAAGAAAGTCCGCTGGAATAGATAATGGAGTAAATAATATTCTGCCCAACAACAAAATAAAAGACATTACCCAGGCAAATGAATGCAAGAACTGCCATTGCAAGTGCCATATTAGAAAATTTAGCTTTTTGCGATTCTCCTTCTGCAAAATCAGTATGAACGTTTTTGGAAGGCAAATCACCAATTGCTCTTCCGTCAGGAGTAACTACATATTTGTTCTTAAGGATGATAAAGGTGATGGTACCTAACAACATGGCTATACCTGCTGCCAGAAAACCCCATTTGAAGACAAATGGATCTTGTATCCCGCCAGGCTTATGATCGCCAAGTATCGGACAAATCCACTGCCCAAGCAATGCTCCAACGTTTATTCCCATGTAAAAGATTGTAAACGCAGTATCCAGCTTACTTTTTTCAGCCTTAGGATAAAGGCTACCCACCATGCTAGAAATATTGGGTTTAAAAAAACCGTTTCCAAATATGATGATGCCAAGAGCCACATACAAAACGGTACGGGCAAGTTCCAGGTTACTACTGAAAATACTAGCACTTGTAAACAATAAAAACTGACCTATTGCCATCAAGGTTCCACCCATCATAATGCAATAACGATTACCGAGAAATCGGTCAGAAATAAAGCCACCAAGCATCGGTGTTAAATAACATAGACCAAGGAATCCTCCATAAATGATAGAAGATTGCTCCTGGCTTATTTTCAAAGAGCAGATGATGAACAGTGGAAGCAAGGCCCGCATCCCATAAAAGTTAAACCTCTCCCACATCTCTGTAGCAAACAGGACGTACAGTCCCTTTGGATGCCCCTTTTTATCTTTAGGTTTTAAAGAATCATTAGTAGCTTCTATGGCCATGGCAATTTATTTAGTTAGTTGAGGGCGAAGATAGTAAAATACAGCTTAAAGATTCTCAAGTAAGAAATTGGTCATTTTGGTGAATAAGTGTAGACGTGTATAGCCTCCGGAGATCCCATGATTTTTATCGGGATAAATAGCCATATCAAAGGGTTTGTTCACCTTCACCAAGGCAGTAATCATTTCGATGGTGTTCTGAAAATGTACATTATCATCCGCAGTGCCATGTACAAGCAGGTATTTGCCTCTTAACTCTTTGGTGTGGTTGATAGGAGAGTTGTCATCATAACCGCTGGCATTCGTCTGTGGAAGACCCATATAGCGTTCAGTATAAATCGAATCATAAAACCTCCAGTTGGTAACCGGAGCCACCGCAATCGCTGCTTTGAAGTAATCGGCCCCACGGGTGATACAAAGGGAAGACATATAGCCTCCGTAACTCCATCCCTGAATACCGATCCGGCTTTTATCAACATAGGGTAAAGCTCCCAGGTATTTGGCCGTTTCAATCTGGTCCTTCGTTTCCAGATTGCCAAGCTGACCATACGTACATTTATAAAAATCCCTTCCCCGTCCCATGGTTCCCCGGTTATCTACGGAGACGATCAAATACCCTTTCTCCGCCAGCATCTCATGCCAGAAGAAATCCGGGTTAGCGCTCCAGGCGTTATTTACAGTGTTTGCTCCAGGTCCTCCGTAAACAGTCATGAATACCGGGTACTTTTTATTGGGGTCGAAGTTTACAGGTTTAATCATCCAGCCGTTTAAAGAAATCCCTTCGGAGGTAGTGAACGTAAAGAATTCCTTCTTGCTCAGGTTAAAGCTGTCGAGTTTGGTGCGTAGGAGATGGTTGTCTTCCAGCACTCTGATTTCATTGCCGTCTGCGGAATTCAGGGTGATATATGCAGGAGTGTTGGCATCGGATTGAATATTGATGTAATACCTCATGCCTTCGCTGAAGTGAGCAGTGTTCGTTCCTTTACGTGAGCTGAGCTTCTTTTTATCGGTTCCGTCCAGTTTAATGCTGAAAAGGTCTCTTTCAGTGGCGGAGGATTCCGTAGAGGTATAGAAGAGGGTATTCGTTTTCTCATCTACCCCCTCTATCTTCATTACATCCCATGGGCCTTTTGTAACCTGACTGATGAGTTTGCCATCCATATCATAGAGGTAAACATGGCTGTATCCGTCATCATCGTTCCAAAGCAGGAAGCGTTTATTGTCGTTCAGGAAGGAGAAGAAATTGCCTTCATTTTCAAAGATATTCACATAGGTGTTGCTGGTTTTCGTAAGGAGGGTTCTGGTTTTGCCGGTAGCCGGATCTCCAAGAAGCATTTCCATTTTGTTCTGAAGCCGGTTCATTCGGACGATGCAGAGTTGCCGGGGATCAGCTGTCCAACAGATACGAGGGATATATTGGTCCTGCTCTTTTCCGATATCGAACGTACGGGTAGAGTAGGAAGCCAAGTCATACACTTTAATCTGCACAACAGAATTTTTCTCTCCGGCTTTCGGATATTTAAAACGATATTCGGTAGGGTAGAGGGAGTCATGATATTCGTTCATGCTAAACTCTTTTACCTGACTCTCATCAAAACGGTAAAAGGCTATTTTTTTTCCGTCAGGCGACCAGAAGAAGGCCACGTCAAAAGCAAATTCTTCTTCGTAAACCCAGTCTGTTCCACCGTTTATGATATTGTTCTGCTTTCCATCCAACGTGATCCTGCTTTCTTTTCCGTCTTTTAGTTCCGTAATAAATATATTATTATCCCGCATAAAAGCCACTTTCGATCCGTCAGGTGAGAAGGTTGCATATCGCTGTTTTCCTCCTTTGGAGAGGGGAGTAAGCGAATGGGTTTTCAGGTCGAGTACATAATACTGTTCCATCGTGGAGTGCCGGTAGATATATTCTGTTTCTGTAGCAATGAGCATCTTGGTTTCATCCTTGCTGAAGGAATAGGAATCAGGCCAGATAGCTTTGTCTGATCCTTTGACCAGGAGGGAGGAAAATCTGAAAATAGTATCAAGGGCTTTAGCACTCGAATATTCATATTTCACCAGACATTCTTTGTGTTTGGTATAATCGAAAGCCGTGTAGGTCATACCGTCTTTCATGGAGGTCAGTCCGCTGATACCCTTACCTCGGAAAGTGGGTTTGGCCCAAATGTCTTCCAGGGTGATGTCTCGCTTTGGGGTTTGAGCCAGGGAGACTTCCGGAATGAGGAATAAAGTAAGGATGGATAAACAGAAGAAGAACAGTGTTTTATTCATTGATTCCGGGTTTTAGACTGTGAATATAGTAAAAGAAGGTGTTGAACCTTTGGGATAGGGATGAGCGGTAAATAGGTTGGATATAAGAGCGGAAAAATCGAGGTGTATTATCGCTTCTCGGTGAAATAGCCAGGCTTTTCCATAAATTTGAACCTCATTCAACACCCGATGACCACTTTTAACAAGATCACTCCATCCGTCTTAGAGTCCTTCTCAAAAATACTGGGCAATGAGTATGTACTGAGCGATGCCGAGAGTGTTCTGAATTACAGCCATGATGAGACAGAAGATCTGCATTTTCCTCCGGAGGTAATTCTTAAACCCCGCACTCCAGAGGAAATCTCTCAGATCATGCTTATCTGCAACAGGGAGCAAATCCCCGTAACTCCTCGTGGGGCAGGTACAGGCCTGAGCGGCGCTGCGCTTCCCGTCTATGGTGGTGTAATTCTTTCCCTCGAGAGGTTTAATAAAATCCTGGAAATTGATGAACGTAATCTCCAGGCCACTGTCGAACCTGGAGTGATTAATGAAGTGTTTCAACTGGCCGTCAGGGAAAAAGGTTTGTTTTATCCCCCGGATCCGGCAAGTAAGGGTTCTTGTTTTCTAGGTGGGAATATTGCCCTTTCATCAGGCGGACCTAAAGCTGTAAAATATGGAACTACAAAAGAATATGTCCTGAATCTTGAAGTCGTGCTTCCTACAGGAGAAATAATATGGACCGGAGCCAATGTCCTGAAGAATTCAACAGGTTTTAACCTCACCCAGCTTATGGTAGGAAGCGAAGGGATGCTTGGAATCGTTACTAAAATTGTCTTCCGTCTTCTGCCATTGCCTCAGAAAACGATTGTTATGTTGGTTCCGTTTTATTCAGCCGGAAAAGCCTGTGAATCGGTGGCATCTGTATTTAAAGCAGGAATCATTCCCAGTGCGATGGAGTTTATGGAGAGAGATGCAATAGACTGGGCTCTCCGTTTTGTAAGCGGAATCAGTATTCAGATTGATGAAAAGGTTCAAGCTCATCTTCTCATTGAACTGGATGGTAACGATATGGAAGGGATGATGAAAGATGCGGAGGCCATTGGTGAAATCATGACCCGCTTTGATTGTGGTGAGATTCTTTTTGCGGATACGGAGGAACAAAAGCAAAACCTCTGGAGGATGAGGAGATGTATTGGGGAAGCTGTGAAATCGCACTCTGTTTACAAAGAAGAAGATACGGTAGTGATGCGCGCGGAACTTCCCCGCTTACTTGCGGGAGTAAAGGAGATAGGGTCTAAATACGGTTTCAAATCAGTATGCTACGGTCATGCAGGGGACGGAAATTTGCATGTGAATATTATTAAAGGAGAAATGAGTGATGACGATTGGAACAACAAGCTGCCTCTTGGTATAAGGGAAATCTTTACCCTTTGTGTAAAACTGGGAGGAACCATTTCAGGGGAGCATGGAATAGGTTGGGTGCAAAAGGATTATATGGACATTGCCTTTACTTCCAAAGCACTGGAACTTCAGAAACAAATCAGGGATGTCTTCGATCCCAATGGGATCATGAATCCAGGAAAAATGTTTAAGTAAGAAGCTGTTTTTTTTAAGCTTTTTGCGCCCCGAATATTTCAAGAGCCTCTGATTTCATCTTCCCCCTTTCAATCATTTCCTTTATAAAGTTTTTTCCTTCCAGAGAACGGATGATGAACTCTTTCTTTTTTCCGTTTTTGGCATTCAGGCGGAAATTAAGGAGGAACACGCTGTCTACCTGGGCTCCGTAATTGGTAATGGTGATGTGGTATTTACTCACCTCGATATTATCAACCTCTTCCCATTGGAAAAAGGACCCGGTAAGTTTTTTGATGCTTATCCCCCCAGCATTGGTCTTCACCCGATGGCATCCTGCTATAAAAGCATAGAGGGTAAGAGGCAGAGCCAGTCCGATCGTGCAGAGTGTAAGCATTCCATAACTCATGATCATCTGAAGTACCCAACCCTGTCCGGCCATGGTCTTACCCTTGATGAACCACATCACCTGCAGATTGTAAGTGCGGTCGGCGGATGCGTCCTTCGTGTCGACTGCTTTTTCTTCCAGTTTGTCTGTCCAAAAAGCAGTTTTAGGAAGAAGAGATTTCAGTTCGGCAGCAAAGCGCTGCCCCTGCTCATCAGCTGCATCTACCTGGATAATTTGAAAAAGGGAGTCTTTTTCCTTCTTCAACACTCTTATATCATACTGCAGTTTGGAAGTCATCATTCCTTTTTTAACAATCACTCCAGAAATGCTGGAGATGGGGGCCGTTTTTTTGACCATCATCATCTTTGAGTAGATCTGATCATCGTTTGTGAAGCCGAGGGTGATTATCCCTCCGCCCATATTAAATTCGTATTTGCTTTTTAGTTCGATTTCGCTCATAGAATTTTGTGGATTTATATCATTCAAAGATATAATAATCAGGCAAAAAGCAAATTAATTCTCAAGAATTTATTTTAATTAACATATTATAGCTAAATTTCAAATCCAAGCTACCCTCTCATTAAACCTTTTACCGTTAGATTGTTCTAATCCCTACAATTGTCCTTCTTGTCGCAGAAAGGGCTTCTGGAGTATATTAGATTGCAAAGGGAATGTTTTCAGGTCGATCTTTACACTATTAAATCAGATATTGCTGAATGATGAAGCCTAAATATGCTTCTTTCTGTTTTCTTCTCTTCCTAACCATGGCATCTTCTGCCTGGTCCATGGTGGTTAAGGAGAATGGAGGCGATACCGTCAGAGCCTGCCTCGATTCTGCGAGAGCAGCACATCATACAAGGCTGAAACCAACCACAGACTTCGATCAACGCTTTTCTTTTATAAGGAGTCAGTCGGTGAATATATGGGGTCAGCGTGGAGGAATTTTGATAAACGACTGGCTTAAAGTGGGTGTCGGGGGCTATTACATGGATGATACCCGGTTGAATTCCCGGATTTCAAGTGTTAATACTCAGTCTCAGCATTACTCTAAAACCAGCCTGATTTTCGGAACCGCATACATAGAACCATTCCTCCTTCGTAAAAAATACTGGGAATTGAGTGTTCCTGTGGAAGCGGGTTATGGAAAGGCTTCTTCCAAAGTATATGCAGAGACCGGAGATGTTTTTATCAGGGCGAGTACACGGAATTTTGTGCCTACCGGGGCGGGATTATCTTTCTCTCTTAAACCCCCGGCTATTGGGCGCTTTAAACCGACCAGCTGGATTGGTATTAACTTCCTGGCCGGATATAGATACTGTCCGTTACAGAGTGTTTTTAAAACGGATTATGATGGGGCATTCTGGTCGATCAGCGGAGCGCTGTTTCTCGACCGCATCAGTGATGACTATCGTGAATGGAAGATGCACCGCGCCTGCAAGGCACCTTCTACATTATAGAATAATTCTCCTTCACTTCATCCGGAAAAAACCTTCTTTTTATTTTAGGGTAGACCGCATAAACCAGCTTTGTGGATACCATACCGATACCCGCACCAACCAGCACATCAGATAGCCAGTGCTTATTGTTCATCATCCGCATATATCCAGTTCCGGAAGCTACCGCATAGCCAAATAAAGAGTAAAAGATTGAAGAGCTTCCATATTCCTGATTCATCTGNNGGTCGAAGAACCTTAGTGGTATATTTCAAACCCGTAGTAATCCCTTCTGAAAGAATCATGGAGCATGCATAAAGTATAATCTGCTCTTTAATGCCATGCTTTCCCTTAATTCCGCACAGGCTTAATCCGAATACAGTTACCGTTGGTACAAACTGCAGATAATTGTC
>PLYR01000029.1 GCA_003153435.1 Bacteroidota bacterium
GAACTGGTCGACGGAATTGCTGATCACAGAGAGGAAAAAGTTTTAAAAGTCATTCGCTGGCTCATCGATAAGGAAGAGATTGATTATGATGAACAAAATAATTTAAAATTCATAAAGTAGTCACAGACTTTGAAGCTTAGCCGAGATTTTTATCTGAGAAATGATGTCGTAAAGATCAGCAATGATCTGCTGGGAAAGGTCTTATGTACAAGGATTGACGGAAAACTAACCAGTGGAGTAATTACCGAAACCGAAGCTTATGCAGGAGAAACTGACAAAGCATCCCATGCCTATGGAGGAAGAAGAACCAACCGCACAGAACCAATGTATGCTGAAGGCGGAGCCGCTTATGTGTACCTCTGCTATGGAATCCATCACCTTTTTAATGTTATTACGAATGTGGAAGGCATCCCTCATGCCGTATTGATCCGAGCCATTAAACCGGAGCATGGGCTTGATCATATGCTAATACGGAGAAACAAACTAAAGGTCGATAAAACACTCTGTGCAGGGCCTGGAACGGTTTCGGCCTCTTTGGGCATCCTAACTGCACATACCGGAACAAAACTGACCGGAAAAATGATTTGGATCGAAGATCGGGGGATCAAAATAACCCATTCAATGATTAAGACTGGCCCTCGAGTTGGAGTGGACTATGCCGGGAAAGACGCCCTGTTGCCCTGGCGATTCAGGATTTCCATCTGATTTTACCAAAAAAAAGAGCTTAATGCCTTTAAAATTGTTGATAAATCTAACAGGAATCACCTGAATATTCACAAAATTGAGCTTTCTTTGCTTTCGAACAAAAAACAAACAATGAAAAAATTCATCCTCCCCTCTGTTTTGTTTGCCATTTTAATGACTGCTATGCCTGTTCGTTCCTGGGCTTGCGATAAAGAGCTCAAAAACACCAAGAGCTCAAGGAATCAGAAGCAGAGCTCCGCACATGCTTCGCATTCCGGACGTGTGGCACACTAAGTTCTTGCCTGGCTGCCTGCCATAGCCACTCTTTGCATATCTTCGTCTCCCGATGAGACGACCAGAACAAAACCATCCGCTTCCTTCTGAAGAAGAATTCAGAAAAACCATTGAAGTACTCCGTGCCGGTGGCGTCATTTTATACCCTACAGATACCATCTGGGGGCTGGGATGCGATGCCCGGAATGAAGAAGCCGTGGAAAAAATATACCGGATCAAACAACGGTCTGAAGCCAAAAGCCTCATCATCCTGCTGCATGACGAAGGTCTCCTGAACAAACATGTGAATGAAGTCCCTTCGGTAGCCTGGGATCTTATTGAGTTCAGTGAAAGACCAATAACCATTATTTATGATAAGGTTGGAGGCCTTGCTCAGAATGTTACTGCGCCTGATGGAAGCTGCGGAATCCGGATCTGCAAAGATCCTTTTTGCAACCGCCTCCTCCATAAGTTCGGTAGGCCTTTGGTTTCAACCTCTGCAAATATCAGCGGTTTGCCTGCCCCCCGGAATTTCAGAGAAATAAGTTCAGAGATCCGCAATGCGGTCGATTATATCGTCGGCTGGAGAATGGATGATATGGAGCCTTCTGAACCATCAACTATTATTCGCCTGAAGAACAACGGAGAGGTCACCATTATTCGGAAATAGATTCACAGAAACCTGTATTTTTGTTCAAAGAATTGATTTTTGAAAGCTCATCTGACCCATCCAGTATTCAACATAGTTTCCACATGTGCGGAAGAACTCCATACCGAAGCTTTTGTAATCGGAGGCTGGGTAAGAGACCTATTGCTCCAAAGGCCCTGCAAAGATATCGATATTGTATGTACTGGTAATGGGATTGCACTGGCCGAAGCCGTGGCCCATAAGATGGGGGGTATACAGGTCAACGTATTTCGCAACTTCGGTACCGCCCAGATCAAGCTGGATGATTACGACATCGAATTTGTCGGTGCCCGGAAAGAATCCTATCGCAGTGATTCTCGCAAGCCTGAAGTGGAAAGCGGCACCCTGGAGGATGATCAGAACAGGCGTGATTTCACAATCAACGCTCTCGCTATCTCTCTGAACATAGGAAATTATGGTTCTTTTCTAGATCCTTTTCATGGCATAGATGATCTGAAGGCAAAAATCATTCGCACACCGCTTAACCCTGATATTACCTATTCCGATGATCCGCTCCGGATGATGAGAGCCATCCGGTTTTCCACCCAGCTTGGATTTGAGATCGAAAAGGAATCACTCGATGCTATCACCCGAAACAAAGACCGGATCAGAATCATTTCAAAAGAAAGGATTTCTGATGAACTTAATAAGATCATTCTCTCACCGGTACCTTCTGTAGGTTTTAAACTTCTCTTCAATACCGGGTTGCTCAAATTGATATTCCCACAGATGGTTCTCCTGCATGGAGTGGAAACGCTGGAAGGGAAAGGACATAAAGATAATTTCTACCATACACTTCAGGTGCTTGATAACATCTGCTCCACTACCAACGATCTGTGGCTTCGCTGGGCGGCTATTCTGCATGACATTGCCAAACCCCAAACCAAGCGCTTTGAAGTCGGGCATGGGTGGACCTTTCACGGACATGAAGATAAAGGCTCAAGGATGGTTCCTAAGATCTTCGGAGAACTGAAACTACCGCTCAATGAGAAAATGAAATATGTTCAGAAGCTCGTATTGCTTCATTTGAGGCCTATTGTATTGGCTAAAGAAGGCATTACGGATTCTGCTATCCGCCGTCTTTTGTTTGAAGCCGGGGATGATATAGATGACTTGATGAAGCTTTGTGAAGCCGATATCACCTCCAAGAATACGGAGAAGGTTAAACGATATCTACGGAATTTCGGACTAGTAAGAGAAAAACTCAAAGAAATTGAAGCAAAAGACCAGCTCCGAAACTGGCAGCCACCTATATCAGGCGAAGAAATTATGAAAACGTTCGAGCTGAAAGCTAGTCCGGCTGTGGGGATCATCAAAACCGCAATTCGCGAAGCAATCCTGGATGGACTGATACCAAATAATTATGAATCTGCGTATAACCTCATGCTTGAAGAAGGCCGAAAACTGGGTCTTACTCTACCTGGATTGAGTGAAGGACCGGAGATTTGAGCTTTTAAGAGATTTCGGTACAGTATTTTATTAAATTTGACTTTTGAAATACCACGGTAATTCAAAACAAAATTACTTTAAACGATGGCGACATACAGGTTCCGTGTTACTTTCGAAGAACACGAAGATGTGTACAGAGAGATTGAGATCAAGGTCAACCAGACCTATGAGGAGTTTCACCGAGTAATTCAGGAAGCTATCGGTTTTGACGGAAGCAAGCCCGCTTCTTTTTTCATGAGTGATGATTACTGGAGAAAGGGGCTTGAAATAGCTTCCGAACTCAGCAAGACCGACCAGGAAGATGAAGAAGACCTTCCTCCACATAAGCGCAAACCTCCGACAAAGTTGATGTCGAAGACAAAGATTGCCGGCACTATTGAAGATCCGCATCAAAAGATTATTTATGTTTCAGATCCTGAAGCATTATGGACGCTTATGATCGAACTTATCCGTATCGGAGAAGACGCCCCGAAAGTAATTTATCCGAAATGCGTTAAAAGCTCAGGAACTGCTCCCAAACAATACAAGGTGACCACCCTGCCCCCTCCTGTGGATGATGATGAGGATCTGGATGATGATAAAGACAGAAAAGAAAAAGTATTCCACGCCGAGGAAACATACGATAAGGATCAGGAAGATGACGAAGATGTCATGACCGAAGGAGATGAAGAAGAAACTCCGACTGGAGAAGACGCTGAAGAGCAAGGGGAGATTGATACCGGTGGGAGTGATCATATAGAGTAGTAATCCTGCCAGTCTATTTCCATTGAACAGCTCCCTCCAAGATAATGTCAAAAACCCTCCTCGTCATTACCGGTCCGACAGCTGTTGGCAAAACCAAAGTCGCGATTGAACTGGCTCTTGCACTGAAGACTGAAATTTTTTCTGCCGACTCCAGGCAGTTTTTCAGAGAGATGAGTATCGGTACTGCCAAGCCAACACTTAAAGAGCTGAATGAGGTGCCCCATCACTTTATCAACAACCTGAGCATACAAGACGACTATGATGCTGGAAAGTATGAACAGGAAAGTATTTTTTTATTAGATAAGCTTTTTCAAAAAAAGGAAACCGTAATTCTCTGCGGAGGTTCCGGGATGTATATAGATGCAGTATGCAAAGGCTTTGATCAATTGCCGGAAGTTGAAGACGCACAAAGGATACAACTTCAGAACCTGTATGTAAGAGAAGGAATCTCTGCACTCCAGGCACTACTCCTCGAACATGATCCCGATCACTATCAAAATGTTGACCTGAAAAACCCACAACGTCTAATGCGGGCCCTTGAAATTACTCTTGGCACCGGCAAGCCTTATTCAAGCTTCAGAAAAGGAGCAGGAAGCAAACGTAATTTCAGGGTTTTAAAAATCGGACTGAATACAGTGCGGGAGGCCCTCTATGCCAGAATTAATCAAAGAGTTGACGAGATGATGGAACAGGGGCTTCTGGAAGAAGTAAAAAGCCTTACCTCCTTTCGCATGCTGAATGCACTTCAAACTGTCGGTTACAAGGAGCTCTTTGACCATCTGGAAGGGAAATTCCCACTGAGAGATGCCGTGGAACTCATCAAACAGAACACCCGTCGGTTCTCAAAACGCCAGCTGACCTGGTTCAGAAAAGATGAATCAACCATTTGGCTTGATCCTCTGAAGCCTGACTTTAACATCGGGGAAATAGTCAAGTATCTCTCTTAGTAGAAATACTTAAATCAATCATCATCCTTTTTTTCGGCCGGTTTAAAAAAAGCGGCATGCTTCGGAGCAGGACAAGGGATATCATCTCCTTTTACTGCTGCCCAGAGTATCTGATTCAACAACAGATCAGGAACCCTGTCTTCACCACGAAAATCCAGCTTCCTGCACTTTTCTGACCATTTATTATTAAAGGCACAAAGTTCGGTAAGATCCACAGTCTCCGGTTTACAGATGAAATGACTTGTATCTGCTTTCACACTAAAGGCTTTCCAGAGTGTAGGTGCAGCAGCATCATATTGAGACATAGGCGGCATTCCGAGGATCAACTCCATGGTATGAAGAACGGAGGACGTTGAATACATGGAGTGATCCACGAAACCACGTTTCACAAATCCACCTGCAACATAAAGGGTACTCCTGTGTGCATCCACATGATCCGGGCCGTTCTGGGCATCATCTTCCACGATAAACACAGCACTTTCTTTCCAGATGGAGCTCTTACTCAGGTGTTCCAGAAACATTCCAACCGAGAGATCATTATCAGCCACGTGTGCGAATGGGGTTGGACGTCCCTTGGTTAATCCTTCCGTATGGTCATTACTGAAACGTAAAGTATTCATCTGGGGCACCTTTCCGATGGCGAGTAGGGAATCAAAATCTCTCTTCCACTGTCCGTATCTAACCGTATCCCGGGTTTTTACGTCCCATCCTGTATAGTAAGGACAGAAATGATCCTTCAATACCGGAAGATTGGGTTTATAATTGTCTGCAAACTCGCCATAGGTGCGATAGCTAACCTTGCTACGCTCACATAGGTTCCATATGAATCCATTTTTATTGTTTGCAACGAGCCTGTGTGCTTCCGAATCGTACTCCCCTCCCCTGTCGCCATAAAAAGTTGGCCAGGTCTTCTCTAGGTAATCATTTGCATACGCTCCTGTGCTCCAGTTATGCCCGTCGGCACTCACTTCCCCATCCACATAAAAATTATCAAAAAGGACAAATTCATTCACAATTGAATGTTCATTCGGAGTAATATATTTTCCAAAAAGCACCAATGTTGAATCTCCATTTCCTTGTTTCAAATCGCCCAGTACCTGATCATAGGTACGGTTTTCCTTGATGATATAGAATACATGTTTAATAGGTGAAACTTCTCCTACTTTTCTGGGAACAGGGTTGCCTGGTTCTCCCGCTGCAGTTAGTTCTTCCTTTTTATGATAAGGCACATTTGAATACACTTGTTTGGAGTAATCACTAAGCTGCTGAGCATTTGGATAGGCAATCTTACTTAGTGTACCGAGGAACATTCCTCCGATGTACTGTTCCTTTCCTCGAATTGTTTTCCCACCTTTCTGATAGATAACAGTTTCTTCTTTACGGATTGGATTCGGTCCCAATGGATTCGGGAAGGAAGTAAATCCTTTACCATTGGAAACAAAGATATTTCCAAGGCCGGCACGCACACAGGTTGGGTACCAGCCAGTAGGTATAAAGCCCATGCTTCTACTTGCCCCCGGATGCGAAATATCAAAAACTGCCAGACAATTATTGTCTGCATTTGCTACATAAAGTGTTTTCTCATCTTCACTCATTGCTACACTGTTTGTTGTTGAACCAGGTGCAGAAGCAGGATACAAAGCAGCATTAAGTGTCTCCACCACTTTTCCGGCTTTCAGATCAATAACATTGATGCTGTTATCATTGGCATTTGCAACAAAGAGTAGTGAACCTTTTTTGTTGATGCACATATCGTTCGGATGATCACCAATCGGAATTGTGGTTTTCACTACCTGCTTTTCTGCGTCAAATACAAGCACCTTTGCACATCCCCAGCAGGTAATGTAGAGGGTTTTCTTATCCGGGCTTAAAAGGCATCCATATCCTTCCCCACCCAAGTCAGATTTATAAATGACTTTTTTCTGAGTTTCATCGTAGATATAGAGTGCGTTATTGTCTTTGGTCACTACATAAATAAGATGTTTAGCATCATCAATTGCTATTCCTGCAGGTGAAATCTTCTCAGGCCAAGGGTTTCCAAGACGGAACGTATCAGAAGGGATAAGTTTCTTTGTACTCACTGCATATTTGAGAATATAATTCGAATTTCCTCCTGAAGCATATAAGAATTTCTCATCCTGGCTGAACTGAAGCCCCAGCCAGGCAGTCTTTGTGATTATGGTATCAAGGACTGTCATTTTATCAGGGTCCAAAAGTTGAATATATTGATCACTCTGTCCATTGTTGGTTATGGCTAGCATCTTTCTCGAAGCAGAGAAAGCCATGTTTAAGGGAAGGTCTCCCAGGGGTACCGACTTTCCGGCAGGGCTGAGTGACCAACCGTTGGGCAAACGGGTGGCTGGAATTGACGTTAAAGGGGCTTTCGTTTGAGCCTGAATATTCAGGTCAAAGAAAAGAAGGGTTAAAAGAAAGAAGAGGTGACGTGAGAGTTTGTTGTTCATGAAATTCAGTTTCAGGATCATACGGTTAATCGAGGCTGAAATTAGAAACTTTGCGGCAGCTAGGCAAATGGAAATTATCGATGCATTTACATTCCATTTATGGTGTAACAGAGTATGTTTATGGAGAAGTAGAGTGTATCTATGAAGAAGTAGAGTGTATTTAT
>PLYR01000071.1 GCA_003153435.1 Bacteroidota bacterium
TTGGTGCCCGGGTTGTCATATGATGCTGAGGACCTACCAGAAAGAAGCCGCCAAATTTAAAACAAAGAATATTTTCGCAATGGCTATCGGCCCGGACCCTGTTGGAGTAAACAGAGAGATGGTGGAGAAACTGGGATTGGATTTTAAAGTGCTCAGCGATGAGAAACAAAAAACGGCGATGATCTACGGGGTGCAGCTGGATAAATATGACAACGATTTTGCAGAAAAATACGAAGAAGGAATCCCCCTGCCTGCATCGTTCCTGATCGATAAAAGCGGAATAGTAAGGTATATTTCCAGACCCGATAAAGTAGGTGAATTCCTGGATCCAAGAACCATCTTTCCTATAATAGAAAAACTGAACTGATGCTTTATCTCCTGGTCATACTCTTCATAAGTACACTCCTGGTCCTTGCCCTGATCGCTTTTAGCCAATATCAGGGCGGAAGAAAAAATGCGCAAAGACTGGAGTGGATCGAGAAAGAAAAAATTAATTATGAAAGCATTATCGAACAAGCAAATGATGCCATGATGGTGATTGATATCGTGGATGGGAAAGTACATCAATGCAATCCAAGTGCCTGCGCAATGCTTGGATATACCAAGTCTGAGTTGGAACAAAAATCACTCTTTGAGCTTCAGCCCCCAGCAATGCTCGAAAAGAGCTCCAGAGTGATTGCAGATGTATGGGAACAAAAAGGACTTATCTTCAGTGATATTCCATTCGTCACCGCATCCGGAGAATACATGCCGGTGGAATGCAGTGCGAAGGTTGCCCCCTTTGCCGGCCGGCCGGCTATTGTGATCTATGCACGTGATATCCGGGAACGTCTGCGATTGGAAGCGGAAATACGTCATGCACAGGAAGTCATCAAAGTAAAGAACAAGGATATTACGGATAGCATCAATTATGCCAGACGCATACAAACTGCCATTCTTCCATCTGACAAAGAAATAGGAAAGTACCTCTCCGACTATTTCATTTTGTATAAACCAAAGGATATTGTCAGTGGTGATTTTTACTGGTTCGCACATGTAAGTACAACCATACCTTCAGATCCAGTTCAGAAACAGATTACGTTGATTGCGGCGGTGGATTGTACTGGTCATGGCGTACCGGGAGCATTCATGAGCCTTGTCGGTTCAACACTGCTGAACCAAACCATCAGCGACCCGAATGTCAATCACCCTGCAGATGCACTTAACTATCTGAACCGGGAACTAAAAAAAACATTAAGGCATCAGGTGGATGACAGTTCGATCAAGGATGGAATGGATATGACGGTCTGTGCAATTGATCCATTCCATATGAAGCTGGAATTTGCCGGCGCAAACAACCCCGTTTATGTTCTTAGAAAGGGAGAGCTGATTGAACTGAAAGGGGATAAACAACCCATTGGATCGGATAGTGATGAAACAGTAAAACCTTTTACCAATGTCCTTTTTGACCTTCAGAAAGGGGATACCATATATCTTTTCACCGATGGCTATTCAGATCAGTTCGGTGGCCCCAAAGGAAAAAAATTCAAACATTCTCAATTCAAGGAACTCATTCTGGGTATGCAACAGAAACCCCTGCATGATCAGAAAGTATTGCTTGATAGTGCCATTGAAGAATGGAAAGCGTTCCGGTCACCGGAAGGAGGCACTTATGATCAGGTAGATGATATTCTGGTGATTGGAGTAAGGATATAAGGATTAAAGCCAGCATGATAAACGGTTTGCAAGTCAGGCAGGATATGTTCCATTATTTTTTTCCGAACAGCACGTTTGGATACCAAGTCAACTTTTCGCCCTACCAGCACATACAACTCCTGCTTCATTTTGACGATGTCAAGAAGGGTTGTTCCCCTGCTGTATTCCACCAAAATGTCAATATCGCTACTCTCAGTCATTTCATTCCGGGCGAATGAACCGAAAAGACCAACTTCTATCACCTTATGTTTACTAAGGTAATCCACAATCGTTTTTATGGTGTCGGATTTACTCATGGGTGAATGCTATTCCTAAACCTAAGATTTTTTCCTGGGGTCATGAAGGTGGCGTAAACCATTTATTGACGATGGTTTTAGGATTCTATCTGTTCATATGATAATAATAGTAGAGAGATATTACATATGAAGTGAGTCATGCTGAAACCTATACCTCTTCAAATCAATTGCAGTGTCCTGTGCCGGTATCCAATATTTGATTTCCAAAGTCTTGGGAGCAACATGAAATTGATAAATTGAATTCGTAAGCTCGGTCGCATCAGGGAGTAAATTGGTGCTCACGCTGGCAACCTTTACCCAGTAATAGTTGAAGTCCTTGCTTGGAAATCCGGTCACAAGAACAACTACTTCTGCCTTCCCTTTTGAATCTTTTGCTACCTTTTTAGAAAGCCGTTTTACTTCAGGAAGGTTTGATATGGTATCGAACACACGATTTCTTTCAGCTTGATCAATTTCCGGAGGAGGTGGTGTTTGAGGTGGGTATTCAAAATCCTTTTTTCCAGTATCAATAGGAGGGGTCAGGACAATTTTAACACTCGTTTCATTCTGCGTTGGCATAGAGCAGCTGAAAGATGACAAGAGAAAAATGTAGAATATGAATCGATTCAGTTTCATTGACCTTGAAATTCATAAATGTATTTCTGTACATAAAAATACTCTGGATTCTTCTCCCCACCGTAGGAATCGATTATTTTCTCTTCAATCAAAAGACCATTCCTATAGGAATATTCAATTCTCCTAAACGACTCTCCCTCCAATTTGAATCCTTTTACTAACCTATTTGTGGTTAGGGAAATTTGGCTTCAACTCTTTGTGTCCCTTGGAATTCAATTACTTCCTTTCATTTTATCCGAACCGCCCATTGAATTTCCCGGGGTAAAGAATGCTCGCCTTTTTTAGATTCTTCATATTTTCGCAAGGGAAGGCCCCTTTACACAGTCCTCTTAAGTGTAATAACAGAAACCTCAGGCCAAATACCAACCCTGCCCGGGAAGCCGATAAAACCAAATCCTCTGTTGACATAAAGATACTTCCCGCCTTCTTCATACAAACCGGCCCACTTCGGGTAACGCATCTGTATCGGGCTCCATTTGAATCCGGGAATTTCTATTCCAAACTGCATGCCATGGGTATGGCCTGAGAGGGTGAGATGGATGTGCTGCTTGTCCTGCTTAACTTGTGCATCCCAGTGCGAAGGGTCATGCGAAAGGAGAATTTTAAAACTGTCTTTTTCCACGCCATGAAGGGCCTTCTGTAAGTCACCACTCTGCTCGAACCCATGCCCCCAGTTTTCAACACCGATGAGTGAAATCTTCTGCCCGTCTTTTTCCAGTACTGTATTCTCATTCAGCATCAGCTTATAACCCAACTCCTGATGATGATGTTTAAGCTTTTCATGATCCTCCAGACGTTTCTTTTCATTCAGGTCGGGGTCCTTGTCGTATCTCCCGTATTTCCCATAATCATGGTTTCCCAGAATAGAAAACTGACCAAAAGGGGCTTTAAAGGTTTTGAATGCATCGAGCCAGGGCTCGATCTCGGAAGAGTAATTGTTGACCAGGTCGCCGGTAAATACAAACAGATCTGATTTATTTGCATTCACAAGGTTAATGCCCTTCATCACGCCATGAACACTGTCAAAGCTGCCACTGTGTATATCCGAAACCTGAGTAATCGTAAAGCCATCGAAGGCCTCCGGGAGATCAGGGAAATAAATGGTGCTTCGGTGAACGCGGAAATCATATTTCCCTTTTACCATTCCTTCCAGGATACCCATGAAGGGGATTGCAGCCACGCCCAGAGCAATCTGACTAACAAATTTTCTGCGGCCGGGAAAGTATATCACTCCTTCCGGGTTCTTTGGAGCTTTGATTTTGTGATAAAAATATTTACCGATGCCAATCAAAAGACGGTAAAGATCTTCGAGCATTAGTAAGAGTGAAATAATGAGCTGAGGAATGAGCATGGCAAAAAAGAAACCCAGCAGGCGCCACATCCAGATAGATGGAGCACGGGAAGGGTCCATGACGATAAAGCTGATGGATAAGACTACAAGCAACCCAAGGCTCAGGATCAGGTATGACCGGCGGATGGCCTTCCTCCAGCGTTCGGACCTGAGTTTCTTGGTCAGGGTCTTCACTCCCTGGTATACATACAGGTCAATCAGGACGGCAACCACCATCACCATTAAAAGATAGATCCAGGGAAAATGTTTCATAATTCTAATTAGCTGGAGCAAATTTACTGATTAGTATTGGATTCTTTCCGTGCGTAGCAGACGGAAGAAATTTCCTACCTTCGCCCTGATTTTGGTTCCTCAACCCCTTTCGGGGGGAAGAAGATTAAAAGGGAATCCTGTTAAAATCAGGAACAGTTCCCGCTGCTGTAAGCTCTATACAACTTTTTGATACAGGCCACTGTGGCGCCTCCGGCGCCACGGGAAGGCATCAAAAAGGGAGCAAGTCAGAAGACCTGCCAGATTCACCAATTCAAGCTTCGGGTAAAAAGCTGAGAATGGAATCAGAACAGGTCCTCTTTTTCCCTTCCTTTTTACTCCTTTAAACATTTTAAATCATTGCAAAATGAAAAAGGAGAGAATCGTCTCAATCAAAGTCCTGGCCTTAGCCCTGGCAGTATTTATCCCCATATGCGGCTTAAAAGCCCAACATCTGGATACCACAAAGGTGCAACCGATCAAAGAGGTCGTGATTTCCACTTCCCGCTCTGAGCTTGATCCCGATAAGGTCGGGAGAAGCATCACGATCATTTCTTCTGAGCAGATTAAAAACTCAGGGGCGAACAGCATTGCTGAAATCCTTTCTCAACAGGAGGGCATTTACATGGTGGGTACCGGACAAACACCGGGTCAGTTACAGAATCTGTTTATGCGCGGAACAAACAGTAACCAGACTGCGATTATGATTGATGGGATCCGGATGACGGACCCTTCTACCGCTGATAACGCAATTGATTTTTCGGAGCTTTCCCTGAGTAATATAGATCGTATTGAAATTGTCAGAGGGTCGCAAAGCACGCTCTATGGATCTTCAGCCATAGGAGGGGTCATTAATATCATTACCAAAAAAGGAATGACTCCCGGAGTTCATGCGGATGCCGATATCCGGGGAGGAACTTTTGGCACGAAGACTTCGCTGCTCAGCGAAAATCTGTTTCTGAACTATACCCATACAAGCGGGTTTTATGCAAATGCGGAAATCTATAATAATAAAACCAATGGCCTCGATGCGACGGTGGATACCATCACCAATCAGATGAAGGTCTTCGGCGCTACGCAATATGCCCATCAGAACAGGTCTTTCAATGATTTTACAAAAACCGATGTGATGGCCAAGCTTGGTTACCGGAACACGAAATGGGATCTGTTTGCCGCTTATAAAAGAGAAAATCAAAGCACGAATATTGATGCTGGTGCCTATACCGATGATCGGGCATACAAAGTAGGTTTTGTAAGGAACCTGACCACCTATGGGATCGGCTACAAGTTCGGCAAACACTTCAATATAAATTATATCGGAGGTTTAACAGACCTGAAACGGATCGCTGTGGACGACTCCTCTGTGGTCGATTCCAGCGGGGCATACAACCACAATTATTTTAAGGGAACCTTTAAGGGGAGCACCATGACCAATGAGATTCAGGCTAATTACCGCATCCAAGGGTTCAATATGGTTGCCGGAGTTTCCGCCTTTAATGAAAAGATGAGTTCGGATACTTATTTCTACAGCTCGGCTTATGGCGGATACGATACCCACCTGAACACTGATTCATTGCATATTTCAGTCAGTACATTCAGCGAATTTGTGCATGCCGATATAGACGGGAGTCTGATTAATGACAAGTACAGTTTTCTTGCTCTGAGTCTCGGAGCCCGGAATACCCAACATCAGCTCTTTGGTAACAACTTCACGTATGAAATAAATCCTTCCATAAAAGTTCCCGGAAACGGATTGCTTTTTGCATCCTGGTCAACCGGTTTCAATGCCCCGTCTCTTTATCAGCTTTATGATCCCGACAGGCAGGCGCCATTCAATATCACCCGGGGTAATCCAACGCTTAAGCCGGAGACGTCGAACTCGATGGAATTCGGATTTAAACAAAAGGTGAATGAGCAGATAAGTTTTCACTTCAGCTATTTTAAAACGGTTGTAGAAAACAGTATTGATTACGTGTATCTCTGGAATCCGCTGGTAGCCTCCAATCAGCTGACCTTTTCTGATTATATGGGAGATACTTATGTGAACATTGGAAAACAGACGAACCAGGGTTTTGAGTTCGGAGTACATACCAGACTCACCGATAAATTTCTGATCAGTGGAAATGTGAGTCTCACCAATGGGAAGGTCGAATATGATCCGGCCAATATTCATACCACTCATATACAGGGAGGGCAGGTTCAGTTGTTTGCAAACGGAGCTTTTCTAAATGCGAATACAGAAAGTTTCGGATTGGTGAGAAGACCGTCGACTGCCAATCTAAGTCTGACCTGGATCCCAGTCAAAAAGCTTTCCTTCAGGGCTGATGTAAGATATGCAGGTCCGCGTTATGATGTGTACTACAACTCGGCTCTGGGGCCTAACGGGGCGCAGTCAACCAAAGCCATGGGAGATTATACCCTTGTTGATCTTTTCGTCAGATATCGTATCTTTAAGGGCTTGGAAGCCGGCATTCGTTTGGAGAATATATTCGATGAGAAATATTACGAAATTTACGGATACACCACACGCGGAAGAAGCATTTACCTGAACCTCAGATATTCATTTTAATCA
>PLYR01000044.1:0-778 GCA_003153435.1 Bacteroidota bacterium
CGGCTGATACTGTCAAACAAGTTTATGTGGTGTATGATTCAAATCTATACTATGATATCTTCAAGTATAATCCCAAAGCCATATTTCACACGCAGCTCCACGACGTAAACGTTGATGCTGTGCGTGCCATGTTCAAGGACTCAGACAATGTCTATGTCCTGTATATTACCCCGCTGGTAGTCGAAACCCGTAAAGTCACCATATTTTCGAAGAGCCAGCCGAACGTAAATCTTACTTCTTATATTTCGATAACCATTGCGAGTGAGCTGCAGCGTGATCTTCTGGTTAAAAACAAAATTGACAAAGCTCTGGTTGATGAGTATATCAAACCGGTAAATGTAACCTCCGCGAAGATTGATAGTGCGAAAATTACGAACACCGATAAAGTAGCCGGCACCGGTATTGTATTGGGCTTGTTCATATACATTTTTGTCTTTCTCTACTCTTCGCAGGTTATGCGGGGTGTGATAGAAGAAAAATCAAGCCGGATCATAGAGGTCATTATCTCCTCTGTAAAGCCATTTCAGCTGATGATGGGCAAGATTATTGGGATTGCTCTTGTAGGCCTGACGCAGTTCCTCTTATGGATTCTATTATCTATTGCCGTCATCACCCCACTTTCAAATTCATTCCTCACCGATAAACACTACAAAGACATTTCTTCCCAGCAGCAGCTCAAGATAGGCGTTCCGACCAGTGCAACCCAACATGCTGATTCAGGTGAAACCGCTTCGAGCAAGGTGCTCGATTTTCTGGGCGACCAGCAATGGGGGTTAAT
>PLYR01000044.1:899-12661 GCA_003153435.1 Bacteroidota bacterium
TACCGAACCGGCATACTCATGTACGGAAAAAAAGCCAGTTGGAAAGAACTTGGGAAATGGCTTTTTTATAAGGGATAATAACCTCTACCGGTTATTCGTTTCTATTTTTACGTACCTTCATTCCGATACACATCAATCTGATTATGCGCATTGCCATTATAGATCTGGGAACCAATACGTTTAACTTGCTGGTAGCTGAATTGCAAGATGATACGACATTTAAAACCCTCTATAAAAATAAGATCCCATCCAAATTGGGCGAAGGAGGAATCAATATCGGAATCATTCTGCCCATCCCTTTTCAGAGAGGGTTGGATGCATTGAAAACCTATCAGAAGGTAATCGGTGAATATAAAGCAGAAAAAGTATTTGCATATGCAACCAGTGCTATACGCAGTGCTTCTAACGGGGATGAATTCGCCCAAAAGGCTTTTCAGGAAACAGGGATACAGATTGAGATTATCTCCGGCGACAGAGAAGCGGAGCTTATTTATTACGGTGTAAGAAGTGCGGTTGAAATGGATAACCGATTGTCGCTGATTATGGATATCGGTGGGGGCAGCACCGAATTTATCATTGCCAATAAACAGGAAATATTCTGGGAGCACAGCTTCCAGCTGGGAGCTGCAAGACTTCTGGAAAGGTTTCACGAGTCCGATCCGATCTCTCACCAGGAAAGGAAGGCGCTAACGGAATATCTGGTCGAACAGCTAAATCCTTTGTTTACCGCTCTTGAAAAATATCCTGTGATAGAACTGATTGGATCCTCCGGCTCTTTCGATTCACTTGCTGAAATGATTGCGCATAAATATCATACCATTGATGTGCTTCACGAAAAAACCGAGTATACCTTTAAACTTGAAGACATGGAATCGATATACATCGAGGTGATGTCCTCTACGAAGGCAGAACGGCTTAAAATGAAAGGATTGATAGAGATGAGGGTGGATATGATTGTAGTCTCCGCCTTATTTATCCATCTCATCATGACCCGCCTGAAAATTCCTCAGATGCGCCTTTCCACTTACTCTCTCAAAGAAGGAGTATTGTGGGAACTGATGCACCGGGAAGTGCCCTATCGATAAGGATCTTTTAAAAATATTTCAATGAAAGCGAATTACCTGGATGAGTTAAACGATATACAACGTGAAGCTGTAGTCAACACCACAGGCCCTGTCATGATTGTTGCCGGCGCAGGTTCCGGAAAAACCAGGGTGCTGACCTATCGTATTGCCCACCTGATCAATCAAGGTGTGGACCCTTTCAACATCCTGGCCCTGACTTTTACCAACAAGGCGGCCAAGGAAATGAAGAAAAGGATCGGAGAGATTGTCAGCGAAAGCGAAGCCCGGAATATCTGGATGGGAACTTTCCACTCTGTATTTGCCCGCATCCTTCGTGCTGAAGCAACTAAAATAGGTTACCCTTCCAACTTTACGATTTACGATACGGATGACAGTAAGAACCTGATTAAGGATATACTTAAAGAAATTGGTCTGGATGAAAAAGTGTACAAACCAAATCTTGTTTACAATCGCATTTCAGCTGCAAAGAACAACTTGATTTCTTCTCAGGCGTACCTGTTCAACAACTCCATTATTGAAGAAGATAAACTGAGTGGCAAACCCAAGATGGGGCAGATTTATGAAAAGTACGCCCGCCGTTGCTTTAAAGCAGGGGCTATGGATTTTGATGATTTGTTATTCAACACCAATATTCTGCTCAGAGATGGAAAAGATGAGACCGGCGAAGCTATTTTGAATAAATATCAAAAGAAGTTCAAATACATCATGGTAGATGAGTATCAGGATACGAACTTTTCACAATATGTAATTATAAAGCAGTTAGCGGCCAAGTTTGAAAATATCTGTGTCGTGGGAGATGATGCACAGAGTATATACGCGTTCCGTGGGGCCAATATCCAGAATATCCTGAATTTCGAAAAGGATTATCCGGACATGAAGACATTCAAACTGGAACAGAATTATCGCTCCACCCAAAATATCGTCAAAGCTGCTAACAGTGTCATTGCTAAAAACAAAGATCAGCTCGAAAAGAAGGTCTGGACCTCCAATGACGAAGGCGCCAGGATCGTTCTCATGAAAGCCTCCAGTGATAATGAAGAAGGGCAACTCGTGGCACGTTCCATCTTCGAAACGAAGATGAACAATCAGGCTCATAACAAGGCTTTTGCAATCCTTTATCGTACCAATGCCCAGAGCCGGGCGATGGAAGAGGCCTTGCGCAAAATGAATATCCCTTACCGGATCTATGGAGGACTTTCTTTTTACCAGCGAAAAGAAGTAAAAGACCTCCTCGCCTACTTCCGTTTATCTATAAATCCGAGTGATGAAGAAGCTCTGAAACGAGTGATCAACTATCCTGCAAGAGGAATCGGGGATACCAGCATACAGAAAGTAATGACTGCGGCGGCCGACCATGACGTGAGTATGTGGACCATACTCGAGAACATGGGCGACTTCAATCTGGGCATTAACACCGGCACGATGAACCGCATGAGTGAATTCACAACCATGATCAAGAGTTTCATGGTGATGATTCACAGCCAGAATGCTTATGAACTGGGAATGAATATTGCAAACAGTTGTGGACTGCTTAGGGAATTATATACCGACAAATCACCAGAAGGAGTGAGTCGCTACGAAAACGTTCAGGAGCTCCTGAACGGATTAAAGGAGTTTTCAGAAAGCGGAACGAATGGAATTGATTTACCCGAAGATGCTGAAATTGCGCCGGAAGAAATCCTTCCACTGGGAGAGATTCCACTTCAGAGCACCGAACCTGATTTACTTTCCGAACTGAACCTTTCCTCCAGTGAAGACGCAGAGCAAGCTCCGATATCGTCTGAAGAAGAAAAGCCAAAACGATTAAATGAATTCATGCAGGATATTGCCCTGCTGACCGATTCAGAAAGCAAGAAGGATCCGAATGCCGATCAGGTGTCTCTGATGACGATTCACTCAGCGAAGGGACTCGAATTTCCATATGTATATATTGTTGGTTTGGAAGAAAACCTCTTCCCTTCCCAGATGGCTCTTAACTCCAGAACAGAACTGGAAGAAGAACGACGGCTTTTTTATGTGGCTCTCACCCGTGCTGAAAAGCAGGCTTTTCTGAGTTTCGCAACGACCCGTTACCGATGGGGAAATCTAATTTCCTGCGAACCCAGCCGATTTATTGAAGAGATTGAAGATGAATTTATTGAATTCTCTCCCTCCGCTATCCCCTCCTCCACTCCACGTCCAGGTTTTGGAATCCGCCAGAAGACGGGAAGGGGTGAAAATGCGCAACCTAAATCAGGTGAAGATATTTATACCCCGGCCACTTCACCGGTGAAGAAGAATCTCGTTAAACTAAACTCCGCGGTCAAACAACAAACCGGAGCGACTTATGATAACTCGCACCTCAAGGCACTCGAAGTTGGAATGAATGTACAACATGAGCGGTTTGGGATGGGGAAAGTAACAGCTATGGAAGGTGAATTCCCCAATAACAAAGCAACCGTTGAGTTTGATACGGTGGGTCAAAAACAACTCCTCCTCAAGTTTGCGAAACTGAGCATCGTTTAATACTCAACCTACATCTTTGCCTTCGGAATCACCTTTCCGGCCAAATGTGCCTTCCAGGGCTTCCAGTAGTGGTCATGCCATCCTTTATTGATTCCGGGGGCAGCTTTATCGGGAACATTGGAATGGACAGCATGCAGAATGGTATCCTTTCCAGCTTGCTCCAGGTTGATGGAGAATACAGAATCCAAATCACTCTTCTTCCAATCCATCCCTCTCCAGGTCTGAACAATTTGTTTATTCGGGACCAGGTGAAGGTTCCTTCCGGATATGTAATTTCCATGAGCGGAGAACGGACTACCTACCTTTTTGGTGATTTTAGCAGGGGCACCAGTAAGTTTAGAATGGAGTTTCGAATCCATATAAAACTCATAGAGCTTCGCAGGGGTTGTGTTTTTGAACGTTATTTTCTGTACAATAGTTTTGGCCATGACGGATTGTTTTAAAACGTATGTTAGAATTAATTTGACTAGTCCCAGCCTGAAGCCAGCACATCGGCTAAGTGCATAGATTTCATCCCTATGTTCTGATGTTTCATATATCCATCGAGGTGCATGAGACAGCTGAGGTCTGTTGAAATGATATACTCAGCACCTGTTTCCTGAGCCTTTTTTACTTTCTGCTCCCCCATTCCAACAGCTATATTTTCGAATTTAACAGAGAAGGTTCCACCGAAGCCACAGCAAACCTCTGTATCTTCCATCTCCCGAAGTTCAAGCCCCCTTACTTTTTCAAGCAGAATCCGGGGTTCTCTTTTAATCCCATATTCACGCAGACCTGCACAGGAATCGTGGTAAGTGGCAACGCCGTTTAGTCTGGCTCCGAGATCTGTAATCTTCAGAACATTGACCATAAAGTCACTAAACTCAAAGATGTTTTTTTGAATGCTTTTCAGTTCGTTATGCAGTGCAGAGTTATGAAACATCTCGGGGTAATAATTCTTGATCATGCCCACACAGGAGGCTGAAGGACAGATGATGTATCGGTCGTTTTGAAACTCCCGGATAAATTTTTCACCCACCTCTCTGGCAGCATCCCAATAACCCGCGTTAAAGGCAGGTTGACCACAGCAAGTCTGTTCAGGGTTGTAATTCACTCCGCACCCCACCCGTTCCAACACTTTGACCATATTCAGCGCGGTATCCGGATAAACCTGATCTACAAAACAAGGGATAAAAATATCTACAATCATACTTCGATTTCTTTCGATTTGGGTATTGTCAAAAGTAGTATAAAACCAAGCACAAAAAATACAATCAAAGCAAGAATAGAGTTGCGCATCCCTCCGGTGAGACCTTCAATAAGTCCGAAAGAAAGCGTTCCTATAGCAATACCGATCTTTTCGCATACATCGTAAAAACTGAAATAAGACGCATGGTCTTCTGTATCAGGAAGAAGCTTGGAGTAAGTAGAACGGGAAAGGGATTGGATCCCTCCCATCACCAACCCGACCAGGCCGGCTACTACATAAAAACTATTGGGTGTAAAGACGAAAAGATAGGTTCCGATACAGATTCCAATCCAGATAAAGATAGATACTCCCAGTGCTTTGATGTTTCCGATCCATTTGGAGAGCCTGGAGAATAAAATAGAACCGGCCACCCCAACGAACTGAATGATAAGCACTGCAATAATAAGATTCCCTTTTTGATCGGCCGGAAAAATCTCTTTATTGGCAAAAGGAACAGCTATGATCATCACCGTTTGTACTCCCATACTGTAGATGAAAAAAGATCCCAGGTAACGTTTAAGTCGCTTGATGTGCTTGAGCTCCAACCAGACTTTATAGAGTTCTTTGAACCCTTTGAATATGACATTTCCTTCAGGTTTGCGGCCATAAACATTATTCGGCAGACGTGCGAAAGTAATCTGCGCAAATCCTGCCCACCAGATCGCTACGGCTACAAACGACCAGTTGGCTGGTATTTTAAATACCTGGATCCCAATCAAACAGATAATCAGTAAGATGGAGCTACCTATATAACCCAGGGAGTAACCTTTGGCACTGACCCTGTCATGATCAGCGGGCTCCGCTATTTCCGGCAGAAATGCATTATAAAAAACAAGGCTTCCCCAAAAACCCACGCTGGTCATCATAATGGAAAACATACCCAGCGTAAGATGTTCTTTACTGAAGAAGAACAAAGAGGCGCAGGATAGGGAACCCAGGTAACAGAAGAACTGCATGAACCTTCGTTTGCTCCCTGAATAATCGGCTATGCCGGAGAGTAAGGGAGTAGAAATAGAAACTAGGAAGAAGGAGAAAGCGATCACATAATCGTAGAGTTCGGTATTATGGAAAGTCCTTCCGAAAAGGGTGACCAGATCTGAATGAACCCCGTTTACTACCAGATCCGTCTTCGCTTCATAAAAAAGCGGGAAGATGGCGGTCATAATAACTAAAGGGTAGGAAGAATTCGCCCAGTCATAAAATGCCCATGCGTTGATTATTTTCTTGTTCCCTTTTTCTAACATCCCATAAAAATAGGCTCATAGTCTATATCAGATCCGGATGGAAGAAAGTAGATATGAACAGGTTATACACCTTACGAACATTTCTTTGCAGTACCGGGTCATATACTTATTTTTGTTTCCTGTTGAAAGTACCAGCACTTTCCGTATTTAATCAGATCCTTCTATGAAAGCATACATATTTCCAGGTCAAGGCTCCCAGTTCCCCGGAATGGGTAAAGACCTCTATGAATCCTCTGCTGTTGCAAAAGCAACGATGGAACAGGCCAATGAAATACTCGGGTTCCGGATTACTGATATTATGTTCTCCGGCACTGAAGAAGCCCTGAAACAGACCAAAGTAACGCAACCCGCGATATTCCTGCATTCCGTTGCCCTGCTCCGAACACTGGGCGACACCTTTAAACCGGATATGGTTGCAGGCCATTCTCTCGGAGAATTTAGCGCCCTGGTCGGAAACCAGACCCTTTCTTTTGAAGATGCATTAGTCCTCGTATCCAAGCGTGCAATGGCCATGCAGAAAGCCTGCGAGCTGCAACCTTCCACGATGGCTGCCATCCTCAATCTGGATGATGCGATTATTGAAACCATTTGTGCGGAGATCACAGCCACTGGTGAAATTGTAGTGGCCGCTAATTACAACTGCCCTGGTCAGCTGGTCATTTCAGGCAGCCTAAACGGCGTGAACCTGGCCTGTGAAAAGATGAAAGCTGCCGGAGCCAAGAGAGCCCTTGTACTTCCGGTTGGAGGAGCATTTCATAGCCCTCTGATGGAGCCTGCCCGGATAGAGCTGGAAGCAGCCATCCAGGTAACGACCTTCAAAAAACCGTTTTGTCCCGTTTACCAGAATGTTACTGCCACAGCCATTTCAGACCCTGTTCAGATTCAGATCAATCTGGCCAAGCAACTCACTGCGCCGGTAAGGTGGACTCAGACCATGCAGCAAATGATGGCTGACGGGGCCACATCCTTCATTGAGGCAGGTCCCGGAAAAGTGCTTCAGGGACTGGTCAAAAAAGTAAATAAGGAGATGGAAGCGGTAAGCGCCTGAAGGCAATATACTCTTAGTATATACGTTAATTAATGTAAAATGAAAAAGATCCTTTCCATGCTTTCCTTCGTGCTCCTGTTCGGAGCAGCGCAGGCTCAGTTATTAAATAGTATAGGAATAAATGTTGGAGCCAATATGTCGGAACATTTCTGGCATGTCAATACCACCAATGTACATCCTATTCCTACCTATTATGATGATGATCAGAAATGGAAATACAATTGGAACGTAGGGGTTTTTGCTGAACTTTTCTCCAACGAGCATTTGCGCTGGGACACTGAATTTCAGTATAATCACAAAGGGGGGATCGATGTGGATAAATTTCACAATGCAGCATCACGACCAACCACGACTACCCATATATGCTGGAATAATTACGCCAAGTTCCGCTATGAACTTTACCAGGGCATACCCTATATCCTCCTTGGACTCCGACTGGAATATGTCATGTCTACCGCTACTGCTTCAGCGCCTATTGCAAGAGGCCCTTTTGTTCCCCTCCAACTCACCCCTGCAGTGGGAGTCGGATGGGAATTCATTACTTATGGAATGATCAAACCTTTCGTGGAATTTATTTATAATCCATCCCCGCTGATCGGCCCTCCCTCCTACCATATTGATGACCTGACTCTGTGGAACAGGGAAATGGAATTAAGGGTAGGCATACGGTTAGAATTCCAGAGCTCCAAAGAGAGCTGCCCGAAGGTTTATAAATAAAACGACTACCGTCTGTGTCCGTAATACCCACCCCCTCTGTGTCCATAATGTTCTCCATGACCATAATACCCTCCATGGTGACGATAATAATAAGGTCCGAAAGGAGGTAATAGTGGGGGAAGCAATACAGGAGGACCCACAATAACTCGAGGGCCATACGCATAACCCCATCCATGATGACAACAGTGTCCGGGATGTGGACCGTAAAAGGCATTGCTTGCAGAAACGGAACCTGCGATGCTGAATAAAATCAGGAAGGCAGCTAATCTGATCGTTTTCATGGTTAGTTTGTTTTAGTTAATAATGGTCTTTCAAAATACAGGCCAGAATCCCTGGTTTTAATCTCTTCCCTAGCTAATTAATCCCTTTTTAACCACTATGAAGACCAGGTGAACAGGGATTATTCGGAGAAGAATTACCTTTATGACTATAATTATCTTGAAACGTTTAGTCACCATACTCCTTCTCCTCCTATCTCTTTCCAGAGTGAACGGGCAAGGTGCATATACCCTCGAAATCCATCCCGACCCGGGAGCTGATAATATCCAGCGTTTCGAATACAAGAAGTATTTTCAAAGCCAGAAGGACGCATCTAAAGAGCTCCGTAAATTCCTCTATACTCTTTATGACAATGCCTACCTGGGTGCTTCTTTAGATAGCATCCATCAGGATTCACTTCATATCCGTGCCTGGGTCCAGACAGGCAAGAAATACCTCTGGGCCAAGCTTTCGGTTGGGAATGTGGATGAAGGGATGCTGAATGAGGTCGGATTCAGAGATAAGCTCTATTCCAATAAACCCCTGTTTTATCCAGACCTCCGAAGGCTGGAAGAAAAGCTGCTCCGGTATTGTGAAAACAATGGATACCCCTTTGCCGAGATCAAGCTTACCGATGTGGAGATCAATGGAGACGAGTTTAAGGCTACCCTGGCCATGAAAAAAAATCGATTGATAAAAATCGACAGCGTGATCATTAAAGGGAATGCAAAAATAGCTCCTGTTTATATGTATAGTTACCTGAGTATCAAACCTGGAGACATATACAATGAAAGTAAAATTGCAGCTATCCGTGCCCGGATGAAAGAGCTTGCTTTTGTAAGGGAGCTGAAGCCTTATGAGGTAGTTTTTGGGGAGAAAACAACCAAACTGGTGCTCTATCTGGAGAAGCGAAAAGCAAGTCAGTTTGATGGGATTCTGGGCCTGGTTCCAGATCCGGTAACCGGCAAAGTAACCTTTACGGGAGACGTAAGACTCAAGCTTCAAAACAGTTTTAACCACGGGGAGCTCATCGATATGAACTGGAAAAAGCTCCAGAACCAGGCTCAGAATCTGGATGTAAAGCTGAGTTACCCCTTTCTCTTCAAAAGCCCCTTTGGGGTGGATTATGCCCTTTCCCTCTTCAAACAGGACTCTACTTATCTGAGCGTGAACCAGCAGTTCGGGATCCAGTACCTCCTGGGAGGGGGTAATTATTTCCGGATCTACTTAAATAGAAGGACTTCAAATCTGCTCAGCACCTCCGGCCTCTCCACCATCACTACCCTCCCCGATTACGCGGATGTGGGTTCCCTGACCTATGGTATCGGTTTCAAGAGCCAGAAACTGGATTACCGTTTAAACCCCCGGACCGGCTATACCTTTACGATTTCGGCAGGAACAGGAACCAAGACCATCACACAGAACCCGAATGTGAACCCGGCGGTATACGAAAACCTGAAGCTCCGAAGCACCCAGTATAATGCCGACCTTTTAGCGGAATATTATATTAGTCTCGGAGGAAGGCATGTGGTCAAGACCGCTTTGAACGGATCTTTTCTCAGTGCCGATAACCTCTTTAACAATGAATTATTCAGGATCGGGGGACTAAACACGCTCCGGGGCTTTGACGAACAAAGCATTTTCGCATCCACCTATGGTATATTTACCCTGGAGTACCATTATATCCTGGAGCAGAACTCCTATATCTTTCTTTTTGGCGATTATTGCTGGTATGAGATGAATTCAGTCACCCGTTATGTACATGACACCCCTGTGGGTGTCGGCGCCGGCATCCGGTTCGATACCAAGGCCGGGATCTTTTCCATCAGTTATGCCCTGGGTAAGCAATTCAGTAATCCTTTCGATGTTAAATCCGGGAAGATCAGCTTTGGATTTGTGAGTTTGTTTTGAGGGCTTATCTCCTCTCCTATTATTGCGTGCAAAACCCGTGTCCTTGCGAGCGAAGCGAAGCAACCTTTTACGATTAGCTTGCGCTAACACTGTCATTTGCAGGAATGACGGAGAGAGACAAAACAAAAAGGCCTCACGCTTATCAGCGTGAGGCCTTTTAACTTAGGATCTATTATCTCTTATTGCTTGATGAACCTCATCAGCGTAGTCTTGCTATCGGTGGTGATCTTCACGAAGTACAATCCTTGTGGCAAGCTGCTGATATCGATCGGCATTACTTGTCCGTCATTGATGACTGTACTTGTATTGGAGATCTCTTCACCTCTTACATTGATCACCTGAATCACTGCTGCTTTTTCAGCGCTGGTCATCTTGAAGGCCAGGTTGATGGTAGAAGCTGCAGGGTTCGGGTAAAGTGTTACCCCTTGTGCTTCCACGATATTCGGAACATTCAGAGGACCAACATTTACAAAGTAAGTAACTACATCATGACATCCGTTCACATCCACACCTGATACAGTATACGTAGTAGGTGCACCGATAGAGAACATAGTGGTATCCACATGTGATCCGGTAGACCAGAGGTAAGATACTCCACCGTGAGCAGTCAACGTATCGCGGCCACCGACTGCAACAACCAAGTTGGTGCCTGTTACGGTGATTGCTCCAGCGTTAGCAGTTACGTTAGCAGTGATGGCAGCAGAACAACCAATGTTATCTGTTACTGTTACTGTGTAAGTACCTGGGCTATGTACCACTGCGCTGTCCGCCATTCCACCTGTATTCCACATGTAAGTGAAAGGAGCATGACCGACTGGGTGAGCTAAGAGGGTATCATTCATGTTACAGATAGTCTTTCCACCGAGAACGTCACCAGTGATTGTTGCGGTCGGAGCTGAGTTGGCAGTAACTGCCTGGTGAGCTGCTTTCACACAACCGTGTGTATCCGTTACAATGACCGAGTAAGTGCTGACTGTGGTTGCCAGTGCGGTATCTTTAATTCCTGCACCATTATTCCACTGGTAGATGAATGGACCGCTTCCAGTTACATTGGCCACCAGAGTGTCAGTTTTACCTGGGCAGATTCCAAAACCAGTGATCACATTACCAACCAGTGTAACTGTAGGATTTGAGTTTACAGTAACAACCTGAGTTGCAGTCTGAGAACATCCGTTAACATCGGTAGTGGTAAGTGTATAGGTATTTGCAGTATTTACAAGTATGGTATCATTAACACTTGCAGTACCGCTCCATGCGTATGTGAAAGGTCCGTTTCCAACCGCATGTGCGAACAGAGAGTCTGTTGCGCCGCTACAGATTGCACCTTTACCAGTGATATTCGTATTTGGCAAGCTGTTGATGTTTACAGTTACTGTTGTAGAATCTGAACAAGCACCGCTGGTTCCAACAACTTTGTAAGTAGTAGCTACAACCGGAGCTGCATCAGGGCTAGGGCAATTCAGACAATTCATTGCAGTAGTACCCAGTGATGACCATACGAAGGTAGCAGCACCACCTGCATTCAGGGTGATTGAATCACCAAGACAAACTGCAGGATTTATTGGGGTTACCGTAATGGTCAGGTGAGCAACCACAGCTACGGTTACTGTTCCGGTAGCAGTACAAGTACCTTCAGTTGCAGTTACGGTATAGGTCTGATTAGAAACCGGGTTCGAATTAACAGAAGAACCAGTTGTCACATCAAGCGCTGTGGCAGGTGACCAGGAATAAGTACCAGCACCAGCACCGCTTGCATTCAGATTTAC
>PLYR01000034.1:0-34108 GCA_003153435.1 Bacteroidota bacterium
TAACAATAAAAGGATCATTGGGTCTTTAAAAAACTTTTTTACTGCATTTAAAAGCTCCTGCTCCTTTTGATATTCCACTTTATTTTGCCCATACTTCTCTCGAGCTGATTCGACTTGTTCAGTAGTAAGTCCGTGTATGTTAAAGTTTGTTGAAACCATTACTTGTTATTGAAATATTTATCAGGTGAGGTCTTTGCCATCTTTTTGATGGTTTTTGAAGGGTAAAATTAATTTAGCTCAAAGTAGGTCTTAATTTAGGAAAATCGCTTGTGCCTATATCATAACTGTTCGTGATCTTTATCATAGTAATTTTGCTGCCGTGAAGATACATTCGCTTGAATGTAAATTGTGGAAATTGCCAAGTGGAGGGTGAGCAAGAATGCTTGAATGGTTAAAATATTTATTGGTTTTTGGTGCTGCAATGGTGGTCGACATAGTTCCGTTACCACTTCCTCCGGCGTTTGTTATAATGATTTTTCTGCAAATAGAATTTAATCTCAATGTTTGGGTTGTTATTATAGTTGGCGTCGCAGGTTCCATTCTTGGGAGATATATTCTTACTTTATACATACCAAAAATTGCCGGACAACTTTTTAATCCCCAAAAAAATGAAGACGTACAGTTTCTGGGAAATAAATTAAGCGAGAAGGGCTGGAAAAGTCACTTAGCCATATTTACTTATTCCTTACTTCCTCTGCCAACCACACCTTTGTTTGTTGCAGCAGGCATGGCAAAAATGAAACCCTATTTAATTATTCCTGCATTTTTTGCCGGGAAATTAATAAGTGACACCGTTGCTGTTCTTATTGGAGAATATGCTGCTCATAATGCACCACTCGTTTTAAAGGGAGGTATTTCCTGGGAATCAATTTCTGGCTTACTATTAGGCCTTTTGCTTATTTCAGGACTCTTATTTATCGATTGGAGGGCTTGGTTCCAACTAAAGAAAATTAAAATAAATTTCAAAATCTGGAGGTAATCTGTGAATAAAGAAGAGGAGTCCGGGTTTGCTTTTAATCTTTCATCTTAAATGTATCTAGCCAAACAAGGGCTTCTTCTTCAGTTGCAAACATCTTCATGGGGCTTTCTACTTTCTTAATTTTACCTAAAAAATTTACAAGAAGGCGTGTTCCCAAACTGCTAGTTACGATAGCCGTAGCAATTCTGGATTTATTTAAAATACCACTCCTTAAATAATCGGTTGCCTCATTAGTAATAGTGTAATAATTACGCGCATCATACAACGCAAGGGCTTTTTTACCTCCTGTTAGCGGGGCATTCACTGCGTTATCGTCTATAAGGGAAGGTAAGTCTATATGAGCGCCTTCAATTACCTTAATCCAAAGTATCCCGTTTTCGTCCACCCACTTTTCATTAATCTTTGTACGTACTTTCTTTTGTGTCATATAATCCTAAATATATTACTGTTCTGCCTGGCTGTGTATTGGTTCAGTTCTTGGAAATGCTGCAATTAGCCCGAAAATAAAACAATTTTTCTTTGGTCTCATTAAAGGACCTAATTATTTATCAATGGCTTCCAGCCTACAAATGCCCTGGGTGCCAAATTGATCCTTTTGGAACCAAAAATGATTTACTGACATATTACAACCTGAGAAATAATATTGGGAGGAAGGTGTCTTTCCCCGATGCAGGTCGAAATATGCTCTGCTTCGACCTTAGTAAGCATATTATTTTATGGAGGTCCGACACTCAAATCCATTTCATAAAAAAAACACCCTCCAAAAAAGTGAAAAATAATCTCTCTGATTTTCAACCATCTAACATTTTTTTTCATCTTTCTTGTCTCGGGAATGCCATCTCGTTTGTTTAACCGTATATATCGCCCAAGTTTTTGCAACCGGCCGGTGCAAAAAATGGAAGGTGGATATTAATTCACGAAAGCCGTGGATGTATTAACTAAAAACAAATAAAATGACAACAGTAAAAAAGAACAGGAAGTTTGTAGCCGTTTTGGGCTTAGGTAAGCTCACTACGGTACAAATTTCAGCCAAAGCCAAACTGATTGTAAGCAAGATGACGGGGAATGTACATTTTCCAACCCCTACACCAACCCTTACGGCAGTTACGGCTCAGATTGCGGTGCTCGACGCCGACATCACCACTGCATTGACGAAGGCTAAGGGAACAGCCAGTCCGATGCACGTGGCGACCCAGGCGCTCGAATCACAGCTGAGAATGCTCGCAGGTTATGTACAAAACATAGCCAATGCCGATCAGGAAAATGGAGTATCCATTATCCAGAGTGCCGGAATGGATGTACGGAAACCGGCCGCACGAACTCCAAAGACCTTCTCAGCGAAAGTTGAGAAAGTTCCGGGGGAGGTGCTGCTGAATACCAAAGCCGTTCCAAGGTCATCCTACATTTACCAGATGACTACCGACCCGACTTTGGTCTCGGGATGGAGCACGATGGCAATCAGCAACACGGCCAAGTACCTCAAAACCGGGCTTACTTCCGGTACGAAGTACTTCTTCCGTGTGGCGATTATTACCAAGTCGCTACAAGGTGATTGGAGTCCGGTGATTAGTGTAGTAGCTTCCTAGGTTTAGAAGTCAAGTGAGGGGTGATCGGGGCAGTCCGCCACGGCGGACTGCCTTATTTTAGATTAACTGAAGACGGTCCATTACAAAATGCAAAAGCTCCTTTCCTTCAATAGGTTTGATCATGTAGGAGCTGTTGCTGACTTTATCGGAGAAGTCTCTGGTCACATTTTCAGCTCCTCCGGTGGTAAATAAGATTGGGGTTTGAATTCCCATCTTTCTAAGCTCTGAAGCCGCTTCAAATCCTGATTCTTTGTTCTTCAGATAATTATCCATGATGATATAGTCGGGCTCGAACCGGCTGACCAGGTTCCCTATATCTTTTGCATGGTCGGACACTGAAACCGTAAATCCTTCTTTTTCGAACAAAAGAGAATACATTTTCGCGATCAGCAATTCATCTTCAAGGATGAGTATTTTTTTCTTCATGCTATTCAAAAGGGAATGAGAGGTATATTTCTTTAGGAGGTCCCGGTCTGTACTCTATTTTACCATCCAGTTGCTTGATAAAGGTATTAAGCAGGATCATTCCTACCGTTTCAAGAGTTTCTTTGCCAATATCGGCAGGAAAAGGAATACCATCATCACGCAAGCTAATCCAGCATCGTTTATCTGAAGTTCCGGTGGTGGTCTCTATCGTTCCGGTTACCCCGTTTGGAAAACTATGTTTGAAAGCATTGGTGTATAATTCATTCATCAGCAAAGCAAAAGGAACCGCCCGGTCGAGGCTGAGGTTGAAATCGGTGCCGGACAAAACGATCTTCAGGGATTCAGAACTAAAGGTCTTCCTGATTTCTTCCAGTAAGGCTGAAAGGAATGTTTTAACACTGATGGAGTTAAACTGTTTTTGTTCGTAAAGAAGTTCGTGAACAATGGCAGCCGACTTGATCCGGAGGGTAGTATTATCAAGTATAGAGCTTATCTCCGGGCTTTTGTTGCAATGCGCCTGGATCTGAAGCATACTGGAGATGACTGCCAGGTTATTCTTGATCCGATGGTGAATTTCAGAAAGCATGACCTCTTTCTCATCCAGAGCCATCTTCAATTTCCGGTCATGAAGCATTCGTTCGGTGATGTTGCGGGTGTAAATAGTAATCCCGTATATCTCGTTCAGATGATTGTAGAGTGGGTTGAAGGATGCTTCAAAGTAAAAGGAAGGCAGATCCTTTCTGGAGAACTCTTCTATGTCGATAATCTTTTCTCCGGCAAAAATCCGTTCATAGATGGCCTTATACCTTTCGTGTTTGGAAGGATCTATGTATAAAAAGACATCCTCTCCTTTCACGACTTCCACTTTATGAGTCAACCTTAGAAGTTTCCGGAATACCTCATTGAACTCAATAAGCTTGCGGTTCCGGTCTATGGAAATGATAATATCATCGGTATTATTGATGATAGCCTCCAGGTTCCTTTGTTTGATAACAACCTCACGCTCTGCATCCTTTTGTTCCGTAATATTTTCGGAAACGGAAAGAACCAGTTCTAACTCCCCGTCGGTGCCCAGCAAGGGGATCAGATGATTTTTGAACCATGCCAATTTGGAGGGGTTGGCACTGCTGGGGATGCTAAGATCCATTTCTCCGCACTGTTTCAGTTGAATGACTTTCTTGATCAATGCCAGATACGAATCCTTAAATTCGGGCATGATGTGGTTCAAGATTGTTTTGTTCAGAACATCCTCAAACTTATAGTGTCCTGTAACCCGGTTAATATAGGTAACACTTAAATCATCGGGTTTAATCAAGAGTATGATCTGTGGGACGTGCTCAAATATATTCCGGGAAATTCGGGGGTCCATCGCTGTCATATACATCCGGGTCTGAGCTTCAAAGAGAGTCTTGCTGAAATCAATATACTAAATTAATCATTTTTTGCTTGGGGCTCTTGAATGTGATCGGAGCTATGCCTTGCTTTCCTCTTCCATGCTTTGATTCCCCATTCTTCCTTATATTCGTAATACCACATATAGTCCTATTTAACGAATTGATACTCATGAGAGGAGCTCTATTCACGCTTCTGTTATCAACCCTTTTTGCCAGCGCGCAAAATGATACCACCCATATATATACCTATGGAGGAGGCAGGGATGAGAGTTGCAATCAGATTCGCAGCACTCCGGATAAAGGATACATCCTAATTGGCACTACTTCCACCTTCGGAACCGGGAATACCAGTTTCTATGCTGTTAAAACAGACTCTCTTTGTCATCATCAATGGTCCAAAGTCTTTGGAGGGAGCCAGAACCAGGCAGGATGTGGGGTGACGGTTACGAAAGATAAAGGCTTCGCTTTTGTGGGTTATACCGATAGCTATGGCCACGGAGGTTATGACGCAATGCTGGTGCGCACGGATTCACTGGGTAACTTACTCTGGCAAAAATATTATGGGGGGCCCGACTGGGATTTTGGTTATTCCGTTAAACAAACCCGTGACGGTGGCTTCATCCTTTGTGGACTCACCTATAGCTCGGGCTCTGGCCAGGGAGACGTATATCTGGTCCGGACCGATAAAAATGGGGACACGCTCTGGACCAAAAGCTTTGGAGGAACAGGTTTCGATGCCGGGAACGCATTGATTAATGAAGGAGATTCTCTATACGTGATTGCGGGATCAAGCACAAGTTTCGGACCGGGTGACACCAGCCTGTATTTTCTTCAGATCGATACGCTGGGCAATTTGCATAATGCCCGTCATTTTGGATGCTCCCATAATACCGTAGCCTATTCCATAGCACCCTCTTCAGGAAACGGTTATGTGATGATGGGCAGTATGGACAGCCTGACTCCAAGTGTCCGCGGGCAGATGTTGTTGTGTACCGATCATCAGGGTACTTTTTCCTGGCTCATGCCCCTTTCTTCTGCATCGTATCAGGACATAGGGAAAGATGTCATCCAGAATAAAGATTCCACATTTCTTGCGGTAAGCACTGCCGATGGAGGGGGTTATGGATCGTCTTCTATGCATATCATGCACCTGGATGCTTCCGGGTTTTGGCTGGCAGGTCCTTCCGTAGGAGGTAATAATGCGCAAAGTGGAAACTCCGTTACGCTTGGGTTAAATGGCAATGTGCTCTATGCAGGAGGCACCAGCAGTTATGGAGCAGGAGGATTTGATATGTATGTGGTAAAATGGAAGAACGACTCTATTACCCAGAATCCTCCTCTGGCTATTCATAATTTTACTGATTCCCTGATGCCAGCCGGAATCCGTGTGGAGCATTTCGGTGAGAGTGGGATAAAACTGTTTCCGAATCCGATGAGTGATGAAACAACTCTTCTTCTTCAAGATGCCGCTGCAGGGTCTTACACTTATTCCTTATTCGATGGATCCTCCAAGCGCTGCAGAGAAGAAGTAGTTTTGAAAAACACCGGTTATGGGCTCTATTCAGGAAAAATTCTTAGAGAGGCGCTCCAGGCGGGTATCTATACCGGAGTAATTCTGCGGGACCGGTGTGAAGTAGGAACATTTAAACTGGTCGTGTACTAATTCATTTCTTTCGGTCTCCTGATAATCGGGTTTCATGTTCCTTGATCATTTTCATCATATGGCTGAAGGCCTTGCCGATCACGACTGTATATTTCGGATCCACAAAATCTACATGGCCTTTACCGGTTTTACTCGACAGACCCAGGTGAAAAGAGCCTTCCTCATCCATATCCAGGGAAATGGTGTACAATTGAAGTATATGTTTGAGTTTCGTAGTGTTCTTCATGACTCAAAGATAAGCTCAAATACTTCCGGAACACATTCGATGTTTCGGCCTGAATTTTCTTTCTGCTTCGAAAAATATTTTGTTTCTTTAGTCTCTAAATTAAGTCACCCCGAACCTAACTTATGAAATTCATTAAAAAAGTTTTCCCTGCTGTAATAGTGTCACTAGGCATGCTTTCTTTTACCATTCAATCCTGCCCGGCATTTAAATTATTGTCAGCCGAGTCGCAGCGAGTCACTGCAGGGATTCCAGGAGGATCCGGAAGTATTGAATATACTTTTAAAGTGGTGGTTAAGACCAGTGATAAAATTCATTTCGACTCTGTCTGGATCAATAACAAGGCGCTTCCGATTAAAGTAGTGAAAGGAAAGGTGTTTACCGGAGAAGTGCAGATTACCCAAAATGACACACTGCGTCTTCGTGCCAGTGAGCTGATCCCGATGACGGGTGTTCGAAACGTAAAATCGAATGGAAGTCAAGATCCACTTTCCTACATTGGGTATACTAAAAATGACAGGAAGCTGTTTTATGTGGTCAAGGACATTCGGATCATGCCTGATCAAAACATGCAATAGGGATTATTTATAAGTCCGGATAAAGCGGTAGAGGTTAAAGTCGCTTTTCTTTTCCGCCACCATCAGAGCCTCTTCCAGCGCGGTTCGCGAAACTCCTTTCATCTTATATTCCGCAAGCAGGCGATAAGCCTTTTCTGTCATCAGCCGGGGTTTCTTTTCACGGATATTCGCATTCCATAACCGCAAGATCGCTTCATTCAACTCAGCTATTCCTTTGCCATTGATAGCGGAAGTCTTGATGACAGGAGTATCCAGAGCGTGTCTGGATTCAACCAGACTGAGCAGATTTTTTACGAAGAGGTCGGCCCCGTCCCGGTCGCTTTTATTGACTACAAAGATATTGGCGATCTCCATGATTCCCGATTTGAGCGTCTGGACCTCGTCTCCTGACTCTGGAACCAGCACCAGCACACATAAGTCGGCAAGCCCGGCAATCTCCACTTCACTCTGGCCTACACCCACGGTTTCCAGAATGATCAGATCGAACCCAAAGGCCCGCATCACATCGGTTACTTCTATAGATTTGGCTGATAAACCTCCGAGCGCACCCCGGGTTGCAAGAGAACGGATGAAAACAGATTCACTTGTAAAATGTTCCGACATCCGGAGCCGGTCGCCCAACAGAGAGCCTTGCGTATACGGGGAGCTGGGATCCACGGCAACGACTCCTACCTTTTTTCCTTCTGCAACAGCTACCTGGATGAGTTGACTGATCAATGTACTTTTACCTGCACCAGGAGGGCCCGTGATGCCAATCACCGGAACCGGTTTAGGGAATTGGATGGAACAGAGCAGCTCTTCATAGCCTTCGAGTTCATTTTCCACCATCGTGATAGCCCGCGCCAATGCACGCTTATCCCCCTCCAGCATTGCCCTTTGAATATCAGGGATTGTAGTCATTCAGGCAAAGATAGGAAATACTTACCTTTACATCATGCCTGAAATTTCGGTTGTCATTATTACATTTAATGAAGAGAAAAATATCGGACGATGCCTCGATTCAGTAAAGGGTATTGCAGATGATATTATAGTGGTGGATTCCTTTTCAACCGACCGAACCAAAGCCATCTGCCTTCAGTACGGTGCACGTTTTGTGGAGCATGCTTTTGAAGGACATATTGAACAGAAGAACTGGGCCATTACCCAAGCCAAATACCCTCATATACTTTCCATCGATGCGGATGAGGCACTTGATGAAACGCTGAAGGAGTCTATACGAGTTGTAAAAAATAACTGGACCCAAGATGGATATGCCATGAATCGCCTTACGAATTACTGCGGAACATGGATTCATCATTGTGGATGGTACCCGGATACAAAACTCAGGCTTTGGGATTCGCGTAAAGGGTCGTGGACGGGAATAAACCCACACGATGAATACCGGCTAACAAGCCCAGACTCCACGGTTGGATTTCTGAAAGGGGATCTGCTTCATTACAGTTATTATACCCGGGATGATCATTACCGGCAGGTCAATTATTTTACCGACATCCTGGCCAGAGAATACAATAAACGGGGACGAAAAGGGAGCCTGGTTAAATTGACGCTGAACCCCATTGCTAAATTCCTGGGTGATTATTTTCTCAAGCTTGGCTTCCTTGATGGGAAGGCAGGATTTACAATCAGCCGCATTTCTGCCTATGCTACCTGGTTGAAGTATTCCAAACTTCGAAAACTACAGCATGGCAAAGTCAATGAATAAACCATTCACGGTTATTATTAGCCGTACCGACAGTCTCGGGGATGTGATGCTTACACTTCCCTTGGCCGGAATCATTAAAAAATTCATTCCAGGTTCAAGGATTGTGTTCCTTGGAAAGGAGTACACAAAAGACCTGGTTACCTGTTGCGGAAACATAGACGAATTCCTGAGCCTGGAAGAACTCCGGAAATTGAAGACGAAGGAAAGACCTCTCCGCTTAAAGTCATTAAATGCCAATGCCATTCTACATGTTTTCCCGGATAAGGAGCTGGCAGCTATGGCGAAAGAAGCAGGGATCCCTATTCGCGTAGGAACGAGCCACCGGATCTATCACTTTCTAACGTGCAATCACCTCATCAATTTTTCGAGACGTAAATCGGACCTGCATGAATCGCAGTTGAATCTGAAATTGCTTTCGGGTATCGGTATCGAGCAGGAATTATCAACCCGGGAAATCAATGCCTTTAGCGCACTCACCGAAGTACACTCCAAAAAATATCCGGCATCAAACCTGCCGACACGAGATAAGTTCAACCTCATTATCCACCCCCGGTCAAAAGGGAGTGCGAGGGAATGGGGTCTGGATAATTTCACAAAGCTGATCCAGCTCTTACCAACGGAGACTTACAAGATCTTCATCACCGGCACTCTCCAGGAAGGAGAATCGATGAAAGCTTTTATAGAATCCAATCCTTCAGTGGTCAACCTCTGCGGAAAGTTGTCGCTGAAAGAATTCATAGCTCTCATCGATTCCTGTCAAGGTCTTGTGGCTGCCAGTACCGGCCCCCTGCATATAGCTTCTGCCTTGGGGAAAAAAGCTATCGGCATTTATGCGCCTATGCATCCGATTGATCCCGGCCGATGGGCTCCGATAGGGGAACAAGCGGAGTACCTGGTAAAGCAGGTGGACTGTTCTGATTGCCGCAAGAGTATGGATTGTCATTGCATCCGGGAGATTAAGCCTGAGACTGTTTATGATATCATACGTTTAGCACAGTCTAAAGCTAGCGGTCGTGTTTAACGATTACTACCTGCGTCGTCTGCTCCTCTTGTTCATTCCTCAACCTCACATAATAAAATCCTTCCTGCAAACCACTGACATCGAGTTGAGGAAGTGATAAACAATTTATTTCCCTGGTGGAAATAATACGCCCGCTTGGGTCAATCAGTTCCAGTATTGTACCTGGAGCCAGCTCATCGGTATCAATGGTAATCCCTGAACTGGCTGGATTAGGAAAACAGACAACGTCCTTGCCTCTTCCATGTTTTTTATGATATCCATTCGTGGGAGTGACCACGCCGGTAATGACAGGAGGGCCAACCACTGTGGAAGAGAGGGGGTGAGGATAAGGATAGGGAGTATAGGAAGGCTTAGCGAAAAGATGGTAATCCCGGTCTTGTACAAAATATTGAGGCTGAAAATTATAAAATACCGAAGAGCTATAGGTTCCGGCATAAGGAGTAAATGCATTGTTCCAGGTGAAGAGGTCCCCATCTCCATCCTGACCGGTTACGCCAGTGTTGGAAGGACCATACCAAAGTCCGCTTAGATAACCGGGTTGAGTAAAGATGGGATAAGCTTGGGTGCCACTGACCTGATCGTCTATGATCCCAACTCCAAAACGGAAGCCCTGGATATAATTATCATGGATCACTGCATCACCAGACTTTATGAGAACCCCATTGTTGGAGAGATTTTGAGCGCTTTGTCCCGGAATAATCGGTGTCCCGTCTTTGAAAGTGGTGTTGACAATAGAGTCATTATACACTTCTACGGCCCGCGTTCCATAATAGTTCAGCCCTGGGGTCATTCGTGCCGCATGTGCATCAACGGCATGATCTCCACCTCCTGCTATATTATTGATGACCGAATTATGTCTGAACACATAGAGCCCGCATCCCCCTGCAGCAATCGAGTGCCGGTGATAATCGAAGGTGTTATTCTCCACAAAAATGAAGTTGGAAGTGCCCAGTCGGGGATTCGCAATCCATTTGTTGTTGGTGCCAAATACCGCAACGCCATAGCCTTCCCCCAGTGCATCGGGCCCTTTGGCGTTATGATAGAATTGATTCCGTTGAATCAATCCTCCTACGATACTGTCATCATGGATTACATAAATGCCGGCTGATCCAAAGTACTGGAAGCGACAGTCGGAGATCACAAAATCAACACATTGAATCATCTCAATCCCAATATCTGATGCGCGCGAGAGTCCATCCCCCAGTGTTACACAAGGCTGCTTGCTTTTGAAGCAGATTCCTGTAACCTGAATGCCTGAAGGAGCAGGGCTGTTGATATTAAAATAAAGAATCCCTGCCCAATCGGGGCTTGCTGAAAGAAGCGTGTCGAGTGTGCTCTCCGAACGGAATAAGATGGTCTTGTCCAGTCCCTGTCCTCGAATTGTAACAAACTTTGTAATGACCACATGCTTATTTACGATAAACTGACCTGCTGGGATATCTACTTCATCTCCATTCTGAGCTGCGTTTACGGCAGCCTGTAGATTCGGTTGAATATCCGCATTGTTTCCGGGATTCTGCACTGTGATGACTGCAGCCTGTGTGGAGGCATGGCACAAGAGTGCCGCAGACACCAAGCTAAGTAGCTTCGTTCTCATGGGTTTTGGTTTTAGGATGTGTGAAAAAACTAAATCGAGTCTGTTGATATCAAAAATAATTTGAATGCAACTTATTCCCAATTCAAAATCATCCTAAAAGACCCTGTCATCTTTTCCTGTACCAGCCAGATGCCGTTAGTGGCGGACTATGGCCCCATCAATTTCAAGGTGATGGGTGTCTTCCCGTCTGAAATAATCAGCTTACTGCTGGAGGATTCTCCCAAAGCTTTCATAGCTTCAATGGTTTTAAGTTTGAGCATCATCTCCGAGATGGAGGAGTTGGTGAGTTCCTGTGTTTTTTTCTGAGCAGTGGCTTCGATCACACTTCGTTCGGCTTCTTTCTTTTGTTTCTCGACGGCAAAATCCTGTTCAAGCCTTTCGCGTTCTATGTTAGATTGAATTTCTCTCTTTTGTTTTTCAAAGCTGAACTCCATCTCCTTTCTCTGCTTCTCAATATTAGCTTCCGTTTCTTTTTTCTGACGAAGGATATCTACATCCTGTTGCTTGGCCTGTTGTTCGGCAAGGACTTTTTTCTCAATCACCCGGTCGATATCATCCGGCACATCAATGTCTCTCACCAGTACCTGGTCTATCACAAACCCATAGTGGCCCAGATCCGCATTCATGTCTCTGAAAATGGCTATCTCCAGTGAATCGCGTTGTACCATCAGGTCAATCACCTTGTAATTAAGACAAGTTTCCCGGGCTATCGCAGTGAAGTTGTTCATGATGATTGATTTTTCGTATCCCAGACCGATAGTCAGATAAATATCCCGGATGGCTTCAGGCTTAATATGATATAACAGCGTGAGGTCTGCTTTGGCTTCCACTCCTTCTTTGGTAGGTAAGGTCATCTTTAAGGAGACTTCCGTCAGGCGTGTTGTAAAATGGATATAATGCCTTCCGAAACCAATGGCATGACGTCCTTCACCGTAATTGCCGGGTTGCAGTTTGCCACGGACTACTTTTAATCCAACCTCTCCGGGATGGATAGTCGTGCAGCTCTCCGCACTTAGAATAATAAAGAGTAATAGAGTGAAGCAGGAAAGGACGGGGTAGGGCAGAGTCATCCTACGCAGGAAATTCTGGCTGGCATGTTTCATGAGGAAGGGGATTTAGGTTTGCGTTTAATCTGTTACCTAAACGCATACACGAATTGTGCCCTTCACCGAAAAATCATTTTATCTAATCGGATTATAATTTGTAAGAGGCCCGGAAGCGCCGGTTCTAATTGGTTTTTAATCACTCGTGCTTCATGGATTCTAGTATCCGGTACACATGAAGTACGAAAGGGAAGAGTGCATCCATGCTTTCGAGCGCACCACGGGTGGAACCGGGAAGGGTCAGAATAAGAGAGTTTCCTCTTAATCCGGCCACCCCTCTGGAAAGCATTGCGAAAGGCATACGCTCCTGGCCATAGCTTCTGGCTGCTTCCATTATTCCGGGAATTTCACGATCGAGTAATGGTTTGATCGCTTCCGGTGTGATGTCTCTGGGAGAAAGACCCGTCCCACCGGTTAAAATGATGAGGTCTGTTGCTTTGCTAACCAGATCAAGTGTTTTATGCTGGATCTGTTTTTCCTCATCCGGAATGATGGAATAATCGCTGATGGTGATTCCCAGGCTTTCCAGTTTTTTGATAATGGTTTTTCCTGCTTTGTCTTCTTTAGTCCCTGCTGAAACACTATCAGAACATACAATGACACCGGCCTTCAGATCTTTCCGGAATTTGTCGGTAAAGTCTGATTTGCCTCCTTTTTTCTCCAGCAATTTAATACTGCATATTTCCAGCTTTTTGTCAATCGGTTTAAGCATATCATACATCGTAAGTGCAACAACCGATGCCCCATGCATGGCCTCCACTTCAACACCGGTTTTATAAACCGTATGTACTTCCACCTCAATATGAATCTCCAGGCCCTTGATCTCATAGCGGATTTGAGAGAACTCGACAGGCATTGGATGACAATCGGGAATGAGATCGCTGGTCTTCTTGATGCCCAGCAGTCCCGCTGCTTTGGCCATTTCAAATACATCGCCCTTAGGCACCTTTTTGTTAACGAGGGCTTCGATCGTAGCCTCCGAGCTGGTTTTAATAATGGCTCCGGCAATAGCTTTACGATGCGTATGTATTTTATGAGTGATGTCTACCATAGTGATTCAGGAATGATTACAAACTTACATTATTTAGTTTTCCGGAAGGTCTTCCCGGGAATTCATATTCTTCAAAAGAAAGCCAGCATCAAAACGGACCTGCTGTGTAAGATTCATTTTTTTTGCATTAAAGTGAGCAAGAAATTCAGTCATCTTTCGGTCACCTGCTTGAAGCTTCTTTTTCCATTCACTCAGCACCGTTCTGGAATAAAATCCGCAAAGAGGATGAATGCCATCAGCCGAAACAGGAACAGTAATGAGAGATCTTTCTGATTCAAGAAGCAGGTATTGCAAAAAGTCAGTATTCAGGTTCGGAGTGTCGCAAGCCAGCACCAGGTTCTTTTCAGTAGGAGAGTGGAAAAGGCCGGTATAGATTCCTCCAGCAGGACCACAATCGGGAAGGAGATCGGGATAGACCGGATAGCCGAGAAAGCGGTATTCTGGATTCGATGAAATAATGAGGATATTGGAAACAAGGGGTTCGAGGACTTTTGAAATCAGCGTGATCATTTTTTGACCTCTTACTTCCAGGAGTCCTTTCTCAGATCCCATTCGGGTACTTTTCCCTCCAGCAAGTATGATTCCGCTAACTGCTTCCAAGATTAAGATCTGATCAGGTGTACTTCCACCAGGTCATTGGTGGCATATGCTTTCTTTCCCGGGTGTAGAAAAACCAAACAATTGCCCAGAGCGAATGAGTGCATGGAATCGCTTTCCTGACCCTCCAGAATATGAACTTTATTCCCGTCTATCCTGCCTTTCAAAAAAAGAGAGAACTCAGGATTCTTCAAGTAACCTTCTGCAAGAGGCAGGTGGATCTTCTGCAATGCCGAATCCTGCCCTCCCTGCATGCATTGAATGGCGAGGGAGACATATTCATAAAAACAAGTAAGTACACTGGCCGGATTTCCGGGTAGGGCAAATACCAATGTCTTTTTCTTTTTCCCGAAAAAGAGAGGCTTCCCGGGCTTTTGTGCGAGCTGGTAAAACAAACACTTCACTCCGGCTTTAGGAAGAGCGGTCTTTACAAAATCAAGATCACCTGCGGAGATCCCTCCGGTAAGTATAATAAGGTCGGAAGATTTGAGGGCTTTACGGATTGCTGCAAGCACTCGTATCTCGATATCCTTTACACCTGTACAGGAAACAGGTTTAAGGTCCATCACTTTCAGTGCGGCTTTCAGTGCACCGGAATTGGATTCGAAGATTTGCCCGGGTCTTAGACTGGATCCGGGACGAACTAATTCATCTCCGGTAACGATCACAGAAATTTTAGGTTTATCGAACACCTTGACCTTTGCAATGCCCAGAGAAGACAGAAAACCAATACTTCCGGCATTGAGTCTGTGCCCCTTTTCAAGAATTACATCTCCTTTATGAATATGCCGACCTTGTTTCCGGATATTGGCCCCTTGTTGGAGGGAAGGATTCTGTATGAGGAGGCTATTCTTTTCTTCTACCACCTGCTCCCGCATGATAACCGTATCGGCACCGGTGGGAATAGCCGCTCCGGTAAAAATTCTATAGACCTCCCCTTTACCGAGTGGCTCCAGAGGCTTCGTCTTTCCCGCAGAAACAGTTCCTCTTACGCTATACTGTCGTATGTCGCCTGCATAGTCAGAAAATTTCAATGCATAACCATCCATCGCACTGTTATCAAATAATGGAAGGTTGATGGGTGATTTAAGTGGCTCTGCAAGTACATATCCTAACGCAGCCTCGGTGGTGCGAATCACTTTCGCGCAAAGCGGAGCAGAAGCTTGAATGATTTCCCAGGCCTGCTCCGGGGTGATTAATGATATTTTTTCCGGTTGCTTCATCTACACAATTACTTTTACGGCAACGGCTTTGAACGAGGGGGTCTTACTACGCGGATCAGTGCTGTTCGGAATCAGGATATTCGCTTCCGGATAATAGGCAGCCAGATTGCCGGCGCAGATGGCAAACGATCTCACCTTCACTTTTTCCATTTTCCCGGTGCCATTTTCCAAAGTAACCAGATCATTTTCTTTAATTCCAAGTTTATTGATATCGTTAGGGTTCATGAGTACGATCCAGCGCTCTTCCTGTTTTCTAAACAAATCATACTCTTCGTAAACAATGGAATTAAATTGCCCTTCGCTGCGAATGCTCATCAGCCGGAATTCTCCGTTCACTCCTTTCAAAGGAGGAATAGGTATCGTTTTGAAATTCGCTTTTTTATCGGGAGTAGAAAAAACCGGTTCATGGAGTATACGGCCCGGAATCTGAAATTCTTTTTTACTCTCACCAATCTCTCCTAATTTTTCCATCCCAGGAATAGAAGCGGCAATGGCCTTTCTCACCTGGTTGTGTTTTTTATATTCGGAAAATTTTACCTGTTTTTCTCCAAGCACACCCATTGCAATATCGCAGATAATATCATTCTCCGAGCGGACATTACTGAGCCTGACAATTCCGCCGTCGCTCAGACGAACAAAGCTGAACATACTTTCCTGAGTGGTGCTTTGTTTTTCCTCATCTCTGGCAGCAACCGGCAGGATGATCACTTCTTCATCCACACCAAACAAATGTCCCTGATTCAGTGTGGTGTTGAGGAAAACTTTAAAAGGAATAGCGTTCAATGCTTTTTCGGAAAAAGAGCTATCCGGATTAGAGGCATAAAGATTACCACCCAACAAAAATGCGGTTTCAATCTTTCCATCGAAAGCGGCCTGCATGCATTGCATGGTATCCATCCCCGGAGTGGAGGGGAGCTTGACTCCAAGATTTTTTTCAAGGTTTTGGAGCACTTGCTCCTTCAGCACCGGGGTCACCCCAACGGTGCCAATGCCCTGAACATTACTATGCCCGCGAAGAGGGAGTAACCCGGCATGATTTTTACCGACCATACCCCTGAGTAAAGCGAGATTGATGATGCTTTCCACATTGTCTACCCCATGATCATGATGGGTTATTCCCATGGCCCAGGAAAAGATTACCTTTTTAGAGCTGATGTATTTCTTTGCTACTTCCTGGATGACACTCTTTTCAATTCCACTATGCGCAATAATCTCCTCCCAGGTAGTATCCTGCAAGTCCTGGATATACGAATCAAAACCATTGGTGTAGAGCTCTCCGTATTTACGGTCCTCCCCGTTCATCTCAACGACTGATTTAGCGATTCCTTTGAGTAGGGCAATATCACCTCCTATATGAGGTTGTATATAAGTACCGGCAATGTTGGTGCCTGCAGTAATCATGGATCGGACACTGCTGGGGATACTGAAACGGACCAAGCCCGGTTCTATCAGCGGATTGATGACGACTACATGTCCACCATCCCAGTTGCATCTCATCAGTTCTTTTAAAAAGCGAGGGTGGTTGGAGGCGGGGTTGGCACCGATTACGAAAATGAGGTCCGCATGCTTGAGGTCTTCCAGTTCAATAGTAGCGGTACTGGTGCCAAGTGACGAGCTCATCCCTACACCGGAAGCCTGGTGGCAGTAATAAGAACAGTTGTTTACATTGTTGGTTCCGAATAAACGAACAAAGAGCTGCAGCAGGAAGGCTGCTTCATTAGAGGAACGTCCGGAGCAGTAAAAGAAACTTCTATCAGGAACGGTGCCTTTTATTTTCTCAATGATCGTTTCCAGAGCCTGGTTCCACTCAATCGGTTGATAGTGGGTGGCACCTTTCTTTTTTACTAAACAATTATTGAGCCTGCCCAGCCTTTCAAGGTCCACCGGTTTCATTGTCTTGAGCTCTGCGATGCTGTTATCCCGGAAGACGGTAAGAGGTATTTCCGGTTGGATGTCAGTAAGCTGGGCTTGTACGCTTTTCTTACAAACCTCCGGGTATTCTCCGGCTTCGTTCCGCATCCCGCCCTGTTGTCCTCCCATACCGAGTGCACAGGTTTTGCAGGTGTTCTTCGACGAGAGAGCCAGATACAGGTTCTTATAACCGGTAGACCTGCCTACATTCAAAGCATACTTGATAGAGGTAAGTCCCCCGACAGATTTCATCTTCCTAAGATAGGGAATTTTGATTTAGGGGAAGCCTCACATCCTCACCACTCTGGCGTTCCAGGAGCGTGAGGTGGAGTCCTGAATCCGCACGGTATACAATCCTTTTGGAAGAAACGCACAGGGGATTTCGAGCGGACCAGAGGCCCTGCCATGCAAATTAGTGGAGTAAACAATTTCCCCTAGGCTATTAAAAAGCTGAATTTGGAGTTCGGTTGCAGACTCTTTGGAAAGATCTATAAAGAAAGAGGACCCTCCTGCTGGATTAGGATAAAGAGAAGCATTCAGGGGGAGGGTCTTTTCTTTTATTCCCGTGATGGTAGAACCTTTCACCAGAATGGCGGTGGTGGAAAGTGCCGGGAGACTGATATTGAAAACATTTCCTGAAGCAGTTGCGATACTGGTATGGATTGCATTGACCGCATGCGAAACAAATGTTTCTGTGGAAGGGAGACTAGAAAGTTGCAGGGTTTGATAAGCGCCATTGGCCACCGTAAAGTTATTCAGCGAAATATTTGTAGTGCGGGAAGTAGTCAGATTTCTGTTAACGAGGATCAGGGTTAATGAATCGCCAGCGGCATTCACCGAAGAGTAAGCAGACACATCATGCTCCATGCTGGAACTGGATTGTACCCGGGTTGATTTTCCATAGCGGCTGAAGAGATGCAGCGTTTCCCACATGCCCGGATACCAGTACCAGGGAGTGAAGTATTCCACTCCATTATCTGCAAAGGTTCCGAGAACAGATGCGTAGCTATTTGCAGTCACATTTGCGCTATTGTTGTTGGCCCCATATTCCGAAACACTGAACGTGACTCCATGATTGGGTCCCATATATTGGGTCAGCCATTTGCTACATCTGCCAAATACATTTTCGTTGGTTATGGAATTGTCCCAACCGGCGGCTGAAGTGGTTTTAACACCATTGGCTCCAGGGTACGCATAAACAGTGTCGAAATAAATTCTGTTGAGTTGTACAATATCCGAATCCCGACTCTCATTCGGGTAGCTGTGGAGATCAATCACATCCAAAAGCCTTATGCCGGTAGCGGTTTCTTCTTCGGAACAGCGTTTGATAAAAAATTCAAGCCAGGTATAGGAACCTCCTCCGGAGGAAATTTTGTTATTGTTCCAGCTATACCATTGCCATTCTGATGCAGGTACCGGTCCGCAAAGTTTAATGGCAGGATACTTAGCACGAGCCTTTTTTGCCACTGCAAAATATAATTGCATGAACGCTTCCGCAGTAGGTTGCGTGGGCCAGACATCATCATGAGTCCCGTTCCAGATGTCGGGTTCATTGTCCATACTCCAGTATTGAATTGTGTTTTTGTTGAGCCCCAGTCCACCTGTTCCAAACCAGTGATCAAGGATGGCAGTAGTAGAATCTGCAGTCCAGTTTTCGAGGTAAAGATTGATATTCCCATTGGCCGTAGCTGCGCAACCACCGGATGCATTTACAGTGCCACCACCTGCCAGATTCTGACAGACCCCACTCCAGTAAGAAGACCCATTGTAAGCCCAGTCGTTAAAATTATTAGTAAGATTGGAGGCAGCATAACCTCCCAGTTGAAAGGCCCACATTCCCTGAACGCCCGGGAGACTATCGCGCAGTGTTGTGGCAGCGTAATCCCAGTCGTGATTATAAATATTGTTATACCAGTCGGGGTGACTTGAGATCTTTTTCCTCCAGTTGTATTTACTTGCATTGTTCCCTCCGTTTTCACGGGTGAACCGTAGCCCTGCTTCACGCATCAATTTCCAGCTGGCAGAAGAAGTGGGAGATCCAGGAGCATCCGACACATTATTGTTTTTCCCAAAGATATACGGTGAGATTTGCTTTCTTCCCTGATTCACATCCACTAGCACATTGACGGTTTGTGCGTTTAGTGAATTGGCGATAAGCAGAGCGCTGATAGAACAAACTCTATAAAAAGTGTTCATGAATGTGGATGTTTAGGAAATGTAAACAGATCATTCAAATGTAACTGAAAAAGGCCTTGAATCAAATGGATAAATGGGTGAATCGTTTTTTTTATTGAAAATGTAATAAAAGATATCTGAGATTTAACGGTGCATGAAAACATTTAATGGAGGTTCTGACGGATCAGATTAGATACAATGAGAGAACATAATGTTCTTATCTTTGAAATTCATGAGCAATAAACTGCATCCGGCACTTCTTGGTGCCAAAACAACGATACTTGGTATTCTGGCCAATCTCATGCTTTTTATATTGAAGATCTTTGTCGGGTTTGCGGGAAATTCTTCCGCCCTTATCGCCGATGCCATCGAATCAGCAGGAGATTTTCTGACTTCCATTATATTATACTTTGGATTGAAAGCATCCGCTCAGCCCCCGGATGAGGATCACCCATACGGCCATGGAAAAGCGGAACCGCTGGCAGCAATGGTTGTTGGGGTTGCACTCTTCGGGGCGGGGATTTATATTGGAGTTGAAAGTATTCTCGCTTTGCAACTGCCAAGACCCATGCCGAAGGCTTATACTTTGTATTTTTTGGGTGTGGTAATCATTGTGAAAGGATTATTATTCAGATATATTGATAAGCGGGGAGCGGATATCAAAAGTGCTGCTGTGAAAGGTGATGCACTTCACCATCTGAGTGATGTAATTGTATCTGTAGCTGTTTTCACGGGTATTTCTATTGCGCTTTTAGGCGGACCGGCCTATGCTAGTGCCGATAACTGGGCTGCGCTTGTTGCCAGCGTCGTTATACTTTATAATAGTTATAAGATCTTTCTGCCTGCCTTTTCAGAGGTGATGGACAAGGCTCAACCCCAGGAAGTAGTTGAGGATATTAAAGCGATTGCAATGAAGGTTGACCGGGTAAAAGAAATAGAGAAATGCTTTGTAAGAAAAATGGGTTTTGAATATTTTGTCGATATACATATTGTTGTAGATGGTAATCTGAGTGTAAAGGAAGGACATGATATAGCGCATCGGGTGAAGGATAAAATCAGGGAAGAGCGACCAAACGTTTATGATGTCCTGACCCATATAGAGCCTGATAATTAAAATCCCTGAAGCTGCACCTATCTGGTGATGCTTCAGGGATTTTGCTATTGAAAAGGAAAATTACTTTGCTTTTGCAGATCCTTTTACCAAAGCATAAAGCTGCTTAGCGATATCTTCAGGGTAGGCAGATCCAGCCAGGCTGTAGTTATCCAGAGGACGCATATCCTGAATAGAATAGATTGCACCATCCTTTTCTACATAATAAACGAAATGTGCTTCCGGCTCATATTTTGTTCCGTTGGCTTCATCATTCATCTGCATAGAATATACCAGGCCATTCGGCTCTTCGCTGATGACTTTTCCGTTTTTATAACTCTTGTTGTTTATGGTCAGTGATTTATCAGATTCCATTGCTTCTTTGATGCTGGAAACGGCCAGAGTACTTACGGTAAATAAATGGGCAGCATCGATACGAATATCAGCTCCACCATTTCCGTTCTTCTCCATTTTCACACCTTTAGGTACTCTCATGCTCACATGAACCATCGGTGCTACCGTGCTCAGGTCTGTATCAGACCAATCAGCTTCAACGATAACAGTTTTTGGAGCTGCCGGAGCAGTCTCGGTAGTCTTACCTGATTCTGATGTTGCGTCTGCAACTTTTGCATCCTTGGAGCCTCCGCCGCAGGAAACCAGAAATAAGGAAATTACAAGTGACAAGGCTAAATTGATTTTTTTCATTTTTTTAAGTTTAAGTTGGAAGGCACGAAAGTAGGGGATTTTCATGACTAAATAAGGTTTATTTTAGATAAAACCATGTTATTATAAGATTAAGCTTGTTTGAGCCTATAAAAAAAGCCACCCGGTAGGTGGCTTTTTACTGTATAAATGATTCTCTTAGTTATCTGCAGATACGGTAGCATAAACCGAATTCAACGGTAGATCCGGTAATAGAGGTGGAGGCTGATTTGCCAACTGTATTATCCTTCACTCCGACAGGGGAGGAGTTAGCAGCAAAAAGCGACCCCATGGAAGTCACCCCAAGGCGTCTCCAGAAATAGTAACGGGTTCTGAGTGCCAGTCGTGCCATATTTCCATTAGAAGTATAACGGTACGAATAATCATTATTAGTTCCGTTCATAGCTATGGAGAAAGTACCCAACGAACCCACCAAAGCGAAATCGGCTTTCTTAGTTACCAGGAAATGGTAGCTTCCATCGATTGTATATTCAGAGGTTTTCACACCCGCATTCTTGCCAGACAGGTTGAAACCGTAAAAGGAAGTTGGATTTACATTGTAAATATCATTCCCCCAGGTGCTGCCTATTCCCCAACGGTTAGAGATGCCGTATTCAATAATGATCGGATCACGCACTCCCGTTTCGTCCCCACGATGTCCTCTGAATTCAGACGTCCCTGTTGAATAAGTAGTATAGACACTTTGGTTGGAGCCTTCTGAAAGGCTAACTACGAAAGAGCCTCTTTTGAAGCATTGAGCCAGCATGGAATTAGAATCCAGAATGGAAAAAAGAACCATGCCGATACAAAGGCTAAGGGTGTATGTTTTTTTCATGGGAGAGTTGTTAGTAATAACGAATATAAATCATTTTTTTTGATTAGACAAGCCCTGCCTAAAGCTTAATTTCATCCTAATTTTTAATAAAAATTTCCCACCTTTGCTACCCAACCTGAAAAACATGACTCCAACTGAAGAGACCCTTTCCGAAATTCATAAAAATACCGATGCAGTACTGAAAGAATTTTTGGAGTTCGACGGCGACTCCTTCTTCCTTAAACCATCGGCCCAGGAATGGTCTGCCGCAGAGGTCGGAGAACACCTTGTTCTCGTTGGGAAACATGTCCTCAAAGCACTCATTGGCAGTGCATTACCAACCAATAGGGGATTTGATGAGAAACTTGCTCTACTCCGCCCTGCAATGGCCAACCAGGATCAGAAATTCGAAGCTCCCGCTATAGCTATTCCGCAGTCCATTCATCAAAACCGCCATGATATTGTAGATGAGCTGAAAAGTGTAAGGCAGGAAATCACCAAACTCGTACCAGGGATGGATCTGAGTCTTACCTGTATGGATGCCAAACACCCCAGGGTTGGGAATCTGACCCGTTACGAATGGATCTATTTCGACATCTATCATGCCGAGCGCCACCTTCACCAGCTCCGGACGGTTGCTCAAAAACTGAAAGAGCAGTCGGTTTAACAAATTTCTTGATCTATGTTATTTTGACACACAGAGTATAATGTACTTTTGTGGTAGGATGTATATTGTTTTTTTAAACCTTTAAAAAACTTAAAATGAAAAAGATTATTCTCTTCAGTACTACTGCACTACTATTATTTGCTTTCCGGGCAGTTGATTCAACAACATGGACCGTCGACAAAGGACATTCCCGCTTAGGATTCAGCATCACACACTTAGGTGTAAATGAGATTCAAGGTGATTTCAAAAAGTTTGAATGTGCCATTACCACTTCGAAGGAAGATTTCTCGGATGCTTTGGTTGAAGCCTCTGCTGAGATTTCCAGTATCAATTCAGGAAACGAAAAACGTGATGAGCACCTCAAAAGTGCCGATTTCTTTGATGCGGCAAAGTTCATGACCCTAACTTTCAAGAGCAAATCGGTGAAAGTGATGGGCGATAACAAGCTTAAAATCAGTGGTGATCTTACTTTGCACGGGGTGACCAAACCGGTTGATCTGGATGCATCATACCGCAAAGGGATGAACCCTATGTCCAAAAAGGATATTGTTGGTTTTCATATCAGCGGAACCGTTAAGAGAAGTGATTTTGGAGTCGGTGCCACTTTCCCGGCCCCGATGCTGAGCGACGAGGTTATGCTTGTTGCCGACGGCGAATTCGGAAAAAAATAATTAATTAATCTTTGCGCTTTTTGCGTCTTTGCGGTTGAAGTAAATTCACCGTAAAGGCGCAAGGACGCTTAGGGCTGGCAAAATGAAAAAGATATCCTATCTGATCCTCCTGATCATTTCCCTTACCGGATATGCATTTGTCTGTCTTTTAACACAGAACTGGGACCTGAACACCGGATATGTTGTGAAGTTCGTCAACCCGGAAGCAACAGGTACGTTTGAGAAGATGACAGCGGAAATCAGTTTTGATGAAAAAGACCTGCCCAATTCTCATTTTGATGTTCGTATTGATGTGAATTCAATTAATCTGGGAAGCCCGGAATTAAGTAAACAAGCTTTAAGTCCGGATATGCTTAATGCCCATAAATTCCCGCTGATTCACTTTGTTTCTTCAGCAGTTCAGAAAGCTGGTACTGGATATATTGTCAAAGGAAGCCTGGAGCTGCATGGTGTTAAAAAGGATATTGAGATACCTTTTACTTTCCTGACTAAAGTTTTCAAAGGAGGATTTGAAATAAAAGCCAAAGATTACGGAATCAACAGTCTTGGCAATGGTCAGGAAGATATTCTGAAGTTAGATCTATCGGTTCTAGTCAAAGAAGCCCCTGCCCAATCAGGGAAATAAGCCTAATTTCTAATAAAAAGGCAAGATTTGCAGAACATATTTTGAGAGCCCGGAAGGGCTTTTTTTGTGGAATGCATTTCGAACTTTTTTTTACTGAAATTCCCCTTTTTCAGGCGTTTTAGGCTTAGTTTATGAAGAATTGTATGTTGAAAGGATTTCAGTTTGCCTAGTGTATTAAGGAAAAAATAGCTTAAATTTGTTTAGAACCCCTGATAACATGATGAAACGAGTACCTCGTTTATGGCTTTTCTTTGCTATTTTCTTGTTATCCGTGTCCCCGATGATGGGAGGGGTCGTGGCCAATTTCTCGTCAAACGTTAATTCTGGTTGCAGTCCCCTTACCGTTAATTTCACAGATCACTCTACAGGAGGACCTACTTCCTGGCACTGGACTTTCGGTAACACCAATAACTCGAACAGCCAGAATCCATCTGCTGTTTATAGCTTACCGGGTACTTACACTGCAACTTTGGTTGTTACTAATGGTCCTTCGACTGACTCTATGAAGGAAGTGATAACCGTTTATGCAAACCCGGTTGCTGCTTTTTCAAATACATCCCCGACCTGCGTCGGTCAGAATATTACATTTACGGACCATTCGGTTGCAGGAAGTGGACCGATTTCAAGCTGGCACTGGGATTTTGGAGACGGAAGCAATGCCAATACGGCTAATACAGCAAACCATATATACTCCTCTCCCGGAAACTACCCTTCCAGCCTGATCGTTACCGATACTCATGGTTGTAGCTCCAGTGCTGTGGTTTCTGTAGTTGTGAATGCAATTCCTGTCGCCGCTTTTTCAGGTACCCCTTTAACTTCTTGCACGGCACCGCTCCTCGTTACTTTTACGAATACCTCTACCGGAGGAGGGGCTACCTATTCCTGGAATTTTGGGGATGGAGGCAGCTCGGTACTTACAAACCCTACTCATACGTATAATGCAATAGGAAGCTATGCCGTTACACTTTATGTGACACAAAATGGATGTGTAGATTCCCTGCGCCAGCCCAATTATGTGATCATACAACAACTGGTAGCTGATTTTAAGGCCGATACTACCCGAATTTGTCTGGGTCAGAGCATCTCGTTTACGGATCTTTCTGTACCGTCTCCTTCAATATGGAACTGGTCATTTGGAGACGGGACGAATTCGGCCATACAGAACCCGGCTCATATCTACCTCGCTGTGGGCACCTATACGGTATCGCTGGCAGCATCAGATCCGGGAGGTTGTGCAAGCAATCAAGTGAAAAATAGTTATATCACCGTGTTGCCTAATCCCATTGCCGGATTTAGCAATACCGCTACTTCTTCCTGTTCTGCTCCTTTTAGCGTAACATTTACAGACACGACGGTGGGAGCAGTATCCTGGGCATGGAGCTTTGGAGATGGAGGCACTTCCAATGCATCAAACCCTTCCCATACTTATCTTAGCAATGGAAATTATTCTGTGAAGCTGGTCATCAAAAATGCAAATGGATGTACCGACTCCATTATAAAACCAAATCTGATTAACATTTCCCCCACCCCAGCATTTTTTATCGCGAATCCAACCCTTGGATGCATTCCTCTTACTGTAAACTTTATGGATACAACCACTACCGGGTTCGTTCCTGCGGCCAGTTATATCTGGGATTTTGGAAATGGTACTGTAGTTACGACCGGTGTACCCACGGTTTCCAATACTTATACCTTAACCGGAGTATATACTGTTAAGCTGACTGTAATTACTTCAACCGGATGTCGCGACAGCAGCACGTTGGTTGTGAAGACTGGCACTCCTCCTGTAGCGAATTTTACCGGGGCTCCAACTACCATTTGTTTTGGTCAATCGGTTTCATTTACGGATCTGAGCACTGGAGGTGCAAACCAATGGTTGTGGACTTTTGGAGATGGAGGAACTTCTACGGCTCAAAACCCGGCACACGTATTTACAGATACCGGTACTTTCACTATTCAGCTGATAGCCATGTTCAATGGTTGCCCGGATACGGTGAAGAGAATAAATTACATTCAGGTAAATCCTCCTATACCAAAGTTTACGTTCACGCTGAGTTGTGTTTCGAACTTTACCGTTCAGTTTACGAATACTTCCATTGGTGCAGATTCTGTAACCTGGGATTTTGGTGACGGAACATTCGACAATACCAATAATAATTCCCCAACTCATATTTATCTCACCCGGGGTACCAAGACTATAATTCTTACTGCTTATAATAAAGTCACGGGATGCTCTTTTTCCATTACGCATTCACTAGTGGTGGCTTTGCCTATAGCCGCATTTTCCTCCACTCCAAACCCACCTAATGGATGTATTCCGCTTGCTATTGTCTTTCCCAATACCTCTCAGGATGGAGTCCAGTTCTTATGGAACTTCGGTGATGGGGGAACCTCCACTCTTGCATCTCCGCCACATACTTATCTGACAAAAGGTACCTATACGGTGAGCCTGACCGTGACCGATACGAATGGCTGTACAAACACTCTCACGATTCCCAATTATGTACATGCTCTTGGTATTACTACTCCAAACTTTACGGCCACCCCTCTGACCGGATGTGCCCCGCTTTTTGTAACCTTCCAGGATTCAACCGTTTCTGACTCGACTCTGGTACGATGGACGTGGACATTCGGAGATGGAACTCCTCCGGTTGTGTTCGGACCCACTCCGGTTAATCCGAGCCACGAATATATGCTAAGAGGAAATTATAATGTGACCTTAACAGTGGTGGATACAGATGGATGTACGGCTACCGTTACCCGCTTGAATTATATCAATCCTACAAAACCTTACCCCTCGCTCAATGTGGATACGTTTGCCTGCAAAGGAAACTCCCTCCCTTTTGATGCAAGTGCTACGACCGGAACTTCTCCGCTGACCTATAGCTGGGACTTTGGTGACGGGAACACCGCTACTACCGCTGCCAGTTTAACGACACATACGTATGCGTCAGATAATGTCTATACGGTGACGCTTACGGTAAGTGATCCGAACGGGTGCGACAGTGTGATCAAAAAGACAATCCGAATCCTGCAGCCAGTGGCTTCTTTCCGGGATTCTGTATTAAGCTTCGGTTGTGGAACAGAGCAGGTGCAGTTTATTAACCAGTCGACCGGATTCGTTAACTCCTGGCAGTGGAGCTTTGGGAATGGGGCAACCTCCACCCTTCAAAACCCTGCGTATACTTATACGAGTCCTGGAACTTATCAGGTAAAGTTAACGGTACATAATTTGGGTGGATGTGTCGACTCTATTGTTAAAGACAGTATTGTTGTTGTACCCGGGCCCCTCGGAACATTTACATTTGCTCCTAAGATCGGTTGTGTACCACTGACCGTTCATTTTATAGCCTTATCGGGCAATGCAACTTATTTTACGTGGGACTTTGGTGATGGAACCGTCATCTCTCAATCACATTTTACGTCCATTTCACATACCTATACACATCCTCTGATTGTTACACCGATATTGCTTATTGGAGATACCTTGCCGAATCACAGCATCTGTGAGCTGCCGGCAACAAATCTTACAGGAACAGTTACGGTCACTCAAAGTGTCAACCTGACGATTATCCCCGGCGGACCCATTACTATTTCGGATGACCAGTTGCAACCCCTCAATACGGTTATTACCAGCACTACAAACAACCTGACTTATTCCTGGGGTCCGTCGCAGGGGTTGAACTGCACAAATTGCCAGGATGTATTAGTGTCTTCGACAGGTCAGAATATGACTTATTATTTTACGGTCATAGATATTGGAAATGGAGGTTGTACCAATACGGATTCAATCCAGATTATCTATCAGAACTGTGACGCAAATCCTTTCATTCCGAATGTATTTAGTCCGAATGGAGATGGAGTGAATGATGTCTTTTATGTGGATGGAATTTGTTTCAAAACCACCTACCGCTTTACGGTTTACGATAGGTGGGGGGTTGAAATGTTCAGTACCAGCACCCGACGTGAAGGCTGGGATGGAAGGACCACCTCCGGAGAAAATGCACAGCCGGGAGTATACTACTACCTGGTCAATGCAGATGATAAAGTCTTTAAAGGATTTATTGAATTGATCAGATAAAGATTTTTAATCCCTCATTAGCATGAGGAACCCTGTAAGGTCATAAGAAACTCCATCATCCCCTTGCGCTTTCAGGATATAGTAGTAAGTTCCATTAACAGCTTTTAACCCAGCCAGCGTATATCCATCCCAACCTTGCGAAGGCGCATAAAGCTCGGCCATCATCACTCCCCATCGATCATAGATCTTGCAATTGAAAGTTGAAATCCCTCTGGAGTTGATCTGGAAAACATCATTGGAGCCGTCTCCATTCGGAGTGAACACGTTCGGGATAATTACCCAGGATTTAACGTCTGTCACAACAATTACTCGGGTATAAACACTCGTGCATCCATTTGGATCGGTTACGGTTTCTGTTACCGTATAAGTACCGGCTGCTGTATAGGTATGTGTTGGGTTTTGTCCTGTTCCTGTAGAGCCTTCTCCGAATGCCCATGCCCAGGAAGTTACACCTACACTGCTGCTATCCATAAAATTGACAGCAAGGGGAGCTGTGCCTGTTACCACGTTCGGGGTAAAATGTGCCATAACCGTATAAACGGTAACAGAGTATGTGGAGGTGGTGCTTCCGCATTGATTGCTCACCGTCACAGAATAAGTTCCAGAATTAGAAGCGTAGATGCTGTTCGTTGAACTTCCTCCAGGGTTCCAGGAATAGGTGTAAGGAGGGCTTCCTGTGGCTTGTGCCATGAGCTTAGCAGAATCTCCTGCACATAGTGTATTCAGTCCGGTGATCGTTACACTGGGTTGAGCAATCAATGTCACAGTTACTTTTGAGCTGTCTGTACCACAGGCATTGGTCGAATAGAGCGTATAGATCCCTGCAGCGGTAACCGTGATTGAGTCTGCAATTGAACCGGTACTCCAGGAATACGAACTTCCTCCTGAAGCGCTTAGGATGACACTTCCTCCGTTACAGAAATTGAGGGGACCCGAATTTGCGATTACAGACACAGGGGCTATGCCGTTGTTCAGAATGGTAACAGTGGATAACGTGCTACATCCATTTGCATCCGTAACGGTGCATGTGTAAATACCCGGGCTCAGGTTTCCAGCTGATGCCGTATTTTGTCCAGTTCCTGGTGCCGGATTCCATGAATAAGAATAAGCTGCGGTGCCTCCTGAAGCCGCAATAGATGCCGCCCCGTTATTTTTTTGACAGGTAGCATTAGACGGTGTCCCGGCAGAAGTAAGAACTGGAGGTTGAGTGATGTTGAAGGTTTGAACAAGTGAACAACTGGAAGAATCAGTAATGGTGCAAGTCCAGGATCCCTGACTAAGTCCTCCCACACTGCCTGTTCCTTGTCCGCTTGCAGGTGCGGGATTCCAGGAATAAGAATAACCAGAACCTACAGTCCCTCCAGACACCGTGACCTGTGCAGTTGCATTTGAATTTCCATTACAAGAAACATTGGTATTGTTGCTAAGGGCAGAGAGTGCTCCTGGTTGTGTCAGTACAAATGTTTTTAGAACGGTACAGCCATTTGCGTCGGTGATGGTACAGCTATAAGTATTTGGACAAAGGCCAGTAAGGGAGTCGACAGTAACAGGAGAGCCTGCCCAGGAATACGTATATGGAGCGGAACCACCTGTTGCCATTGCAATAGCCTTTCCGTTACAGGCGGCATTGCAAGTAACATTGTTTTGAATGGGGACTGCAGCCAGGGGAGCTGGCTGGATAAGGGTATCAATCTGTGTAATTAGACAATTGTTATGATCGTACACATAGCAGGTATAAGTACCCGCGCAAAGACTGCTGGCGGAATTTGTGGTATTTAAAGGATCGTTAGACCAGGAATAGGTATACGGACTTATACCACCGGATGCAGTAACGCTCATCGTTCCGTTGCAGACTCCGTTACAAACCAGATTGTTGTGTACCGCTGTTGCTGAAGGTCCTCCTGAATTGTTCACTGCTATTGTAAATTGTTGTACACAGCTGTTCTGATCAGAAACGAAAAGCGTATAGGTGCCTGCGCTTAATCCTCCGGCCAGGGTTGTGCCTTGTCCAGTGCCTGGAGCAGGATTCCAGCTATAAGTGAGTGTGCCAGTTCCGCCAGAAGCAATTCCGGTGGCACTTCCATTAGACATCCCACAGGAAGCGTTTGTGGAACTTGGTGTGGCCGTAATTGCAGGAGCTGGGGCAAGTGTTACATTCTGTGTAGTGGTACATCCATTCTGATCAGTAATATGACAAACGTAAGATCCTGCACAAAGAGAACCAGCTGTTGCTGAAGATCCTCCGGTAGGAGACCAGGAATAAGTAAGTGTACCCGTTCCACCTGAACCATTTACCTGAGCAGTTCCGGTACAAGCTCCGTTGCAGGAGGGCGAAGCGGAGGAGGTGAGGCTGGCAGTGGGCCCCCCCGCAGTAGTAATATTTGCAGTAGTGGTTTGGCTGCATCCGTTTGCATCGTGCACAGTAACTGAATAAGTTCCGGGGGCTAAGCCACCCGCAGTTGCAGTGCCTTGACCACTTCCAGGGGCAGGTGTCCACACATAGGTATAAGCAGGATTACCTCCTCCGGTAGTTACAGAGGCTGTTCCGGTTGAACCTGAACAGGCCGATTGGGTAGTTCCTGAAACAGAAAGTGTCAACAGAGCGGGTTGTGTAATAGTATAAGGTGCAGAGGTGAAGGTGCATCCCTTAGAATCCGTTACCGTGCACGTATAATTCCCCGAGCAGAGTGAGCTTATCACAGATGTTGTGCCGGGGTTACCAGTCCAGGAATAGGTATAGGGTGCGGTTCCGCCAGAGCTGGAAGCTGTAGCAGTACCATTACAAACACCGTTACAACTCAAATTGGTCTGAGAAGGAGCGGTGCTAAGCGCTGAGGCAGGTTGCGAAATAGTGAATACATGGTTCACTACGCAACCCTTTGAATCATTGGTAGTACAGGTATAGGTCCCGGCTGAAAGTCCACTTACAGAATTGGTTCCCTGCCCAATTGGAGGGGAGCCGGTCCAGGAATAGGTATAAGCAGAGGTTCCTCCACTTGCAGTTACAGTGGCAGTGCCGGTTGTGTTTCCAAAGCAATTCACATTGGTTTGTGCAGGGGCTACAGAAAGCGTACCGGGTTGTGTAATCGTTGCACTCTTGGTAGTCGTACAACCATTGTGATCTGTAATGGTGCATACATATGTATTCGGACAGAGGGAAGATGCTGTTACCGCCGTACCCCCTCCATTCGTCCAGGCATAGGTATAGGGAGCAGTTCCTCCGGATGGGGTAACGGTGGCAGTTCCGTTACATAAACCGTTACAGGAAATATTTACAGGACTAATTCCGGAGCTTAGTGCTGCCGGAGGAGCGTTAATAGTGACTATAACGGTATCTCCTGCATCACTTGGACAAAGCAGGGACCCTTTTACAATAACGGTATAGGAACCTGCACCAAGACCTGAGATCGTTTGGGTAGTCTGTCCGGTGTTCCAGGAATAGGAGTATGGCGCTCCGCAGAAGGTTGGATTGGCAGTAATGGAACCGGTATTGCCTGCACAAAGAGGTTGAGTGACAGAAGCGGTTAGAGCACTTGGCGGGGTACAAACCGAAACAGTAATCGCGGAGACAAATGAAGTGGCATCCGTTGCACCTCCGCAGGCATAGAGTGTTCCATTAGTTCCCAGTGCAAGGTCGAAGACCATATCGGGTAACCCGCTTATGGTTGCTATGAGGTTAAGGTTTTGATCATACTCGTAAATATTAGTGTTGGAACCTACGAACACATTTCCACACTTGTCGACAAGCAGTCCTCCATTAATCTGGAAATTAGTACTGCTTCCATTGGAGGCAACATTCTTACCGCCGGTAATAGTAGTTGTGTGAATGTGTGCTCCATTGGCTGCATCCCACTGATCGAGATTGAGTCCATCGGTCGTGTAGATATAGGCACAGGACCCCGTAAGGGAATTCATACCTGCTGAGTTCGGTGCTTTTTTATCGAAATCTCTGAAACTATATCCTGTAGGGATTGTAAAGATCCTCAATCCTGTTGCCGGATTGACACAAACAAGCTTGTCATTGGGCCCACTGGTGTATTTAGGAACCGTTACCGGGTTCTGTTGTGCTTTGTAGTTACTATCCGAACTGAGGTGATAAATCATTCCGTTAGGTGCCCAGAAGGAGGAGATAATATCTCCTAATGTATCATTTACATGAAAGGAGGTCTCTGCTCCGGTGGAGGTATTAACGGACTCCCAGTCGCCAAGATTGTGATATCTGCTTACTCCGTTATACGTTCCGCCACCCGACTGAATAAGTTGTGTGTTATCGCAGTTGAATGAAAGGTTCCACGTTTCATAAATGTCAGTCGTCCCTGATCCAGGAGCAGCACTACCCCATAGCCGGGTTGTACCGGTCGGATCTACCTTAACGGTATTGTAATAGTTAGGGAAGTTCCCCAAGCCAATTGTGAGATAAACATTTCCAGCAGGATCTGCTTTGACATCTCCCTGATAAATCTGATTATATCCAAATTTGGTGATCAGGTCGAGCGTCCACTGTTGAACTCCTGCAGCATTGAATTTTGTGACGTGAGACCTTCCACCGGTAGTGGTGTCTATGGAATAGACGAGGGTGTTACCAGCTCCATCAACAGCTATGTCATCGGCAGCTTCATTGACCGCAATGGGTGGACCTACAGTCCATGGATCAATAACCAACACGTTTTTTATTTCACCTTTGATCAGACTCAGATCGAATCCAACGAGGTTAGGAGTGAGCAGAACAAAATGGGAAGGTGTTGGTAGTTCGGGACTTTGAAAATAGGATGAAGGTGCATGATCAATCAGATTGCCTTGTGCAGTTTGAATAACTATGTTCTTGTCTGCATCAAGTCTCACGGTTTTATCCGGATATTTCATTCGGATAACGGAAGCATCTGCTCCTGGGTGAAGGATGAACGCATATTTAATTCCTCTATCAGGATGAATAGAATACTCAAGATCGATGTGTGGATAAAGATTTTTATAAACCAGCTTTTTAAACCCCTTTGCATGACCGATAATTTCTGCTTTTTTAGAAAGCATCAGGTAATTAAAATAATTGCCGGCTTCTTCGGATGCTAAAATTTCCGGTTCGGGATTAGCTCCTTGCCATTGCATGATCACATCTTCCCTCGTTGGTATAAATCGTTTTCCTGCTATTTCCTCTTCTGCGTCACCGCTTTCTTCAAGGATAACTTGTGTCTTTGCGAACGAATTCCACTCTTCTTCAGAAGCTTGTTTTTTTCCGGAAACACGGTAGATCAGTCCTTTCTTGGTAAAGAATATGTCCGTAATCCCATCCCGATAGGTATATAGAATATCTTTCTCAGAGACGTTATCGGGTGCATCGCATTGACCTTTGTTCTCAATAAAAAGTCTGTTGTTGGAACTTCTGATTGGCTTCAACCAGGTAATTGTGCCGGATGCCTGTTGGTGTCTTCTTGCTGCCTCTTCAGCCCTTTTGCTACCTTGAGAGAATACAACAAGTTGCTTAGGTTTTGAGGTATTGATTTGTTGTGCATGATAAACAGGGATCCATAACAGGACCACCAATAAGGTCGGCAAAAGTTTTGTAAATTTTCTTCCCACGTATGATTCCATCAAGTCCTGATTTTAATATCTGTAATAAAACCAGCCCCTGAACCTCGTTCAGTATGAGGCTTTCAGTTGGTTCTTTGCACTAACAGTTATGAATTCGGAGTAAAGAGCAGTAATTGGTCTTACAAAGTAAGGAAAAATAGAGCAAAGATTACTATATCCCGTATTTAGTTTAGGCTACGGATCGGGTCGGAAGTATAACAGGAAAAGACATAAAAAAAGTGTGGCTCCACAGAAGCCACACTTTTTAGGATAGAAATAATTATCGAATCAGAGATACGTGACCAATATAGTTGTGATTGAGGCCGAACACATCTTTCAGGCTGACTTTCCAAACATACACATCTTCCTGACATAGGGTTCCGCCGGTACCCTGAACCGTACCGTTCCATCCTTCATAGAGGTCATTCGTTGTAAAGATGTGGTTACCCCAACGGTCAAAAATGATTAATTCATATTTGTCAATTCCTACCCCATATCCATAGAAGAGGTCATTATGTCCATCTCCGTTAGGTGTGTAACAATTTGGAATAAAGAAGGTGAAAATGGGGCCAATAACAACGGGCTCATAGGCTGTATCCATACATCCATGAGGGCTGGTAACGATGAGTTGAACCGTATAGGTGGCTGGGTTTTCACCATTGTA
>PLYR01000034.1:34143-86763 GCA_003153435.1 Bacteroidota bacterium
TTGGAGGTTACTGTAAGTGTAACGCCAAAGGTGCCAGGTGTATTATAGCAATGGTTTTCGATTCCGTAAACAGATTGAGAGGCAGCAGGAGAGCCGTCTCCATAATTCCAAGTCCAGTTAGCAATCGTTCCGCCGTTAACAGTAGATGCATCGGTGAAGTTTACGCACCATGGTGTACAGTGAACCAGCGAATCTCCTGTAAAGACTACAACAGGTAAGTAATAAACTGATACGACATGCGTAATGGAATCAACGCATCCGTTATTGGTAGTACTGGTCAAGTGAACCGTATAGGTTCCAGCTGTAGTATAAGTATGTGTAGGGTTCTGGGTAGCACCTGTGCTTCCATCGCCAAAATTCCAGTTCCAGGTGGCAAGTGTGGAAGGCGGGCCAACAGTGGACCCGTCGGTAAATGTTGTCGGAACATTGACACAGACATTGGTTCCCGTGAAGGAGCTGGTTGGTAAAGCATTGACAACGATTGGAACCGTGATGGTGTTTGTACAACCTCCTGCACCAACACTTGCCAACACAACAGAATACGTTCCGGCAGCGGCATAAGTATGTGTAGGGCTCTGGGCTGTAGAATTTGTTCCGTCACCAAAAGTCCATGAATAACTGGTTGCATTAATCGTGGTATTATTAAAAGTAGTTGCAGTATGCATACATACAGGTGGTGCTGTAAAGGAAGAGGTGGGGCCTTGGCTTACGACTACGTTTTGTATCACATTTCCTGAACAACCTCCGGCGGTGATAACATTGAGAGTCACTGTATATGTGCCAGCAGCGGCATAAAGGTGGGTAGGGTCTTGAGAAGTAGCTGAGGTTCCGTCTCCAAAATCCCATGAATAAGTTGGTACAACGGTGTTAGTCAGGAAAACACTTGCTGTACCTACACATACGGCTTGCGCAGTAAAGGTAGGAGCAGGAGGACCTGTCACGGTTACATTAATGATCGTATCATGGGTACAAGGCGGCCAGGTAATAGTTAGATGGACCGGGTAGGTTCCTGCCGTAGTATAGGCATGCGTTGGGTTTTGAGTGGTAGCCGTTGTTCCATCTCCAAAATCCCATGCCCAGGCAGTAATTCCTCCGGCCGGAAGTGAATGGTCCGTAAATTGCATTGGCACGCCGGCACAAACAGTAGTAGCATTGAAAAGCGCTGTTGGAGCCGTTGGATTTCCGGTAATAGTAATATTGAGTGTGGTCGTACATCCACCCATTGCTGACGTCATCGTAACCGAATAAGTACCGGCAACATTAGCAGAAATAATTTGTGCGGTACTGGTTCCAACAATGCCGGGACCAGTCCAGGTATAAGCGCTTGCACCAGGAGGGGCTGTCAGCGTGATGGTGCTGCTTCCACAAATTGCCGGAGAAGAGGTGACGATTTGAGCAGGAGCGCAGGAAGCATCAACATAAGCATACCCATAGTGACCGCCTTGAGTACAGTCACGACAAACATAAGTCATGGTGATACACTGACCCACATAAGCTGTAAGATCTACAAACATAGTAGTCCAAGGTCTGTAATAGATATCTGTTCCAGGTAATAAAGTAAAGCCTGGAAGACCGGGGCCTGCAGTTACTGCATAGGCTCCGCAGTTAAGTACATTGCCAGCCTGGTCTGTAAGATTTAAAAAGAAATAAGGTTGATCAGAAACAGCATGTCCTGGATCCTCAAGCACCACCGCATAAGCATATGTAAAGTTTGTAGTTGTTGCAGAAACCGTAAATGAAGTAGAGAGCTCACCAGCTTCTGCTCCGTTTACTGGACCATTGCCTACCATTGCTGAATGGGCGCCACCAGCTGGGTAAACCATGTTTAACGGTGCACCTACAATTGGGTCTGGGCCGGGACTGGTAATTGAGGTTTGATTTGTTCCGGGAGACATAACAACACCGGCCAGTCCGGCACCACTCACAGCTGTCCCTTCAAATTGATTCCAGGCGGTGAAATCATTGGTTTCATAACCAGGGTTGGTACAGGGTTGTCCACATGCCAAGATCCCAGGGTTTACAGTAACAATACCCTTCTGAGAAGCTGAAGCCGCAACACTGTCGGAGAATGTTTTAAAGTCGGGATAAAATGAGAAATATTTATTTTTCCTCAGTTCGAAATAAGCATTTATGTTAACAGGGTTAATGACACCAATTCGTGCTTTCATGAAAAAATCAACCTGATCTTTATAGATTTTTTTCTGCTGAATGAGATATTTTTGAAAAGCATCGAACTCCACATCGTCTATCCCAAGTCTTTTTTGAAGATCCTTCTGAAAAGCATTATGGTCATAGCTACTCCAAAGAGCTTCAGAATTATAAACCTGTCCTTTTGCTATTGCAGTCTGTGCGTGAATTTTGGAGTTCAAAAACACACATAGAGTGGTGACCAACATGGTTACCGAAAAAACGCGAGGAAAAAATTTCATGGGGATTATATTAGTAGTGTGATATCAATAATGAGATTTTTTGAGTTCGTTGGTATACTAAAATTGAGTGTTTGTAGATGGAAATCTAAGCTCAATGTACTCCAAGAAAATTGAATCCGCAAGTATTTAGGGATATTTATTCTGCCATTAATGGAACTTTCGATAGAAAAGTGCTAAAAACAAGCCTTTTTCGACGAAAATCCAGAGAATTAAAGAGCGGCCTAAAGTCCTGGCAGACATGATTCTATCGGACGTTCGGTAAATATATTTGCTAAAAACAAGAGAACCTCTCTAAGGCAACAGACTTCCAATGTTTGAGAGAATTAATTCTTAAAATAGAGTCAATTGGTTGATGTCGAGCAGATTGACTAAAATTTCTTCCAAAACGTAACTTAGATAACCTCTTTAATTTGCTGCCTGCCCTTAAATTTCGTCGATGAGAAGACAATTTCCTTGTCAAAAGTGTCAGCAATTCGGGACCTAAGGATTCTTGAAGCAATTCCCGGATATCAACATTCAGTACATCGGCAATTTTCCGTAGGACTGAAATCTTTGGTTGAGTTTTGTTGTTGCAGTAATTCTTTGTGACCACATAACTTTTCCCAATTCTCTCTGCTAACCACGCTTGTGATCTGCCCTGAAGTTTCAATATTTCTTTGATGCGGTTCATTACCAAATAGATTACTAGCATTTGTAATTAAACTCACTGGACTTCCTTTTTTAGGTTAATTATTAATTCACTTATGAAGTTAGTGAGAAAAGGCAGAAAAAGCAAGGACAAATGTCAGGCTTTTGATGATCTTAATTTGGAACCGGCCTTGTTCGAGTATGCTTAATGAGTTCCTTCAGAAAGGCTAAGATTGTATCTTTGGGGCTCAATCTTCCAATGCAAAAAAATCTGCTCTTGAAAACCAGTACCAATCCTTTATATGTTCTTGTTCTGTTCTGGCTAAATTTCAGTCAGATGGCAAATTCGCAAAACATTGTGACTATGCTTAGTCGGAAACAAGTGGAAAACAAGAATATCTTGGAGATGCTCTATAAGGATAGTGCTTATGTACAAAAGAAAAGGCTTGTTAATACGCTTTTTGCTCATACTTCTCCAGGCCAGTGGGGAGAATTTGTGAAAGGGGTAGATGAAGAACTCGTAACACAAAAAAAGATAATAGCCTTCACGTTCGATGCCTGTGGAAATAAATCCAACAAGTATAATAATGAACTCATTGATTATCTCCGGAAAGAAAAAATTCCCGCTACCCTCTTTGTCAGTGGTGCCTGGATCGATGATAATTACAATACTTTTCTTGAGCTCTCGAGAGACACTTTGTTCGAAATCGAAAACCACGGTTTAAATCATCAACCTTGTTCCGTGAATGGAGAAAGTGAGTATGGAATTAAAGGAACTCCAAATGTGCCTGATGCTTTTGACGAAATTGAGGCGAACGAACGGAAAATAGAACTCCTTACCGGAAGAAGACCCCTTTTCTACAGATCGGCAACTGCTTTTACAGATGAGGCTTGCGCTAGAATTGCAAAACTCCTTAATGTGACCATTGTCAGCTTCGATATTCTTTCCGGAGATGCTATGCCGTTTGCGCCGGCCCAGTCTATCGTGAATAACGTAATCAAAAATGCTAAACCAGGTGCAATCGTAATTATGCATTTCAATCACCCCGAGTGGTTTGCATGTGATGCAATGATGGGGATTATTCCTTCTTTTCGAAAGAAAGGGTATACTTTCACAAGACTCAAGGACTATCCATTAAAGAGCAGGTAAATCTATCTCCGAAAGCTTAGCTGCTTCCATAAGAAAGAGTGTGGTTGACTGAATGGATCAATTCCTCTATGCCAAACGGTTTAGGAAGAAAATGATAACCTTCCAGTTTATACCCACCTTCTCTTAACTCCTGTGGATCTATTGCAGAAATAATTATAACAGGTACCTGCTTTTCAGATTCAAAACGGGCTTGAATGAGATGAAGGAATTCAGGCCCTGAAACATACGGCATCATGAGGTCCAATATGATCAGATCAGGCCTGTTTTTTTTAAAATGATCCAGGGCTTCACCTCCATCCGCAGCCGTGATTACCTGAAAGCCGGCTTTAATGAGTTGCCTTTCTATTGAATACCGCATCAGGTCATCATCATCTGCAATTAAAATTTTTTTCCTTGGTAAGGAAGATGATTTAATTTCTTGAGTTTCCTCGAGGGCTTCACTTTTCATGAGTACGAAATCAAAGTATATGGAATGAATGCATTTAAAATGAAATATACTAACAGGTCTGAAAGTTCGGATTTTATCCCAGTTATTACCAAATAAATGCTTTATGTTTTGTATAAGAAAAAATAACTTGGCGTAGATTTCTTGATCTATTCTGATAGACTCATTTGGTTCGTATGATTGAGGTTTGGTTAATATAGACTAATGAAAATCAATCAACTATAGAAATTATCTTCCAATTCTGAAGCTGATGATTGATGAGGATAGAAGAAAACTGGATTTTCTGATATAAACTTATGTATACATTTGTAACCTAATAATAGCTTAAGTGGAACCTATAGCATCTCATATCTTTTATTCTCGGCAGATTGACATCATGTCAATCTGTGGGATGCTGTTCCATATAATTTCCACAACAACGATTACCTCCGGTGCTACCCTTTGGGTTACGCGCTAATATTACCCCAAACTTTCGGCTTCTTGCCATCCTGAGCAAAATTTCAAATTTTATCTCAGGACTTACTGTTTCATTTTGAATAAATACTAAACATTATGCAAGTACTCAAATTCGGAGGAAGCTCCGTTGCTTCTGCAGAGAATATCAGAAAAAGCATGGATATAATTAAGAAGGCACTTAATCAGAAAGCTACCATTGTAGTTGTTTCAGCCTTCGGAGGGATGACAGATCTTCTTGTCGAAACATCCAGGCAGGCTGAAGCAGGGGATGAAAACTATCTGAGCAAACTCCATCTCATCGAAAAGCAACACCTGCAAGTTATAAAGGACTTGATTCCACTCAACGCGCAAAGTGCTGTGCTGAGTCTCGTGAAGAGGAAATGTAATGAACTCGAAAAAATTTGTGAAGGAGTCTTTATTTTGCAAGAACTTTCCGTAAGGACACTCGACCATATTGTAGGGTTCGGAGAACTCCTTTCCTCCCTCATCATCTCTGCAACCTTACACTCCAGGCATGAGGAACATCGATGGCTGGATTCAAGGGAACTCATTAAGACTGATTCCAACTATGGATTGGCATCTGTTGATTTTGCGAATTCAAACCACCTAATCTGTGAAGCAATAAATCAAGATGGCCAGAAACTATTCCTTCTTCCTGGATATATCGCCTCGAATGAAAATGGCACACCGACTACTTTAGGCAGAGGAGGATCAGACTACACTGCAGCAATCCTGGCCTCTGCTCTGAATGCTGACGTGCTTGAAATCTGGACTGATGTGAGCGGGTTGATGACTGCGGACCCTCGTTTGGTTAACCATGCGAAAGCAATTCCGCACATTTCCTATAAGGAAGCAATGGAACTATCCTACTTTGGAGCAAAGGTTATTTATCCCCCAACGATCCAACCGGTTATGAACAAAGGTATTCCCATCAGGATCCGGAACACTTTTGCCCCGGACGAAATAGGAACCCTGATCGAAAGCGATGTTCCTGGAAACCGCGATTCCGTGAGAGGACTCAGCAGCATAAGTCATCTGGCTCTTTTAAGCCTTGAAGGCAGCGGAATGGTTGGAATCCCGGGATCTTCGAACCGCCTTTTCGAAGCACTCTCCAGAGAAAAAATCAATGTCATATTTATTACCCAAAGCTCGTCTGAGTATTCCATCTGTGTGGCTATTGATGAGCGTGAGGCGCATCTCGCTAAACAGAAAGTAAATGAAGCATTCCGGCATGAAATTCAGTCGGGGCTGCTGGAACCCTTAATCTCGGAATCAGGTTTATCGATGATAGCCTTAGTGGGTGATCGAATGAAGAATCATCCGGGGATTGCCGGCCGGATGTTCAGTGCGCTTGGAAGAAATGGAGTTAATATCAGAGCCATTGCCCAGGGATCATCGGAGAAAAACATATCGGCGGTGGTTCGGACTGCAGATTTGAAAAAGGCTCTCAATATTCTTCATGAAGAATTCTTTGAAACATCATTTAAACAAATTAATCTGTTTATTGTGGGTGCTGGTAATGTAGGTAGCCGGCTTATTGAACAGGTGAAGAGCCAACAGGAACATTTGCGTACAAACTTTAAACTGGAGTTGAAGATAAGGGGAATCGCCAATAGCCGGACCATGATCCTTTCTGAAGGGGGCCTCTGTCTTGAAAACTGGGTGGATTTGTTAGGAGGGGGAGAGCCAGCGAATATGAACAGGCTGCTGTCTTTCATCGGAGAAAGAAATTTGCGCAATTCTGTATTTATTGATGTTACAGCCAATGAAGTAGTCGCTGGTCTATACCCGGCACTACTCAAACAAAGTATTTCGGTAGTTGCCTGCAATAAAATAGCATGTTCGTCGGCATTCAGTAACTACCAAACCCTGAAAGCCCTTGCCTCTGAGTTCAACACCTCTTTTCTTTTTGAAACCAATGTAGGCGCAAGCCTTCCCATTATCGGAACCTTGAACGACCTTATCAGGAGTGGAGATACTGTGGTGAGGATAGAGGCAGTTCTTTCCGGAACGCTCAACTATGTTTTCAATTATTATGATGGCTCCTCATCCTTTGCCGGAATAGTACGGCAAGCTCAGGAGGAAGGGTACACCGAGCCTGATCCTCGTACCGACCTGAGTGGAATTGATGTCATGAGAAAAATTCTTATCCTGGCAAGAGAAGCCGGACATGTCCTAGAGATGGATGACTTAGTGAACAGGCCTTTTTTACCCAGTGCCTGCATGGAAGGGGATGTCGCCAACTTTTACCGGGAACTGGAAAATAACGAAGCTCATTTCTATAAGCTGTTTCAGGAGGCATCCCTTGTTGGATGTAAACTTAAATTCGTTGCAACTCTTACCAATGGCAAAGCCGAGGTTGGCCTGCAGCACGTTTCTCAGGAAAGAGACCTGTTCCACCTGTATGGAAAAGATAATGTGGTGGTATTTTATACAGCAAGGTACAAAGAACAACCCCTCGTCATTAAAGGTGCTGGTGCTGGTGCAGAAATCACCGCTTCCGGAATATTTGCTGATGTCATCCGTGCCGCGCGCATTGGTGTTTAACTTTTATAAACTAAATCATGGAAAAAGAAATAACTGTATACCCTCCTGCAACTGTTGCAAATATTGTTTGTGGGTTTGATGTGCTTGGATTTGCATTAGATAAGCCAAGGGATAAAATGGTCGTCAGGCTTTTGCCTGAACGAAAAGTCAGTATTATTAATAAAGATGATTTTGACCTTCCTCCGGAACCCGAACGGAATGTTTCAGGTGCAGCTTTGTTAGCTATGTTAAAAGAACTCCCTGAAGGCATTGGGTTCGAAGTGGAGAGTACTAAAACAATACTCCCTGGAAGCGGTATAGGGTCTAGTGCTGCAAGCGCAGCAGGCGCTGTTGTCGGTGCAAATTATTTGCTTGGAAACAGGTTCTCGGACAATGAGCTGGTACGGTTTGCAATGAGTGGGGAAGAGCTCGCTTCTGGAGTAAGACATGCCGATAACCTGGCACCCTGCATTTATGGAGGTGTTACGATTATCCGGAGCACTGATCCCTTGGATATTATAAAGATCCAGTCACCCTTGCTCTTTGTGACCATCATACATCCGCAGATCGAGGTAAAAACTTCCGATGCAAGACAAATCTTAAAAAAGCAGATCCACCTCAGTCAAGCGATTCAGCAATGGGGAAATGTTGCAGGTCTCGTTGCCGGATTTATGAAGGGTGATTATGACCTGATCAGCCGCTCTCTGGTTGATGGTATCATTGAACCGGTTCGGACTATTTTGATTCCGGGATTTGATGAAGTGAAATCTCAAAGCATGAAAGCGGGTGCATTGGGAGGTGGAATTTCAGGTTCCGGTCCTTCTATATTCATGTTCAGCAGAACTGAAGAAACAGCCCACCTCGTGGAAAACCTCGGAGCTGAGACGTATTTGAAAATGGGGCTTCCATGCCGGACATATGTGAGTACAATCAATCAAGAGGGTGTGAAAATTACTCGGAAAGAAGTAATTCTCTGATTCTCCCAACACTATTGAACATTTAGCTATGAAAAAACAAATGAAATATTATAGTCTCCGAATGAAAAGCCCGGAAGTTGGTTTCAAGGAGGCCTGTATTAATGGACAAGCTCCTGATGGGGGCTTATATTTTCCACAATATATTCCGGCACTAACTCAAGATTGGCTGAAAAAATTCAGAAGCCTTTCTAAAGCAGAGCTTGCATTTTCTATTATGAGGCCATACGTGGAGAATTCTATGCCGGCGCATGAACTATTCAGAATCTGTGAAGAAACCTTTTCTTTTGAATTCCCATTGCGACAACTCCGGGATGGTATTTATTCTCTAGAGTTATACCACGGCCCTACACTCTCTTTTAAGGATGTAGGTGCCCGATTTATGAGCCGTTGTCTCTCCTGGTTCTCCAGAGGAGATCATCCACCTATAACAGTGCTCGTCGCAACATCCGGTGATACCGGAAGTGCCGTTGCAAATGGATTTTTGAATGTTGATGGGGTGGAGGTAGTGATTCTTTATCCCGCCGGAATGGTGAGTAAAATTCAGGAGTTGCAGATGACCACGCTTGGAAAGAACGTGAGGGCCTTCGAGGTAAAAGGGACATTTGATGATTGTCAGAGGATGGTCAAAGAAGCATTTTCAGATGAGGAATTAAAAAAAAATTTATACCTCACCTCCGCCAATTCCATAAATGTGGCACGATGGCTTCCTCAGCAGGTCTACTATTTTTTTGCGCTTCAGCAGTGGAGTGCAGAATGCCCTCCGGTTTTTTCCGTGCCCAGTGGAAATTTTGGAAATATTTGCTCGGGTTTACTTGCTTTCAAATCGGGAATGCCTTCCTCTCATTTTATAGCGGCGTGTAATAGCAATAAGGTATTCACCGAATTTATGAAATCAGGAATATACTCTCCTATCAAATCGGTGAGTACGATTTCGAATGCCATGGATGTAGGAAACCCCAGTAATTTTTCGAGAGTGATGGAATTATTTGGGAAAAGTCATGGAGATATGAAGAAAGTAATCAGCAGTTATAGTGTAAATGATCATCAGACAGAAGAGACTTTGTGGGAAGTGTATCGCAAAGACGGATATCTGCTAGACCCACATGGTGCCGTAGCCTGCAGGGCTCTGATGAACTATCAGGAAAAACACCCTGGAGAGCCTGGAATCATCCTTGAAACGGCACATCCGGTGAAATTTGGAGAGATCATCGAGACCATTACGGAAGAAGCCGTAAGGATCCCTTCTTCAGTGAAGCCGTTATTGGAACTTCAAAAACAGACAGAGGTTATTGCCCCCCTGTATAACGAATTGAAAAACCGGCTTTCCAGGAATGAACTCAAATATTAGAGCAAACGAATATCATGCCTTGAAAGCAATCCCGGAAGTCCATGTAAAGAAAAACTGGCTTTTTTAATATCATTTAGCTCCGGGTCTATGCTGAAATTAAATGCGGAAGTCAGATCGGCTTTTCGAAGAGAAGTTTTGTTAAACAGGGTTCCGAGGAGGTCTGATTTGTCAAATATTGCCTCACTCAGGTCGCAGGATGAAAAATTTACATCTTTAAGAGACGAGTTGAAGAATAAGGTTTTAGGGAGTTTCTTACCCATGAAAGTGGCAAAATCAAGAATACAATGTTTAAACTGGACGCTAAATAAAAAATTGTCACATTCACTAAAATTCACCCCGAGTAATTTGGAGTCGGAAAATAAAATGTTCCTTAAACCTGTGTTCATCAGTTTTGCAAGGGAGAGATTGCAGTTCTGAAAGTGACAGTCCGTAAACCGGTTTCCAGAAAGATTACTTCCTGAAAAATCGCAAGCCCTGAAAATGCATTGATCGAATTCACGGTTCTTTAATTCCTTACCAGCATAGTTGACCTTTTCAAATGTTTTATGCTCATGTATTTTCTCTTCCATTGTCAAAGCTCTTATTTATACATAAATATAGTATAGTCTCCCGCTTGATAATCTTCTCTCATGGAAACTTTCGAAGTAAGAGTGCGGGTATATTCCATAATTCGGTAAGGTTGGTAAGCGTTAAGCTCTCCTGGAGGATGACCTACCTTACTGAGCAGGTTAAACCCCAGCCCTTTTTTAGACACAGAAAAAAGCTTCGCAATCATTTCAAAAATGAATAAAGGATTGGCGTGCCTATAGTTCAATGTTCCGGAAGCAAAAACGAAATCAGCAGGTGGAAGCTGGCATTCCCATATATTAGCTTGAACGAATTTGGTACGTGGGATATGTCCGTACTGTTTTTTGGCAAGAATAATAAAAGGCTCCAGCTGATCTATTCCTGTGTAGTCTATTCCAGGGTAACGCAAGCCGAGATGGACTCTTAGATCGCCCCGCCCACAACCTACGTCAAGTACAGAATGATTACTCAGATCAGCAATGTCTGCCAGCACTTCAAAACGAACCTGTTGGCTGCTCTCGGTATTCCATCCCAGAGCCATTGAAGACCGCAGTCCATAGGCCTTAATACGGGCCATGTGGTAGGCTTCAATTTTTTGAAGATTCGGATCTGACAAGATTGGTTCTTAACCGTTGAGGGCTTCAGCCCCACCAACAATTTCAAGAATTTCGTTGGTGATGGAAGCTTGACGAGCTTTATTATAGGATAATTTAAGTTCTCTCAAAAGATCCTTCGCGTTATCCGTAGCTTTGTGCATTGCAGTCATACGTGCTCCATGTTCAGCAGCATGAGAATCTAGCAGGGCTTTATAAATCTGGGTCTTGAGAGAACGTGGAATAAGATCCTTAACGATTTCTTCCTTAGATGGTTCAAAAATGTAATCAACCTTAGAGCTTTTTCCTTCGGTTTTTGTAGCTACAACCGGTAAAAACTGCTCGACAGTTGGTATCTGAACCGCTGCATTTTTGAACTGATTGTAAATGATGTCAATTTTATCAAACTCTCCCTTGGCATAAACTTCCATAATTTTTTCTGCTACCGGAGCAACGTTATCATAGGTGAGCTTATCGAAAAGCTCATTTAGCTTACGGGGCATATCGGATCCAATTATTTTGAATTCCGTCCTTCGGAAAAAATCATTCCCTTTTTTACCGATGCAAAGTACAGTTACATTATATGCTTTATACTCGTTCTTGGCGAGAGCAACGGCACGTTTGATAATATTCGCATTAAATGCACCCGCAAGGCCACGATTTGAAGTTACAACAATGAGCAGAACATTCTTTACAGGCCGCTCCTTTGAAAAAGTCCCATCATTGCTGTCAAGACTGGCACTTAAATTTTCAAGGATTTCTCTTAGCTTTTTAGCATAAGGCCTCATCTGAGTAATAGCTTCCTGTGCTCTTCTCAACTTAGCTGCACTCACCATTTTCATAGCACTGGTGATCTGCTGGGTAGATGAAATGGAAGTGATCCGGTTACGTACTTCTTTTAAACTGGCCATTGCTTAATGTTTGTATTTGGCAGCGAGGTCTTTTCCAACTGATTCAAGCGTGTTTGTGATATCGTCTGTAAGTTGTCCGGCCTTAAGTCCGTTAAGGACATCTTTATTTTTTGCTTCCAGATATTGAAGGAATTCTGTTTCAAATTCCCTTACTTTATTTACAGGTACATCTCTGAGAAGCCCCTTGGTTCCAAGATAAATGATAGCGATTTGTTGTTCTACACGCAGTGGTGAGAACTGACCTTGTTTAAGGATTTCCACATTACGGGAACCTTTATCAAGAACTGCTTTGGTAGCAGAGTCAAGGTCAGAACCGAATTTAGAGAACGCTTCAAGTTCCCTGTACTGAGCTTGGTCAAGTTTCAGGGTTCCTGCTACTTTCTTCATGGATTTAATCTGTGCATTTCCACCTACACGGGATACAGAGATACCTACGTTGATCGCAGGGCGTACTCCTGAGTTAAACAGGTTAGACTCCAGAAAGATCTGACCATCGGTAATTGAAATTACGTTCGTCGGAATATAAGCAGAAACGTCGCCGGCTTGGGTTTCAATAATTGGAAGAGCAGTCAAGGATCCTCCACCTTTAACAAGCGGACGGATACTTTCAGGCAAGTCATTCATGGCCTGGGCAATACTGTCGGTCTTGTTAATTTTTGCCGCACGCTCGAGCAAACGGGAGTGCAGGTAGAATACGTCACCAGGATATGCTTCACGTCCAGGAGGACGACGGAGAAGAAGGGATACCTCACGGTAAGCTACCGCCTGTTTGGAAAGGTCATCATAAACAACAAGTGCTGGCTTACCGGTATCCCGGAAGAATTCCCCGATTGCTGCTCCAGCCATCGGTGCATAGAACTGCATCGGTGCAGGGTCAGAAGCGGTAGCACAAACAATGGCTGTGTAGGCCATAGCTCCGTTTTCTTCAAGGACACGTACAATATTCGCAACGGTAGAACCTTTTTGTCCGATAGCTACGTAGATACAGAATACGGGTTCTCCTTTTTCGTAAAATTCTTTCTGGTTGATGATAGTATCAATACAGACAGCAGTCTTTCCGGTCTGACGGTCGCCGATAACCAACTCCCGCTGTCCGCGTCCGATTGGAATCATGGCATCGATCGCCTTGATCCCTGTTTGGAGAGGTTCGTTTACGGGCTGACGATAGATTACACCAGGAGCCTTACGCTCGAGGGGCATTTCATACAAATCACCTTTAATGGGGCCTTTCCCATCGATCGGGTTGCCGAGCGTATCTACCACTCGACCTAGCATACCGTTACCAACTTTAATGGAGGCAATCTTTCGGGTCCGTTTAACGGAATCACCTTCTTTGATATTATTAGATGAGCCCAGTAATACCGCTCCTACGTTATCTTCTTCCAGATTCAGAACGATTCCTTTAAGTCCATTCTCGAACTCAATAAGTTCACCCGACTGAACATTCGACAATCCATAGATACGGGCGATACCGTCACCAACCTGGAGCACGGTTCCGATCTCTTCCAGTTCGGTTGCTGATTTTACGCCAGCCAGTTGCTGACGGAGTATTGCGGAGACTTCTGATGGTTTAATTTCTGCCATTTTATTTTAGTTTAATGTATTCTCTTTAAATGTTCTTTCGAGTTGACGAAGTTTACCCAGAATGCTGGTATCGTTTTGTTTATCACCTACGCGGAGGATGAATCCCCCGATCAGATCTTTATTAACTTTTTCGACCAGTTCCACTTCTGAATTCAATTGTTTCCTGACGAGTTCATAAACTTTTTTGCGCATTTCTTCATCCAGGCCGGAAGCGGTTGTAATGACTGCAGTGAGGATATGCTTGTGATTTTTGTACTTCCGGACAAACTCCTCACAGATTAGTTCAAGGAATTCTTCCCTTTTTTGTGTAGCAATAAGCTGCAAGAAAGCGTTGGTAATCGGAGTGATGGTTTTGGAAAAGATCAATTCGAGTATTTCCTTTTTCTTTTCGGTTTTGATCACTGGGCTCCTGAGCATCGCTGAAAAATCACGATTTTCTTTGATTGTCTTCAGGATCAATAATACATCAATTTGAACTTTTTCAAGCTCCCCTTTTTCGAGGGATTGATCAAGCAACGATTTAGCATATCGAGAAGAAGCCCTTGTTCCTTTCATCTTAATTCAGGTTAACGTCGTTAAGGAGTGTTTTCACCAGAGTCTTTTGCTTATCACTGGAGGAAAGTTCTTCTTTCAAAATCTTTTCAGCAATTTCAAGAGAAAGTGCGGCTACCTGGTTTTTCATTTCAGCTATAGCAGCATTCTTTTCACTTTGAATATTTTCACGGGCGGACTTGAGAAGTTTATCTGCTTCCTTCTGTGCAGCACCTTTGGCTTCACCGACAATCTGATCCTTGATCTCCCGTGCTTCTTTCAGCATAATATCGCGCTGATTTCGAGCTTCGTTAAGAAGTTTTTCATTGTTTGACTGAAGCTCTGCCATTTCTTTTTTGGCACGCTCGGCTGAACCCAGTGCATTTGTGATAAAATCTTCACGCTCTTTGAGCATATTTAAGATTGGTTTCCAGGCAAATTTTTTCAGGATCCAAAAAATGATGCCAAAGGATACAAGCATCCAGAAGATAAGGCCGAATTCGGGTTTTACTAATTGCATGATTTTATATTTAAATAATCAGTTCAATCATTTGAAAAATCTCTGCATCATCACCAACCGTGATAATGCAGAGATAAATTTTCTTACTTCAGGAAAATAACCAGCAGGCCGATTACCATCGCGAAGAAAGCAGCACCTTCAACAAGAGCGGCTGTCAGGATCATGTTGGAACGGATGTCATTGATAGCTTCCGGCTGACGTGCGATTGACTCTACAGCACTTCCACCAATGCGTCCAATACCGATACCTGCTCCTACTGCAGCAAGACCTGCACCCATTGCGGCAACGCCGTAACCGATACCTACGTTTGCTCCTGAAGCTGTTACATCAAGTAAAATGTTTGATAACATGTGTTTTGTTTTTATTATTTCCCTGTATTTAAATTCCGGCAACAGGAAACAGCCGGTTTAATGATGTTCTGCGTGTGCATGTTCTTCGGTTGCAGAACCGAAATACATTGCAGCAAGCAGTGTGAATACATAAGCCTGCAAGAATGCAACCAGCAATTCCAACATGCCCATGAAAATAGTAAAGGCTACAGAGAAGATCGCAACTCCAAAACCTACTCCGGTACTCATTTCCGCAAAAATGAAGATAAGAGAGAAGAAGGATAAGGCTATGATGTGACCTGCAAGTATGTTTGCAAACAGTCGGATCATCAATACGAAAGGTTTAAGAAACATCCCAAAGATCTCAATCGGGGTAAGGAGAACAAGAACTCCGATGGGAACACCCGGCATTGCCAGAATATGCCTCCAATAATTTGCATTGCTACTGAAAAGAGTTATGATGAAAACGATTGCCGCTAACGTCATGGCTACTGCAATATTCCCAGTTACATTGGCTCCTCCAGGAAGGAATGGGATCAGCCCGAGCATATTGCTCAGCCAGATGAAAAAGAAGATGGTAAGCAGGAAAGGCATATAGCGAGCATATTTTTTTTCGCCAATAGCAGATTTTGCAATATCATCTCTTACAAAAAGGATCATGGGTTCTACAAAACTTTGTATTCCTTTTGGAGCAACTCCAGGCGAGCGCTTATATGCTTTAGCAGCGGAAAGAAAAATCCAAAGCATCAGTGCCATGGTAATGAAAATAGATAGTACATTCTTGGTTATGGATAAGTCCCACACCGTAGAGGTGACCGCTTCATCTTCCACGCCGTTTGCGCCCAGAGCAATCATTTTGTGGCTTCCGTCCTTCAGCTTTTCATATTTAAATCCGCGGGTTCCATCCTCGAGGTGACTGGAAAGAAATACAGATAGACCTCGGCTCGAATAGAGAATGACAGGAAGGGGAACTGCAATATGACCAGCAATATGCCATTCGTGTGAATCTGAAATATGATCAATGATTAGTTCACCAGCATTAAATTTTTCGGATTTAGGCTCCACTTTTTCAACAGAAGGAGTTTGGGCCCGGAGGGTATCATTATCTGGATCGCCGGCAAAAAGAAGGCTTGTAGGGAGAATAAATGCTAATATTAGCAGGAAACGCCTGAAAAACATCTCGAAACTCTTGTAGTTATTGGCCATCTGGCAGAGAGGGTTAGCAATTTTGGAAATCGGGTGCGAAGATAGATAATCTGCAACAAATAGTGAATAATTGGGAGGGTATTTTTTAACAAAATATTAGAAAGGATTGCTTTGCTGGTAAAGATAACCCCAATGCGACTTCAACTATTTTTTTAGTTTCTGGTATAGGGAGGATACTTCGAAGACGGAGAAAAACAAATACATAGCCAAAAAGTAAAGCGCAATGGCTCTGGCGTGGTCTCTGTTAATAAGGAAAACAATTATGAGAAAAGTGAGATAAGCAAGGAGTTTAAGAGCTGTGATACCCATGAATTTACCAACAAATGCCTTTGGATCACCTTTTGATGATTTGAGCAGATAAGCATGTACGAGGAAGGTACTCAGCGAAAAGAAGATAAGTATAAACCAGGAAATCTGATCATGAAGAAATTCCGGTGTAAACAGGTTCCAGGCGTAAAGTAAGACTCCACATAAAATTGTGAAAACAAGCAGCTTAGGACCAAAGGATTTCATTTCTTCTTCAGAAAGTCACGGATAAAGAACCAGAGGGCGACAGCCACCCCAACAAGGCAAAGAATAAGGGTAAAGATTGGAACTTTTTTAAACTCGAGGAAATTATCGAGCCAATGCCCGGCAAATATAAATACCCCCATGATGGCTACCATTTGCAACCCCATGGCCGAATATTTAAAAAAATCAGTAGGCGACTGCTTTTTCTTTGGCGGTGGCGTTGGACGGTCCTGCATTCTTCATATCTTTTACTACCCCTCCCATGCTGCAAGAACCTGTAAAGTCGGCACCCGGTTCAATGGAAAGCTTGTTTGTGATCAGATCTCCGGAAAGCTTTGCAGTGGCCTTTAATGAAAGTAGCTCAGAAACAGTCACTTTGGCACGAATAGTTCCCATGAAATCAGCATTCTGACATACGACTTCCCCATCCACAACTCCGGTTGGGCCAATAACCAGCTTACCTTTTACATTGATAGATCCTTTGATGCTTCCATCAATTCGCATGTCGCCATGCGCTTTGATATCACCTTCTATAACAGTGCCAGAGCCGATCATGTTAATCGACGGGGAATCAGTTGAGTTCATCTTGGACATTCCGTTTGGTTTATTTGAGTTAAACATAATCGGGATATTGTTTTGTAATATTGAATTCCAGTAAAAGTAAGTAAAAAAGCTTGAAAATGAGGACAAAAGGAAGAAGAAACGAACAATTAATTAACAAAATCAAAACAAATGGGTCGATTTCTTCCTGAAAATCACCTGCATTCAGAAGATTAAGACTAGGGATTCCTCTTAAAGTAGTTGTCGTTGAAGAAGGTCTTGTACTCATCTGTACTTTTCTCCTGATAAAAAGTCTTGAAGTTTTCTGTGGAAAAAGTATAGACTTCAACATTGGTAAGCGGGATATCCTTAAAAACATCTTTATCTCCTTTTACGAACTCGTAATACGTCATGGCAGCCTTTTTGTCATCAAAAGGCTTTATCTGGAAAATCTGGAACTCTTCACTGAAGGGGACAGCGGTGATCGTGAGGCTCAGATTAGAAAAATACTGCTGGTTAAAATTGCTCAGGTTGGTTTTGAAAGCAGATGCATCTATCCCCTTGCCTCGTAATACAATAACCGCACTGTGAGGAACCTGGTCATTGTAAAAGTATTTGTCCTTTTTAATTGAAGCAATGGAATCCTGCTTTGCACTGGCGGCGGCGCCCATCTTGACTCTTTTAATAGCCTCAAGCATCCCGGCTGCTTGTGTTTTTACATCGTCTTTGGGATACTTCACCGTCACTGCAGTAAGAGCGATCTCATAGGCCTTGAGATCACCGGTATGACCAATTGCAATGGCTTTGAGATATAGAAACTTAGGACTGAGTTTGCTTCCTCCATACATTGAATCCGCCTGTTCACAACGTTGAATAACCAAAGGATAGTTACCAGCCAGATAGTTTGAATAGGTCTCCGTGTAAAAAGCTTTTACAATTTCCTGACTCCCTTTCATATTGCTGATGTGCTCTGGATTTTTGATCAACGCCGCGAGTTCAGAATCAGGATATTTGGATAATATGATCTCCCGGTTTCGGTCTGCTTTCTCCTGTTCTTCCATGCTCAGATAAATCCTGTATAGGAAGTAGAAGGAAGTAGGGATGTATTTATTCTCCGGGAAACGGCTGAGCATTTCTTCCAGTGTTGAGGCAGCCCGTTGGTTGTTCATGAGGGCTTCTTTATAGATCATGCTTGCATTATAGTAAGCATCAACGATCTTTCCATTTGATTTTTCTCTGGCTTCTTTCGTAAGCGGAAGGCCTTTGAGATAAAAATCACGAGAGGAGGTTAAAGTTGCTGGGTCTTTCTTTTTAGGTCCACCCTTACCCAAGGTAGGGGCTCCTTTTGTGGTGTCCTGGGTATCTGATGTCGCCGTGGGATCTCCGAACCCATTGGTTTCTTTACTGGCCCTCCTCCAGTTATCTTCCAATTTTCGATCTCCCCATTTCTTCCGGAAATCGGTAATGCCAAATGTAATGGCAGCAGAGTTATAGAAGTACCAGGAACCGGCCTCACTGGTAGTTGGAGCACCTGGAGTGGTAGCGCCGGGTGTCGTAACGGTGGGTCCTCCGGAGCTGCCATTCTTAACAGCCGCAAGCCTTTCCTCTTCCTTCTTTTTTTCTTCTTCTTTTATCTGGGCAATGAGTTTATCTATAAAAGCATTCCGGGATGCCGTATCCATGGCAGCGATATTCTGAAGGCTATCCTCTACAGTAATAATTTTGAGGTTCTTGATCAGCTCGTTGAGGTTTTTGTCTCTGGCCAGGATCGTTTCATAATCGGGGTAATCTTTCTTGATCAGAGGCATTACACTGTCATAGTATGCCTGAGCCAGCTTATAGCTGGTTTTGTCATAATACAAATTCGCGAGTTTGAGATAGGAGCGTGTTTTTTGGACAGGATTTTTCGTACTTACCTTTACAGAGCTTCGCAGATAAGAAATCCCCTGAGCTTCGTTATTTTCTTTTAGTTCAATAATTGCTAGAGTGTAATAGATCTGGTCGCGATAATCTTCGTTCTTGAAGTCCTTTATCATTTTCAGAAGCTCGGCTTTGATCTTCTCGCCTTTGCCTTCCGAAAAATCATACAGCCTGGCATGATTAAGTCTGGCATTGAACTCCATATCATATTTTGGCTTCATTTTTACAACCATTGCAAAGAGTTCGGAAGCTCTTTTGGTCTCTCCCATTTTTTCCCAAAGCTGAGCAAGAACAAACAGGTATCTGGCCCTGACATCCTTATTCTTACTCAGAGGGCTATTCTTAATAATGTCAAATTTTTTAAGCGGGCCTGCAGGCTCGAGGTAAGCAATGGCTTTGGAAAGGTTTCCGATTGCTGCCTGCCATTGCTCCCGTCTAATGTTGTAATCTGCAGCGAGGGCATAGAGTTCAGGGTATTTGCTCTTTGGAAATTTACGATCATCCTTCAGCATGGTGATCAGTTCTTCCGATTTTGAAAAGATGCTTGTTTCGTTATAGGTGCGGATGAGCCAAAGGAATCCATCATAACGGATCTCCCACTTTACATATTTCTTTGTGACATATTCAAAAGCATCAACAGCACCAAAATATTCTAATTTATAAAACCTGGCCTGGCCGATGGTCATGTAACAATCGTCAATCCAATTGTTGGCCATGGCAATCTCTACATTTTTTTTATCAGTAATCATGTGCCTTTCAATGGCACTGGTACATTTCTTTATTGCCTTGTCCATATCGCCGGAAGCCATTTTCTGACTTTCCTTATTCGCATAGACAAACAGGGGTAAAATCTGAGAGTAATCGTCGATATTTGCTTTATTGATCTTTATAAGCCCCTCTTTGATCGCTTCCCGCGCATAGTAGTATCCGTTGTAGCGGGTGTTGAGACGATGGTAACCCCTTGTTCTCCAATTGTTTTTGTTGGTGGCGCACCCCATTAATCCCATAACCAGGATGGTAAAACAAAGAAGATGGAGTCTTGTCTTTTTCAAAGTAATACCGGTCGCATTTGGGCATACCGATTCTGTAGTTTAACGTAAGAAGGGCAAATTTATTGTATTTTATGAAAACTCGGTCAAATCCCTGGAAGGCTTACCTTTATCCAATGAAAATTCAGATTGTTATTGCCCTTCTTCTTCTTTCCGGAATAAAGTTGTACTCCCAATCGAACAATTCCCTGCTCTGGGAAATTAATGGTAAGGACTTGAAGAGTCCATCCTTTCTTTTCGGCACCTACCACCTGATCACCAGCACTTTTATCGATTCCTTCCCTGTGATTCAGAAACGTTTTTCGGTAACTGGGAACGTCATCGGGGAAATGGTTCTGACTACCTCCATGAGTCAGAAACTTATGGAAGCAGCCATTATGAAAGACTCGACTCTTGATCAGCTCATGAGTAAGGAGGACTATAAAATTGTAGGAGATTATTTAATGGAGACCAGCGGCTACAACATAAGTCTTTTCAACAAGATGAAGCCGGTTCTTGTGGGTACGCTGTTTTATAAGGCGGTAATAACTCCAGGCGATACCGGCAAGCCGATGGATATTTACTTTCAGGAAATGGCTAAACGAGACGGGAAACTGGTATCAGGACTGGAATCCATGGACGAGCAGCTTGGGATTCTATTTAACAACTCTTCTCTCAAACGACAGGCAGAGGTGCTAGTCAAAACGGCGAAAGAAAAGGATAAGAGCTCAGCAGAACTGAATAAGATGAATAGTTGTTACAGAGCTGGGAACCTGGATTGCCTTGCTGAATCAATTCAGATGGAGGAGGAGTACACAAAAGAAGAAAAGGACAAGCTCCTTTATTCAAGGAACAGAGCCTGGATCAAGCTTTTACCTATGATGATGAAGGAGCAAAGCTGCTTTATTGCAGTAGGTGCAGGACACCTTCCCGGAAAAGAAGGATTAATTGAATTGTTGAGAGGAGCTGGGTATTCTGTAAAGTCAATATCTTTAAAATAACCTATTTTTACAAAATGCTTTTTAGTAAGATTATCGGTCAGGAAGACATTAAAAAACTTCTCAGACATAGCGTTCAAGAAGATAGGATCAGCCATGCCCAGTTATTCCTGGGGTCGGAGGGTAGCGGAAGTCTCGCACTGGCCCTTGCATATGCCCAGTATCTTTATTGTAAAAACCGTCTTCAGGATGAATCCTGTGGTGTTTGCCCTTCTTGCCAGAAAATCGGCAAAATGGCTCATCCTGACCTTCATTTTGTATTTCCTATCTATCTATCCAAAGACACACGAACGAGTGATAACCTCATCGGGGAATTCAGAGAAGCGCTTTTGGCTGACCCCTATCTCACTCTCCAGGATTGGTTTGGAAGTATTGGTGCGGATAACAAGCAACCGGCAATAGCGGTTGATGAAAGCGCTTCCATTCTTAGAAAATTGAGCCTGACGACTTTTGAAGGAGGGTACAAAACAATGATCATTTGGCTTCCCGAAAAAATGCAACCCCCTGCAGCAAATAAGCTCCTCAAAATTCTGGAAGAACCACCAGATAGAACGCTGTTTATACTCGTCACGGAGAATGAGGATCAGATACTCAGAACTATCGTTTCGCGTACGCAGATGATTAGCATCCGGAAGATTCCGGATGAGGTTTTGTGCAACTATCTCCATGCTCATCACGGACTTAGTGCTGAGGAGGCCATCAAGATAGCCTTTCTTGCTGATGGAAGCTATAGTACCGCCAAACGTATACTTGGAGAAAACCAAAGCGCTGGACTCTATCTGAAATTGTTTCAACAATGGATGAGAGCATGTCTGAAGTTTGATGCTGTAAAAGTGACTGAAGTAGTGGAAGATATGGCACCTTTGAAAAGAGAAAAACATAAGGAATTTATTCGTTACGCACTTGGTATTCTCCGGGAATGTCTTGTTATGAATTATGGAAATTCATCACTGGTCAGGCTTCAGGGAGAAGAGTTGGAATTTGTCAAAAAATTTGCACGGTTTATCCATTCCGACAATTGTGAGCGGTTCATTTCGGAACTTGACAAAGCTTCAGCTTCCATCGAACGGAATGCTGCACCCAAAATGCTCTTTATGGACCTCTCATTCCGGGCTAATGAACTCCTCAACATCCCGATCCCGGCCTAAACTTTTCATGCCGGGTTTTTCCATGATTTCTCTTTCTAAATTATTTGTTTTTTTAATCAGAAATAGTATATTTACCTGTCTTTTTTGATTAATAATTTACGTCTATTTGGATAAAATGAACCGGATCAAAGAAATACTTGAAGATCAGGGAAGGACACAAACATGGTTAGCCAAAAAAATCAAGAGGAGCTATGTGGTTACAACCAATTATTGTAACAATAAAACTCAGCCCAGTTTGCCCATTCTCTATTGCATTGCCACCGCCTTAAAAGTAGATGTAAGGGAACTGCTCGTGTCTACAAATAACACGAATAATAAGAAGAAAGCAGGTTAGACCTTATTTCTCCCCGACTTCTTAAGCCAATGTAAACCAATTTACTACCCTGTTTTTTATCTCTAAACATTCTGTATCTTTGACCTTGTGCTAAGCCCCCTCTTAGGGGTTGCATATTTCCTTTGTCAAAAGGGACTAAAAAGATCGCGTTAATCCGTTTAGGCGGAAAACCAAATAATATACAAAAATGGGTTGCGGTGGATGTTCGACCGGAAGGGGCTGCAGTACTAGCGGTACACCTGGAGGTTGTAAGAATAACGGTTCTTGTGGGACAGGAGGCTGTAATAAACTGAATGTGTTTGACTGGCTAGCAAATATGGAACTCCCCGGAGGCCAGGCTCCATTTGATATCATCGAAGTAAGGTTCAAAAATAGTCGGAAAGAATTTTTCCGAAATGTAAACAATCTCCCTATCGTAACCGGAGAGGCGGTTGCTGTGGAAGCATCACCGGGTCATGACATGGGTACCGTTTCCATGTCAGGCGAACTGGTTCGACTCCAGGTCAAAAAGAAAGGGATGGATCCGGCTTCCCCGGAAATCAGAAAATTATATCGTAAGGCCCGTCAGAGTGATATCGACAAGTGGAAAGAAGCGCAGCAACTGGAAAGTAATACGATGTATAAAGCTAGAACCATTGCTGTTCGGCTTGGACTGAAGATGAAAATCAGTGATGTAGAATACCAGGGAGATAAAACGAAAGCTATCTTCTATTATACTGCAGAAGAAAGAGTTGATTTCAGAGAACTTATCAAAATTCTTGCCGATGAGTTTAAGGTAAGGATTGAAATGAAACAGATTGGTGCCAGACAGGAAGCCAGCAGGCTCGGTGGAATTGGTTCTTGCGGAAGGGAACTGTGTTGTTCCACCTGGCTAACTGATTTTCGCTCGGTCACTACTGGAGCAGCCCGTTATCAGCAACTCTCCTTGAACCCCTTGAAGCTGGCCGGTCAATGCGGAAAACTGAAATGTTGCTTGAACTATGAGCTGGACAGTTATCTGGATGCTCTCAAAGAATTCCCGGAAACAGATACCAAATTGGAGACACTTCGTGGGATCCCCTTTCATCAGAAAACGGATATTTTCAGACGAGTGATATTCTACTCTTATAAAGATGAGCCGGATGTATTTATTCCTGTACCTGTGACACGGGTAAAGGAAATCATTGCCATGAATAAAGAAGGCAAGAAACCGGATACCCTTGTTATACATAAAGAGCCTGTTTTTACAGTCAAAGAACCTGATTTTGAAAACGTGGTTGGACAAGATAGTCTGACTCGTTTTGACAAGAAAAAAGGACCCCGAAATAACAATAATCGGAATAAGAAACGCAAGCCCCAGGGCCCAAGAGATGCTGGAGGCACTGCCATGGCAAATCCGGAGCAGAAAACGGGAAGCGAAACAAATCAGGTGAACCAACGGCAGGCCAGACCACAAAATCAAAACCGCAGGCCACCGCAGAATAAGCCTGCGCAGAACAAGACGGACCAACCCCCGAGGCCTCCACAGCAAAACCGGCCCCCGCAACAAAACCGTCAACCTCAGCAACGCCGTAATAGGCCACCTAGGACTAATGATAAACCAGGTAATCCAGGAGATGCAGGAAAAGCTTAAGAGATAAGATCATTTATGAACCCATTCCTGAAGATTATTTTGTTTGTTGCCTGCCTGGCAATTGCCCTTTCTGCATGTGACAAGAAGAGGGTGTTCGAGGAAAACAAGGAAATAAAAGATTATACCTGGGAGGTAAAAGATACTAAAGTATTTGAGGTAATCGTTACGGATACAATCACCCCTAATAATTTCTTTATCAATGTGCGGAATTCAGATGGATATCCCTACAGCAACCTTTACCTATTTATCAAAACAACATTCCCTAACGGCCGCTTCGCCCATGACACACTGGAGTGTATCCTGGCTAATGACGAAGGCCGTTGGCTTGGAAAAGGGTTAGGTGATATCTGGGATAACCAAATTCCGTTCAAAAAGGCAAAACGATTTCCCCTAAAAGGAAAATATGTTTTCCAGCTTGAACAAGGCATGCGTTTACAGAAACTGCCAATGATTATGGATGTGGGGATGAGGATTGAGAAATCGAATTAAGGAATTTATTATTTTTTATTACCCTAACCAAACGCCTTTTCCGAACAATGGCTGCTGAAAAAGAAAAGCAAAAAAAACCATTTCGTAAATATATACGGATCTTTTGGATCTTGTTATTGCTCCCCCCGGTAGCCTTGGTTATTCTTGTGCTCTCCATTGCTTTATTCGCTGATCTGCCTTCAACAGGCGATTTAACGAATCCCAAAACAAACCTCGCATCTGAAGTTATTTCAGCCGATCTTAAAATTCTTGGAAAATACTATGCGGAAAACAGGGTCAATGTAAAGTACAAGGATCTTGACACGATGATGGTTGCAGCTCTCATTGCTACAGAAGACGCCCGCTTTTATAAACACTCCGGAGTAGACGGAATGGGACTTGTAAGAGTTTTTACCCGAACAATCATCGGAGGAAATGGAAATGCAGGAGGGGGAAGTACCTTGAGCCAGCAGCTGGCTAAAATGCTATTTCCACGTCAGAAATTCCATACCAAATGGCAGATTGTTAAACAGAAAATTAAGGAATGGATTATTGCCGCCAGATTGGAGAGGCAATATACCAAGGAAGAGATAATGACTATGTACTTAAACAAGTTTGATTTTCTGAATCAGGCGGTAGGGGTCAAATCGGCGGCTCAAATTTATTTTGATACAACACCTGACAAACTTACCGTCGAACAAAGTGCAATGCTTGTTGGAATGGCCAAGAATCCATCCCTTTTCAATCCTGTGAGGAAAGCCGAAGCTACACGGCTCCGCCGGAATGTGGTACTAAAGCAAATGGTCAAATACAAGTACCTCACCCAAGCTAAGTATGACGAGTTGAAAGACAAACCTATCAAGTTGTATTTCCATGCGGAGGATCATAATGAAGGACTGGCCACTTACTTTCGGGAACATCTCCGAACGCGCTTTCTCAAAAAATGGTGTGCCGAAAATCTGAACCCTGCTACAGGTAAGAACTATGATATTTATCGGGATGGTTTACGAATCTACACAACGATAGATTCACGCATGCAAAAATATGCTGAAGAAGCAGTAGCAGAACACATGGCATACCTGCAAGGAGAATTCTTCAAAGAAAACAAACGTAACTTTCCATTCAGCTGGAAGGTTACCAAGGATGAAATTCAAAATATCATGCTCGCCGGTATGCATGAATCCGATCGTTACAGCAATATGAAGGATGCGGGGGCTACAGAAGGAGAAATTGAAAAGTCATTTCATACGCCAACTGAAATGAGGGTGTTTAGCTGGAAGGGCGACCGAGATACCATAATGAGCCCCTGGGATTCTATCCGTTACTATAAGGCTTTCCTGCAAACAGGATTCATGTCTATGGAACCACAAACCGGCTACATCAAAGCATGGGTAGGAGGTATAAATTACAAGCATTTTAAATATGACCATGTGAAGGAAGGGAAGAGACAGGTAGGTTCTACATTCAAACCCTTTGTATATGCATTAGCAATTCAGGAAGGCTGGTCACCATGCCTCCAGGTGCCCTGTGTTAAAACCTGCATAGATCTGCCCGATGGAAAACAATGGTGTCCGGCTAATTCGGGCGGCAAAATTGATGACGAATTGGAAGGTAAAATGATTACGCTGAAAAAAGCACTGGCCCTGTCGATCAATTATGTCTCCGCTTATATTATGAAACAATTCGGCCCTAAAGCAGTTGAACAGTTTGCCAGAAGATGTGGAATTACAAGTCCGATAGATGTGGTGCCCTCCATGTGCCTGGGTACCCCAGATATTTCAGTCTATGAAATGGTTGGGGCAAACAGTACATTTGCGAATAAAGGCACCTGGATTGAACCAATCTATGTGACCCGTATTGAAGATAAAAATGGAAAAGTCATTGCTGAATTCGTCCCTAAATCGGATGAGGCTATGAATGAAGAAAAAGCTTATATCATGACTGTGCTCATGAAAGGGGTTGTAGAATCTGGAACAGGAGTGGCCTTGAGGGGACCTAAATTTAAGCTCCTGAATCCTATAGCAGGTAAAACGGGCACCACACAGAATAATTCCGATGGGTGGTTCATGGGACTCACTCCTGACCTGGTTTCAGGGTGCTGGGTGGGAGGAGAAGACAGGAGTGTGCATTTCAATACCATGCAGCTTGGTCAGGGTGCGACAATGGCACTTCCAATCTGGGGAAAATATATGCGAAAATTGTACGATGATAAAACACTGAAGATCTCCCAGCGTGATTTTGAAAAGCCGGCCAAGAAAATTTCAATCGAGCTGGACTGTTCCAAGTATGACAAAGATACCGGAATCATAGAGGATCCGGGTGATGGTTTCACAGAACCTGAATAAACAAAACAAGATGAACAAAACAGTTAAAGATGCCTTCGAAGCTGTTTCCGATATCGGACATGACTCAACGCTTATGATCGGCGGGTTCGGACTTTGTGGTATACCGGAGAACTGCATTTCGGCTTTGGTGAAGAAAGGGTGCAAAGGGCTCACCTGCATCTCCAACAATGCCGGTGTTGATGATTTCGGAATCGGATTACTGCTTAAAACCAGGCAGGTGAAAAAAATGATTTCCTCCTATGTAGGAGAGAATGTAGAATTCGAGCGGCAACTCCTAAGCGGTGAACTGGAAGTGGAACTGATTCCTCAAGGTACACTTGCCACCCGATGCTTGGCTTCCGGATATGGAATGCCGGCGATCTTTACACCTGCAGGAGTTGGTACTGAAGTAGCTATCGGAAAAGAGATCAGGAACTTTAATGGAAAAGATTACCTGATGGAGTATGCATTCGATTCGGATTTTGCGCTCGTGAAAGCATGGAAAGGCGACAAGCATGGAAATCTGATCTACCGTGAAACAGCCCGCAATTTTAATCCGATGATGGCAATGGCCGGTAAGATAACAATTGCTGAAGTAGAGATACTGGTGGAAGCTGGTGAACTGGATCCAGATCAAATTCATACGCCAGGTATTTTTGTCCACCGGATCTTTCAAGGTGTAAATTATGAAAAGCGTATAGAACAACGTACCGTCAGAAAACGTCAATAAGAATCAATATGCTCGATAAAGTCGGAATTGCAAAACGGATTGCTAAGGAAATCAAGGACGGATATTATGTTAATCTCGGAATTGGTATTCCCACCTTGGTCGCAAATTATATTCCAGCGGGGATGAACGTGGTGCTGCAGTCGGAAAACGGATTACTTGGGATGGGGCCTTTTCCTTTTGAGGGAGAGGAAGATCCAGATTTGATCAATGCTGGAAAACAAACCATCACAACCGTTCCAGGATCAGCCTTTTTTGATTCAGCTCTAAGCTTTGGAATGATCCGATCCCGTAAAGTGGACCTCACCATCCTTGGGGCTATGGAGGTAAGCGAAAACGGGGATATCGCTAACTGGAAAATTCCAGGGAAGATGGTTAAAGGCATGGGAGGGGCTATGGACCTTGTGGCTTCTGCAAAAAATATTATTGTAGCTATGCAGCATGTTAACAAAGCAGGGGAGTCTAAGCTACTGGCGAAATGTGAGCTTCCACTAACAGGTGTGCGTTGCGTGAAAAGAATAGTTACGGAGCTCGCTGTGATTGATGTAACTCCTGCCGGCTTCAAACTGATTGAACGCGCCCCGGGAATATCTACCGAAGAAATTAAAAATGCTACCAGAGGAAAGCTGATTGCAGAAGGAGAAATTCCGGAGATGACACTTTAAACCTTAGCAGAATCAAGCTTAGTTCAGCTTATATAGTACCACCCATTCACCTTTGTATACTTGCGTATAGAACTGTTTGATCAGCGCATCGGTTCGGATATTACAACTGTCATTTTTATCTTCAGATTTGCCCCAGGCAAAAATATAATCCACCTTCTTTGGTTTGGTTTTTAGTTCATATGGGTATGAAATGCAACCCTTTAATGAATCGTTTCCGATCAATGGCCTGCGAAATTCCTTCCAGTTGAAAACGAGAGGAAAATAATCCGTAGACGCTTCATAATTTTCCAGTATCACAACCGCCTTTTCATGTCCAAGATAATTAGAGAAGTGACTCATCAGCCAGTGTCCCGAGTAATCCAATGGCATTACCAGAGAATTGGGTTCTAATTTTAGGCCAGCATCATGACATTCTTTTACAATAGGATTTAACTCTCTTGCTTTCCAATAATGAAAATGAATCTGCGAATTGAAAACGAAGAGAACAAATCCCACAGCTGGAACAATAATCCAATCGGGAAATTTCTGAACCGATAACCATATCAATAAAGCCAGAAAGAGAAGGAGACATAGCCTCATGGAGACAAACCCGGCATTTCCATCCGAATCCGGAAAGAGGAAGTATAGGCCAAGCAGGATCAAGAACAAAGCAAGCCATGAATCTGCCCGATTGAAAAAGGTTTCTTTAACAGCATTGCTTGCCCGGGATAGATAAAAATTTCGTACCCTCAGAATAATTGCAAGAACCATCAAGCCTGTCAGAACAAATAAAATATTTCTCGATGAGGCAAACTGATCGGTGAAGCTGAAACTGATCAAGGGACTCAGGTGTGTGATATAGTTCAGGCGTTCGTTGAAGGGAAGAAAAATGTTCACTCCCCTAGAATGACCAAGCAGATAATTCAATGCAAGTAGAAGAAAAGGCCCTGCCAGCAAGAGGAGAGGAATTAATTTCCTTAGCCTCTCGCGAATAGACATAGATTTATCTTTTTTGAACAGATCAGGAAGTTCATACAGGCCAATACTCATGATTAGAATAAAAAACACAAAAATATGTGAGAAATAAGTGCAAGCCAGAAGGAAGAATAAAAGGAGATACGATTTTTTGCCAGTACTTGAAGATACCTTAATCCAGCAGGCGGCAGCTAAAAAAAGAAAGACGATGGCGAGGTTGAAATTGTAAAACCCCATCAGAAAGAAATAAGAATAGATAAAAGGGAAGATCAGGTAGCTCAGAAAAAGATTGCCTGGTTTCATAGAGATCAACAGGAAACGAAAAGCAAGCGGAAGACCGATTACATAACACAACAGAATTGCTTTCTCAGCCAGAAAAGCGGGAAGGAAAAGGTTGAAAAGCAAAAGAAGGATATGGCCAGTCCAGTTAGGAACAGCCCCTCTTGTGAACTCGAAAAAGGTCTTTAGCAAAGGAGCATCTCCTCTTAGGAGGTGTGCAATCAGTCTGGCATTATACTCGTGGGCTGGTCCATCTAATGTTGGGTAATACCGGAGAGCCACTACAGGCAATGTCCCGGCAAGGAGACAGAGAAAAAACACGAAAGGCTCAAGTTTACGTAATCGCTCAGGGATCATACCTTGCAAAGAAACAAAAAACAAGGAAGACACCCTCTAATACTCGTTGAGAATAATCTTTGATCCGTTGGGTCTGTACGAAAACAACTTTTACTAACTTGCTGGCTCTCATGGGAAAGTGGTATTCATTGCTAAATCAGAATAAAGCTTCGCACCGTAACGTGACCTTCATTTTGGTTATTGTGGCTTTAGCTTGGGTATACAGCTTTCCTCATATTCTTCCGTTGAGACCAAGCTCTGTGCATCAATGGAGGCAGGCAGATTGTCTTTCGCTGGCCGATAATTACTACGAAGGAAACTGGAACCTTTTTAAGCCGTCGCTTCACTTGCTTTTCAGTGATAACGAAACCTCCGGTAAATCGGCCGGAGAATTTCCTGTTTTATACTATATAGTTGCCCTGCTCTGGAAAATATTTGGGAAGCATGAGTATATCTTCAGGCTTCTGACATTTGCGATTTCATTTGCTGGAATGTTTGCACTATTCAAACTTGCTTTTGCCCTGCTGAAAGACTTGTTCTGGGCCATGGCAACGGTGATGTTCTTATTTTCTTCGCCTATCTATGTCTATTACACAAACAATTTTCTCATCAATGTTCCGGCATTTTCTCTGATGCTGGTGGCCGTCTGGTTTTTTTACTTATTCTGGCAAAGCGGCAGGAATAAGTACCTGATTTGGAGCATGAGTTTCTTTCTGGTTGTTGGATTGTTCAAGATATCCACTTTGATGAGCTTTTTAATTATCGGATTGATGTTCTTGCTGGAAGTTCTCGGCATTGTAAAATTCAAAGCCGAAGGAAAGGTTTTCGTTGAGCCGAGGAAACAGATTTTTCCATTCCTTGGTGTATTGGCAGGGGTAGCGATGTGGTACCTGTACACCAATCATTACAACCATGTACATGGCGGAAAGTATACCTTGAATTATGTTCAGACTTATTGGGCTTCCAGCAAGGATCAGATCCATGCCTGCTTGAAATCGCTTAAAAATTTCATTGTTTTCCAGGTACTCAGTATTCCGTCATATTTGTATCTGTGCCTTTGTATTATTTATCTTGGTTTCAACTTCCGCAAATTGAATACCGTGTGGAAAATGGCAATACCTGTTCTGTTAATAGGTTATTACTGTTTTGTCATGCTGTTCTTTTATTCGCTGAATAGCCATGATTATTACCATATAGATTTTCTGATTATCCCTCTGGTTATCCATCTGGGCTTTTTACATTTTCTTCAAAAAAATGATACGGCATTTTTCCATGCCGCATTGTTTAAGTATTTTTTCTCTGCATTTCTGCTCTGGAACATAGTCTATTGTGCCAACAATATGCATATGCGCTACTGGGGCCCGTCTGAAAAAAATGAATATGTAACAGAGTTGATCGCTCCTAAAGTGGAGGTAGATGGTTGGGCTTATTCCCACTGGGCCTATCGGAATAAAGCCTATGAAACAGTTACTCCTGTATTGAGACGAATGGGTATCCAAAGAGCTGATGCGGTGATTTGCCCTGATGATTTCAGTTACAGCATTACCTTGTACCTGATGGATCAGGTAGGTTGGACAAACGTAGATTCACAACTAAAGGATAGTAGTGCTATTAATGACAGGATTTTGCATGGAGCAAAATATATGATGATTGTGGATACAACCGTGATGCATCAAGCGTTTTTGAAGGCATACGAGCAATATGAACTTCCGATGTATCTCAATCTTCATATTTATGATTTGAGACCTTATGCTCCAGCTATTCGCTAAGCAGAATATTGCTTTCTCAAAAGTTTAGCAGCATATTTTCCCAGGATGTCAAACTCGAGATTGACTTTGTCCCCAGCCTTCAATGTGCGGAAATTTGTATGTTGATAGGTGTATGGTATGATGGCTACAGAAAAGTAACCCTCTGACGAATCAACTACAGTAAGACTAACACCGTTCACACAGATTGAACCTTTCTCAACGGTGATGTTTCCCTTCGAAGTATCATATTCAAAACCAAAGACCCAACTACCCTGTTGTTCCTCAATAGTTTTGCAAGTACCTGTCTGATCGACATGGCCCTGCACAAGATGCCCATCAAGACGGTCACCCAGTTTCATGCAGCGCTCGAGGTTTATAAGATCATTGGGTTTAAGGCTTCCGAGGTTTGTCCGCTTCAAAGTTTCTTCTATAGCCGTAACCTGATAAATATCCTTGTCAACGGATATAACAGTCAGACAAACACCATTATGTGAAAGGCTTTGATCAATTTTAAGTTCGGAAGTAAATGGGCAACGCAAGGAGAGTTGAATATTCCCACCTTCTTTTTTCAGGGAGGCAATAATTCCCTCCCCTTCGATAATTCCGGTGAACATAATCAGCGGTTAGATTCTGGTGAAGAAATGAGCTGGATAAAACCCTTAAGCATATATGAATTGATACCGTTAAGTTTCTCTGCATTCACTTGACAGATATAATAATATACCCCATCCGAACAAAGCTGACCACTCTGAATGGCTTTCCCATCCCAATGAATATGTGGATCGGTTGTCTGGAACAATAAAACGCCCCAACGATCATAAATCTTCATATCGACACTTTTGATATAGCGGTAAGGAAGGGCGTTAAAGAAATCGTTCACGTTATCACCGTTTGGAGAAAAAACATTCGGCAACTCATAGAGTGGACAATTGTCAACGCAGATTATATTGCTCATGACACTTTGATTTACAGCACCCGTATCCAGAGCTGTTACACCATAGCAGCCGGCTACAGAACCAAGACTGGTAAAGGAAAGGGTTGTGTCAAGACTTACTGTTACAGTCTGTACAATACTCATCGGAGAGGTGGTATTGGGTGAGTACCAAATATTGTATGTCACCACATCATCTGCGCAGGAGTGGTTTGGATCTGTCCATCTTAATGTGTTCTCGAAACCAATGCAGTCCGAATTTACCATCAGAATCGGGGCACAAGGAGGAATGTTATCAAAAGGAGCCATACATACTCTCTCAGAACGATTCAGAAGGGTATCCGGAAGCGTTGCATTAAAATAGGAACCAAACGATTTTACGTAGTAGCAGTAGGTATGGTGATTGATCAAGTTGGAATCAGCAAAAGATTGTGATGTTGCTGTTCCAATCAGGTTCCAGATGTAGGGAGAAACTGTTGGGTCTGCTTTGTATATTTTGTATTTGTAATTGGTCCAGGGTACATTTTCCTGCCAGGAAAGATTAAGTTTATGATCTGAAGGGGTGATCTTCAGATAAACGGATGAAGCCTGTTGTGTCGCTCCGATCAGTATACTTGGGCTTCCTCCATAGAAGTCAATTCGATAAGACCAGGCACTGTCCTGGCTGTTGAGAACTGGGAAAATATCATAAAGAGAATCTGCAAGGTTGTAGAGGAAGTTACTGGTGAATGTCTTTACAAGATGGGGACTGCTCAGGACAAACCCATTGGAGCGCAAAATGTTTAGTGTATAAGGCCCCGGATAAGCGGTTGTATCCAGCCCTCCTGTGAATGGGGGTTTATTCGCAATCGCATTTCTCCATCTGACAATAATCTTCCCGACAGTTGAACTTGTTGAATCCACATCCACATTGGTGATGACCGGTATATCCCGTTTTAGGCTTGAGCAGGCATTTTTCGAAGGTTGACTTTCTGCCCCGTCGGAGAATAGTGCCACAATTCGGTAAGAATAGGTGACCCCGGGAACGAGCCCGAATCCGTTATTATTATCAACATAAGAAGTAGCATTAATCTGACCCAATGCTGTTGTACCAATAAGAGTATATCCCCATGCTGCAGGAACCCCGGTAACACAAGGACCGGGATTATTTGTATCACAGCCGGAACGGCGGAATATTTCATATTGAAGAAAAGGGTTGGGAGCCGGGTTGCAGGTTTCCTGATTCCAGTTCAGATGCATGGTTTGCCCAAGAGGGGAAGCCGTAAGTCCTGTCGGTGCCGGAGCTATAATAGTAATATTAATGGTGGTATACGCCAGCAAATCAATCGGGTTATTGGGATCGTTAGAGTCATTGTTCTCCAGTCTGAAGGTAGCCTGGTGAGCAGAATTCCTGACATGATCGCAGGTGGTCTGCCAGTCAAAAAAACCGGTGATAGGATTTGATCCGAAAACCCCTGGCGCCGGAACGGTAGGGAATGAAGCCGCTGGACTGATGACGTTAAATGCGTCTCCGGAAGCACTCAGATTTAATTGATTGCTTGCAATAGCATCATGACCGACAACCGGGAAATGGATATGGGTGCCTGCGAGTACACAAAGATCGGGGAGGGGGGAAATAACCGGATTGTCATTATTACAGGCTCCAGTGATGATCTGCATATCTCGGATCACATATCCTACTTCATAATAGGATCCCTGCCATTTTCTCCATTTGGTGATCTTGATGCAAATATTGTAATTACAGATCTGTGCTGGTGAACACCATTCCATCAGGCCGGTAACAGGGTTGATACTCAGTGTTCCGCCGGGTGTGATATCAGGCTGGGACCATGTGACAAGTGGAGCCTGCGTAGTATCCATGCAAGGTGATAACGCATAAGAAAGGCTGTCACCATCCAGATCATAAGCGCCAGGGTTATGATAGAAACAATGTCCGACACAAGCCTTGTCCAAAGGAATGGTGCTAAGAAGGGGGGAGCTTTGGTTACATCCAAGGATATCATTGATGACAAGCTCACTCTGCAGATAAAACTGATCACTGACGGAATTAATAATGTTACATATACCGGCAACCCGGTTCGGGTCTTTCATAGAAATGATATAGACATTCGCCCCGGGATAGGTATGTTTTACATGGTAGTAATTCTTTTTGAAGTTCGGATAAATAGCACCGACCAGAATTCCGCAACCTTGAGAGCCAGTGCAGTTAAGGCTTTCGGAAATACAAAGGCTTGGATCATCTTCTCCGGCTAGGTTAGATCGGTCGACCCAGGCACTTGTGCCGTCACCGAAAAAAACCTGTAAAGAACATCGGTCTGCAGAAGAGCGGGTGTCGGTGTAGGTGGTTACTGTAATTTCATATTCGTGGCAGGCACCTCCGGTTGACTTATAGGTAATGTCACCGGCTACGTTGTGAGTTGCGAACATTGTGGAGAAGGGCAACAAACAAAATAAGATCAGACTGCAATATCTTCTCATGGAATTTCCGGTGAAAAAGGAATCTAATTTACGACTTTTTATTTGGAAAACAGGCCTGATTCGGGTAATTAGTAATTAATAACTTGTTCCTCCATTTCAACCGGAATTTCACGGAATTCATATTGCTGGGTCCTGAGTTGGGGCTCGAAGCCAGCTTCCCGGATAGCAAGCTGAATGCCTTTGGCGGTAAAACGGTGCGGTGCTCCGGCGGCAGATACCACATTCTCCTCGATCATGATAGAGCCGAAGTCGTTAGCGCCGGCATGAAGGCAAAGTTGGGCCACTTCCTTGCCTACCGTAAGCCAGCTAGCTTGAATATTTTCGATATTGGGGAGCATAAGCCTGCTCAAGGCAATCATGCGTATATATTCCTCACCGGAAACCGTATTCTTAATTCCCTTATGCCTGCGTAACAGAGTTCCATCATCCTGAAACGGCCAGGGAATAAAAGCCAGAAAGCCTTTAGCATCAACTGGTTTTTCGGATTGGACCTGTCGGAGTAGCGCGAGGTGTTCAAAGCGTTCATAGATGGTTTCCACATGCCCGAACATCATGGTAGCAGAAGTGGTCAGATTCAGTTTGTGGGCAGCCCGCATGATATCCAACCATTCTTTTCCTCCGCATTTTCCTTTGGAAATCAACCTCCTTACACGATCGTTTAAAATCTCCGCTCCAGCTCCTGGCAGGCTATCCAGTCCTGCTTCTTTCAGAGCATTTAATATTTCTGTATGGGTGGATTTTTCAAGCTTGGTGATGTGGGCAATCTCAGGAGGGCCAAGAGAATGAAGTTTTAGTCTGGGGTACAGCCTTTTCAGTTCCCGGAACAGATCTGTGTAAAATTTAAGTCCAAGATCAGGGTGGTGCCCCCCTTGTAATAGCAATTGTTCTCCTCCGAAACGGAATGTTTCTTCAATTTTTTGTTTATAGGTTTCAATGCTGGTAATGTAAGCTTCGGCATGGCCCGGAATTCTGTAAAAATTACAGAACTTGCAATTAGCTATGCAAACGTTGGTAGTATTAACATTTCGATCTATTATCCATGTAACTTTCCCATCAGGTTTTTTCAGTTTACGTAATTCGTTGGCGGCAAATATGAGTTCGGCCTGTGGTGAATTTTCAAAAAGAAAGACACCTTCTTCAATGGTGAGAAATTCTAACCTAAGGGCCTTTTCGAGCAATTCATCAGTTCGGTTCAAGAGGCTTGGTATTTTATGAAGCTTTTTAGCGGAAAGCTATGATTGATCTTGCAATTTATATACATTTACGCTCCTCAAAAGTAAGAAATATAATGACAACACTTAAGAAGATCGCAGCGGTATCGGCGAATGATAATTTAATCATTCTGTGCAGCAGGAAAACAAATTTCCAGGCCCTTGGGTTGAATTTGACAGAAGCTAACTTCGTGAAATCGGAGCTGGAACAAGACAAGAAGCAGGTGGTTCTGAACCAGTTCAGGCGTTTTATCTTTGTTCAGCTGATTCCTGAAAAAAAATCAGGAGCTCAAACATTGGAAGCGATGCGCAGAGCCGGAGATGGCATTGCCAAAGTTTGTAATGAATTTAAATTAAAAACGGTTTCCATAGCGGATACAGAAAATAAACCGGCATTGGCCCTCGCCCTGGCAGAAGGCATGGCACTGGGGAATTACCAGTTTATTAAATACAAAAGCGACAGACGCACAGAATTGCATAGCCTCAATATGATTTGTATAAACAGCAAAAACCTGAAAGAGGTTGAGTTGTCAAACCTGAGCATCTGTGTAGAGGCTACACTTATAGCTCGCTCCCTGGTAAATGAGCCTGTTAATCATTTGAATGCTGTTAAACTTGCAAAGGAGTTCGAGCGTCTTGGTAAAGAAGCCGGATTCCAGGTCGAAGTGTTGAGTGAAGCCAAGATTCAATCGTTGAAAATGGGCGGACTCCTTGCTGTCAATCAGGGCAGTATTGATCCTCCAACATTTACGGTGATGGAATACAAACCTAGAGGAGCCAAGAACAAACGCCCTTTTGTTCTGATCGGTAAGGGTGTGACCTATGATACAGGAGGTTTAAGTCTTAAACCAACAGCTAATTCCATGGACCTGATGAAATGTGATATGGCAGGAGGAGCAGCGGTAGGTGCCCTGATGTATGCCGTAGCCAAGGCAAAACTCAAAGTACATGTGATTGCCTTGGTTCCTGCAACAGATAACAGACCTGGAGAAAATGCGTTTGCGCCTGGCGATATTATTACGATGATGAGTGGACAAACCGTTGAAATGCTTAACTCTGATGCGGAGGGAAGAATGATCCTTGCCGATGCCCTTCATTATGCAAAACGGTATGAGCCTGAGTTGGTATGTGAATTTTCCACGCTTACAGGAGCGGCTGCAGCGGCTATTGGTGGCGGAGGGATAGTGGTTATGGGGAATGCAAATGAAAGTTATAAAAACAAACTGAAAAAAAGCGGGGAAGAGGTTTATGAACGCCTGGCTGAATTTCCATTCTGGGAAGAGTATGATGAAATGCTCAAATCGGAAATTGCGGACATGAAAAATATAGGGGGTCCTGCCGCAGGAGCAATCACTGCCGGTCGATTCCTCCTGAAGTATACCAACTATCCCTATATGCATTTTGACATTGCCGGCCCGGCATTCATTTCCGGGAAAGACGGATACAGACCCAAAGGCGCCACTGGCGTAGGGGTCAGGTTAATGTTCAATTTTTTCAAGAATCTTTGATAAGTCAAAAAGAGGAGATCAACTAAAAGAGAATCATGTCAGAAAATAAAATACGGGTCGGAATTTCTCAGGGTGATATCAACGGTATCGGTATGGAGGTTATCATTAAGACTTTTCTGGATCCAGCTATATTGGAACTCTGCACACCCGTGGTGTTCAGCTCTCAAAAGACAGCCGCATTCCACCGGAAATTACTTAATATAGAAGACTTCAGCTTCCATTATATGAAGGCTGGAGAAACACCTAATCCCAAGAGAGTAAATCTGGAGAGCTGTTATGAAGAGGAAGTTGCAATTGAACCAGGTCAGGGAAGTCCCCTTGCAGGAAAGTATGCCCTGCGTTCCCTGGAAGCAGCTTGCGACGCCATTGAAAAACAGGAAATAGATGTGCTTGTTACAGCACCGATTGATAAGCATACGATTCAGAGCGAGGAGTTTAAATTTGCCGGACATACGGAGTATCTGAAAATGCGTTTTGGAAACCCATCTGCGCTCATGCTGCTCGTATCTGATGATTTGAAAGTGGGAGTGGTGACCGGGCATATTCCTTTGAAAGAAGTAGCTGCTTCGATCACTCAGGAGTCTATCCTTGAAAAACTAAATCTTTTGCATCAGACGCTTATTAGTGATTTTGGAATCCGTAAGCCCAAAATAGCTGTGTTAGGGCTCAATCCACATGCGGGAGACTTGAGTACTATTGGTAAAGAGGAGGAAGAGATCATCATCCCTGCTGTGAACAAAGCTAAAGCTCAAAATATGATGGTTTGGGGCCCATTTCCTGCTGATGGCTTTTTCGGGAATGCTTCCTTCAGGAAGTATGATGCGGTCCTCGCGATGTATCATGATCAAGGCCTGATCCCATTCAAAACGATAGCCTTTAGCACCGGAGTAAATTTTACAGCAGGACTAAGAATAATACGGACTTCCCCTGACCATGGAACGGCTTATGATATTGCCGGAAAAAACCTGGCCGATGAGACCTCTTTCAGGAGAGCGGTATATCTGGCTTGTGATCTATACCGGAAACGAAAAGAGTACGGGGAGTTAACTGTTAATCCGCTAAAAATCACGCAGTTGAAAAAGGAAAGAAGTTGATATTAAAAACATTTATCGGAATAAAACAGTATTTATTTGCCAGAATTGCTTAAAAATCTCCGTTTTTAACCCACTATTTGATGATTTTGAGCGAAATGTTCAATATATTATTTTAATGCCTGTTTGGTGATGTGGCTTTAATTTTTACCTTTGCAACCTTTTCATGTAAAACATGCCAACGGCAAGACAGTACATAATACAGTTTGCCAATTTGCCTTTGGGAAGGCATGAGTTTGTCTTCCAGGTGAATGATTCGTTCTTTGCAAACTTCGAAAACTCAGAAATCCGGAAAGGGGATTTCAAGGTGGAAGTTGGATTACAGAAACAGGCCATTATGCTGGTCATGACCTTCAAAATCAAGGGGAAGGCAATGGTTGAATGCGACCGTTGCGGAGATGAATGCGAGTTGAAGATAGAAGGAGAGCAGAGTCTGATTGTAAAACTGGATGGGGGAGTTGAAGAGGAAGGGGATGAGATCGTTATGCTTTCCTCCTCAGCAAGCGAGCTTGAAATTTCTCCGTTTATTTATGAGTTTATCATTTTATCTCTCCCTTTGAAGAGAATGCATACTGGGAAAAAAGGTAAAAATGCCTGTAATGCGGAAGTGATACGAAAACTGGAAGAGATTGCTGTACACACAGAGAAGCAGGAAGATCCCCGGTGGAATGACTTGAAAAACATTAAATTATCTTAATATTTTATCTGAATACGCATCCATTAACTAAAAAATAAAGCAATGCCAAATCCTAAACACAAACACTCCAAAAGCCGCAGTGCAAAGCGGAGGACTCACTACAAGGCGAGTGCTCCAACTATTAGCACATGCTCAAACTGTGGAGCTCCTGTACTCTATCACCGCGTTTGCGGAGAGTGTGGACACTATAGGGGTAAACAAGCCATAGAAAAGTCAGTCACTGCTTAAGAGGATATGATGAAGGAAATCAGAAAAGTCAGTTCATTAATTGAAATTTCTGATTTCCTTTTTTATTCACCTTCTGCGATTGTTTCATCTCTGATAACAGACATTCGCTTATGAATATAGCGATTGACATTATGGGTGGTGATTATGCACCCCGGGCTACTGTTCACGGAGCCGTACTGGCTCAGCAAGAACTGCCCCCGCATGTAAAGATTATCCTGATCGGAGATCAGGCTCAAATACTCCCCCTTCTTAAAGAATTTAAGGCGGAAGCCGGTTCTTTCGACATCATCCATACCACGGATGTGATTGGTATGGGTGAACACCCTACCAAAGCCTTTTCTCAAAAGCCCAAATCGACAATTGCAATTGGTTTCCAGCTTCTTAAAGATGGGAAAGCGGATGCCTTTGCCAGCAATGGAAATACCGGTGCCATGTTGGTTGGAAGTATGTTTTCAGTTAAAACAATCGCGGGTGTGATCCGGCCCTGTATTACATCTGTTCTGCCTAAAGAAAGCGGTGGGGTAGGATTAATACTGGATGTTGGTACAAATGCCGATTGTAAACCGGATGTGCTTTATCAGTTTGGTATCCTTGGCTCTCTTTGTGCTGAACATGTTTATGGAATTAAAAATCCTAAAATAGGATTACTTAATATTGGAGAAGAACCGGAGAAAGGAAATCTGGTCAGCCAGGCAGCCTACAACATGATGAAGGATACCAAAGATTTTAATTTCATCGGAAATGTGGAAGGGCGTGATCTTTTTGATGATAAGACTGATGTAATTGTCTGTGATGGGTTTACAGGAAACGTAGTTCTGAAAGAAGCAGAAGCATTCTATACTATTTTGAGGAAAAGAAATCTTATTGACGAATATTTCAGCCGCTTCAACTATGAGAATTATGGAGGAACACCAGTCCTGGGGATTAATTCCAATGTAATAATCGGACATGGTATCTCCAGTGAAGTAGCAGTAAAAAATATGATCAAGCTGGCGAAAGATGTGGCTGAAGCCAAACTTCACGAAAAGATCAAACAAGCCTTTCAATGAAAAAAATTACCGCTTCGATTACAGGTGTTGCCGGGTATATACCAGATTATATTCTTTCCAATAAAGAGTTGGAAAAGATGGTTGATACAACAGACGAGTGGATACTTAGCAGGACCGGAATCAGTGAACGACGTATTTTGAAAGGAGAAGGTCAGGGTACTTCTGTAATGTGTATTGAAGCTGTGAACCGTCTACTTGATAAAAAGAAAATTTCTCCACTGGATATTGATTTAATCATTGTTGCAACCGTAACACCTGATTATGAATTTCCTTCAACCTCCAATATTGTTTGTGATAAGGTAGGTGCAAAAAATGCCTGGGGCTACGACCTTAGTGCTGCCTGTTCAGGGTTTCTATTTGCGTTGACAACAGGTGCACAGTTTATTGAAACGGGCCGCTGCAAGAAAGTGATCATCGTAGGTGGGGATAAAATGTCATCTATTATTGATTATACAGATCGCTCAACGTGTATTATCTTTGGAGATGGGGCAGGGGCAGTACTCCTAGAGCCGGATCCTGAAGAATTGGGCATTCAAGATTTTATTCTTAAAACAGACGGAGCAGGGATTAAACATCTTTACATGAAAGCGGGAGGATCAGCATACCCATCATGCAGGGAAACAGTTGATAAGCGGGAACATTTTGTTTATCAGGAAGGTCAGGCCGTATTTAAAAGTGCCGTTAAGGGAATGGCGGATGTCTCCGCCGAACTTCTGGAAAAAAATAAACTAACCGGCGCTGATATACAGTGGCTGGTTGCGCATCAGGCGAATAAGCGAATAATTGAAGCTACTGCTGAGAGAATTCAGCTGGCTCCTGAAAAAGTGCTGATGAATATTCAGAGATATGGTAATACGACTGCCGGAACCATACCATTGCTGATGTGGGATTACGAACAGAAATTTAAAAAAGGAGATAACATTGTTATTTCAGCCTTTGGAGGCGGCTTCACCTGGGGTGCAATTTATCTCAAGTGGGCCTATAACAGCCAAAATAAATAACTAACCGTATTATTAACTCAATACCACTTAAAATGAAAATAACTGAAATTCAGGATCTGATCAAGTTCGTTGCAAAATCGGGTGTAAGTGAAGTGGAACTGCAGGATAAGGATTTCAAGATCATCATCAAAACAGGTAATGTAAAAGGGAAAACGGCAGAGCCGGTAATGATGGTTCAGGCTCCTCAGGTGCAGCAGCCTGTTCAGCAGCAAATTCAACAAGTTCAGCATACTCCTGAGGCAAAAGCTCCGGAAACTAAAAAGAATGATGCTGCCAATGACGAGTCAAAATTCGTGACTATAAAATCTCCGATGATCGGTACTTTTTACCGCCAGAGCGGCCCCGATAAGCCTGTATTTGCTAATGTTGCAGATGAAATAAAACCAGGCAAAGTAATCTGTATCATTGAAGCGATGAAACTTTTCAATGAGATTGAATCGGATATCACAGGCCGAATTGTGAAAGTCCTGGTAGATGACGCGACCCCGGTTGAATACGATCAGCCCCTTTTCCTTGTTGAACCGATGTAAATCAAGAAGATGTTTAAAAAAATACTTATTGCTAACAGGGGAGAAATTGCCTTGCGCATTATTCGTACCTGCAGGGAAATGGGAATCAAGACGGTGGCGGTATACTCTACTGCTGATAAAGATTCCCTGCACGTAAAATTTGCTGATGAAGCGGTTTGCATAGGCCCCCCCCCAAGCAAAGATTCTTATCTGAACATTCCTAACATTATCGCTGCCTGCGAGATTACAAATGCCGATGCCATACACCCCGGTTACGGCTTTCTGTCGGAGAATTCAAAATTTTCACGGATCTGTCAGAAGCATAATATCAAATTCATCGGAGCAACCCCAGAGCAGATCGATGCGATGGGTGATAAATCCAATGCCAAGGATACTATGCTTAAAGCGGAAGTCCCTTGTGTGCCAGGCTCAGCCGGATTGCTTGCAGATGCTGAACAGGCTAAAGGGATTGCCATTGAAATAGGATATCCTGTGATCATCAAAGCGACCGCTGGAGGTGGAGGTAGAGGAATGAGGATTGTATGGAAAGAGGAAGAACTTGCCGGACATTATGAATCTGCATCTAAAGAAGCAGAAGCCGCTTTCGGGAATGGTGCAATGTATATGGAAAAATACATTGAAGAACCCCGCCATATTGAAATTCAAATCGCCGGCGACCAGTACGGTAAAGTATGTCATCTGAGTGAAAGGGATTGTTCCATTCAACGCCGGCACCAGAAACTCATGGAGGAAACTCCATCTCCTTTTATGACCCCCGAATTAAGGGAGAGAATGGGAGAGGCTGCTATCAAAGCGGGACTTGCTGTAGCCTATGAAGGAGTGGGGACAGTCGAATTCCTGGTTGACAAATACCGGAATTTTTATTTCATGGAAATGAACACTCGGATCCAGGTGGAGCATCCGATAACGGAAGAGGTGATTGACTATGACCTTATCCGGGAACAGATCTTGATCGCGGCAGGGGTACCTATCTCCGGAAAAAACTACTACCCTCAGTTACATGCCATAGAATGCCGTATCAATGCAGAAGATCCGTTCAATGGCTTCCGGCCTTCACCGGGAAGAATTACAACCCTCCATACTCCTGGAGGTCATGGCGTGCGAATCGATTCCCATATCTACGCCGGCTATACAATACCTCCGAATTACGACTCTATGATTGCCAAGGTGATTACTATGGCTCAGACCAGAGAAGAAGCAATCATGAAAATGAGCCGGGCACTCGGCGAATTTGTAGTGGAAGGTGTCAAGACCACCATTCCTTTTCACCTCAGACTGATGAAGGATGAAAAATTCCTCAAAGGAGATTATACCACCAAGTTCATGGAAAGCTTTGATCTGAAGGAATAAAGGCAGGTTAAAGGTTATTTCGAAATGGTGACCTGAACGGTCAGAAAAGAATAATTTTTGTCCAGGGGATTTATCTCGTAGGCTATTTCACTATCGCTTTTGATTCGCATGTCAACAAAGCCGACACCGGCTGATGAGCCTGAATGTAAAGCCTTCATATGGCGCTCTTGAAGCATGGGTTTGTTCAGGCGATTAATGGAAATCAGATGTTCCGTGAGTGCCGCGGTCTTTGAATTCTCAATCAAATTTCCAGCAGTCAGCACATAAGAATCATTTCTTTCACCGATCAGAAACATTCCTGTTTTCCCTTCTTTATCTGTAACCGGATCATCGGCATGTTGATACACATTCTGCAGCAGTTCAACAACGACATTGAAAATTTTATACCTCAGCAAGTGGTCCCTTTCATCCTGTATGCTCGCCTCTGTCATTGAGAGTATGCCCTTTACTATTTCCTGAGTAAAATCTCCACTGTAAATAAGGTTAAGATTATTGTCAATCATGAGCTGATGCATCTGCTTGGAAGCATCCAGTTTGTGATCAGAAAGATCTTGTTCAGGTCCCTCTGTTGAGATTTTAAGCTGAAAATAGAAATAGGAGATTGCATCGTTAATGTCAGAGAAATCAAACGCCAGCTTATTACCCGATTTCCGTGCCATCTCAACCAAGCCAAGCCCTGCGCCTCCTTTTTCAGAAAAGGTTCCCTGGGTCAGTATTTCGTTGGAATAGGTTTTTAAAGCATCCTTATCCAGACTGTTTACATGCTCAAGTTTTTCCCGGAGGGATTTTATTTCTTTTTTATCAATCGAATTCGCTGAAGTAAGATAATACTGTTGTTTGAGCGATTGGATGATAAAAAAGCTGGAAGAGTTTAATTTATTTGTGGGTGCAATTTCACTATGTCTGGCAACATTCTGAAGGGATTCAACCATTACAAAATAAAGCTTCTTCTTGACCTTTGTCGATTCAGCGTGTGAATCCACAGCAGATTCAGCAAAAGAAAGGATGCGGTCAGTCAGCGCCTGGGAAAGGTCGCCGTTATAAACATAACTGAAATCTGACTGCTTTAGCAGGCAGTGCAAATCGTATACGAAGCTTAGATTCACAAGTCGGATTATGGTTATCCAAAAATAGAATAATTTCGGGAAGAAGAAAATTTTAGGGAATATTACCTCAGGCGGTAATTTTTTTGCTTTCTCGCAACAATTCCAGGACAGCAGTAGCTATGGCAGGGGCATCAAATCCACATTCCTGATAAAGTTCTTTCTGCTCCCCATGCTCTATAACGGCATCTGGAATCCCAAGTCTTCTCACCTGAGCAGAATAATCGTGATCAGCCATGAATTCAAGTACTGCACTGCCCATGCCACCCATGATACATCCATCTTCAATGGTAATAACCTTGCGGTATCTGGAGAAGACTTCATGAAGTAACGTTTCATCGAGAGGTTTGACAAAACGCATATCATACAGAGCTGCACTGATGCCTTGTTTTTCGAGGTCTTTGCAGGCCTGAAGGGCAATATTACCGATATGGCCGATGCTTAGAATAGCCACATCATTCCCTTCTCTTATTTTTCTTCCTTTTCCGATCGATATTTCTGTAAATGGACGCTTCCAGTCGGGCATTACACCATTCCCTCTTGGATATCGTATTGAAAATGGGAAGTTATTTTTCTCAAGCTGCGCCGTATACATCAGATTTCGGAGTTCCTCTTCATTCATGGGAGCGGAGACGACCATATTGGGAATACACCTGAAAAAGGCCAGGTCGTAGGCTCCATGATGGGTGGGTCCATCCGCTCCAGCTAAGCCTCCACGGTCCAGGCAGAATACAACATGCAGGTTCTGCAAGGCCACATCGTGAATAACCTGGTCATATGCCCTTTGCATGAAGGATGAATAAATATTGCAAAAAGGAATTAAACCCTGGGTAGCCAATCCGGCAGAGAATGTAACGGCATGTTGTTCGGCTATGCCCACGTCGAAAGCACGGTCAGGCATAGCCTTCATCATGATATTCAGGGAACATCCGGAAGGCATGGCAGGAGTAATTCCCATTATTTTAGGATTGAGTTCTGCGAGCTCAACAATCGTATTTCCGAAAACATCCTGATACTTTGGAGGCTGAGGTTCTTTCGGAACCACTTTGATGATTTCCCCTGTTTCCTTGTTAAATAACCCGGGGCTGTGCCAAAGGGTCTGATTGCCTTCTTCAGAGTATTTATATCCTTTACCTTTTTGAGTGAGGGTATGAAGAATCTTTGGCCCGGGAATATTTTTCATGTCTTCCAGGATCTTCTTCATTCTGATCACATCATGTCCATCTACCGGTCCAAAATAACGGAATTTAAAAGATTCAAACAGGTTGCTTTGTTTAAGCAGTGTGGTTTTTATCCCATTTTCAATTTTGGAAACAATCTCCTGTGCATTCGGGCCGAACTTGGAAATTTTGCCAAGCAGGTTCCATATATCGTCCTTGAAGCGGTTATAGGTCTGAGAAGTAGTAATATCAGTAAGGTATTCTTTGAGGGCACCCACATTGGGGTCTATACTCATGCAGTTATCATTCAGAACAACAAGCAGATTGGAATTGGCGATCCCGGCATGGTTGAGTGCTTCAAAAGCCATACCTGCAGTCATCGCCCCGTCACCGATGACGGCAATTACATTCCGGTCTTTCTCCCCCTTGTATTTGGAACCTACTGACATGCCTAATGCGGTAGAGATAGAGGTAGAGGAATGTCCTACCCCCATAGCATCATACTCACTTTCTTTCCTTTTAGGGAAACCGCTGATGCCTTTATAAAGCCTGTTCGTTTGAAAACGGGAGCGGCGTCCGGTCAGAATCTTGTGCCCGTAAGCCTGATGGCCTACGTCCCAGACAAGCTGATCATAAGGGGTATTGAAAACATAGTGAAGTGCTACCGTTAATTCCACTACACCAAGGCTGGCACCGAAGTGTCCTCCTTTTTTGGAAACGACATCCACGATATATTGCCTGAGTTCTTTACAAACCTGAGGAAGTTCATCTTCCTTCAGTTTGCGAAGGTCTGATGGGAATTCAATCTTAGAAAGCAGCTCTCCTGCCTGAAAATCCATTTTGGGGGTATATTCCGGCAAAGGTAAGGAAATTATCCCTTTTTTGACTTATCCGGCAGCAGAAAGAGGATAAATATGGTGATTACAGGAAGAAAAAATCCGATAATGAACCAAATTTTAAAGGGTCTTCCCATCTGCCTTGCAAGATTCCCTGCAATGGTCGGGAAAATGGTCAGGGCGGATACCAGCATGGAGGTCAAAAAGAGTATACCCATGTTACAATAATCAGATCATGCCTTTAGCTGATAAACGTCCCGCTTTACGAAGATTCTGCAAATCAGAATGAAAAAAGGAACATACATCAAAGCAGGGGAAAGTTTCAGATGAGAGAGAATTTTCTCAGAACGGACCTTCTGATTCTCTGACATAATATACATTACCGGAACCAGGATTAGGGTAAGGAACGTAGCAAAACTTAATCCGAAAATCATGGTCCACGAAAGCGGCCCCCAGAAAGCTACGCTGTCGCCTCCAAAATAGAGATGAGGATTGAGTTCCGTAAACAGGGTGGTGAAATCAATATTCAGGCCTACCGCGAGAGGAATAAGACCAAGAATTGTAGCGGAGGCTGTGAGGATAACGGGGGTCATCCTTGTTTTCCCTGCTTCTACAATAGCATCATAGGCTGTCATACCCTGGGCCCTCATAAGATCCGCAAACTCAACAAGTAGGATTCCATTCCGGACCACTATCCCGGCAAGCGCAATAATACCGACACCGGTCATTACGATAGACATATCCATCTTGAAAATAGCGACACCGAGCAGCACTCCGATGATACTGAAAAATATTTCAGTAAAGATGATGAGTGGTTTGGAGATAGAATTAAACTGGATAACCAGGATCAGGAATATCAGTCCCATTGATGCAAGCATTGCATTTCCAAGAAAGGAACCGGTTTCCTTCTGATCTTCCTGAGCTCCCGTCATGGTGATGGTGACATCATCGGTTTTATGATACCCGACAATCGCATTCTGGACCTTGGCTACAACTTCGTTTGCATTGAATTTGTTTTCATCGACGTTAGACGATAGGGAGATAATCCGCTTCTGATTTTTACGTTTGATGGCTCCATAGGTATTTTCATAACGGATGTCAGCAAAAGTAGCCAGAGGAACCTGACGGATCTGTCCGTTCATAGCCATATCCCGGTAAGTGATTTTCAGGTTACGCAGGGCATCCACATTGTTCCGTTGATCTTCCTTATACCTAACCTGGATAGGATATTCATCTTTCAGGTCTCTGAATTTCGCATATTGATCCTGCCCGAAAACACCGTTCCTAATTTCTGAGCCTATCTGACCTGCAGAAATACCTTCTCTGTTCGCTCGTTCCCTGTCAACATCAAAAACAATTTCAGGTTTGTTGTTCAGAAAATCTGATTTCAACTCTTGAACTCCTTCGATATGAAGTGAATCGAGGTAATGTTTCAACTGGGTAGAGGTTGCAATTAAAGATTCCAGGTTATCACCAGTTATTTCAATATTTACAGGTTTAGGAACCGGCGGACCGGCTTGCTCATGAGCTACTGTAATTTGAGCTCCGGCAACCCCTTTCACTGCTTTTTCAATGGCTGCAAAGAGATCAGCGGTGGATTTACCGTGTCTTTCTCCAAAAGGAACGAAAGACACCGCAATCCGTCCTTTGTTCGGATAGGTGCCCTGATCTTCATCCTGAGGATCTGTCACGGCAACGGTAACGTTTGTAATTACGGAGGAAACAATAGGATTGGTTTTCCCCTTTGCATTATCGATGCCAAGTACCGTATTGACCTTCGCTTCAACGGTTTTCATTACTTCATTGGTGTAGGCTTGGTCAGTACCCACAGGAAGACTCACATAGATATAGGTAAAATTAGGATCGGCAGAGGGGAAGAAAACCACCTTTGGGCCTCTGATAGCAAAGAATACCAGGGAAAAAATAAAGAGTCCGACTGTTCCGAGAAGTATCCTCCCGGGATGCCGGAGACATTTAACTAAAAGGTTCTCGTATCCCCGGACGACAGAGGGCCATACTTTCGTTTGGAATTTCCGGATCCAGGAGAGGAGGACAAAATGATTCAGAAGATTCAGGAGGAGGAGGAGGATCAGGAAGTTTCCAAACCCGTTGTTCCCGGCTGCATAAAAGATAAGGGCCAGTGCTCCAAATACAATCGTCGAAATGATGGTTCCCTTTGTAAATGTCGGTCTTGTGCCATCAGCAGTTTCCTTGTGAGGTTTCATAAAACCGACTGCAAATACAGGGCTGATAATATAAGCTACAAAAAGTGAAGCCATCAGCGTTATGATGAGGGTGATCGGGAGGAAGAACATGAATTCTCCGATCACACCTTTCCAGAAGGCCAGAGGAATAAAGGGTGCAAGGGTTGTGAGAGTTCCTGCAAGAACAGGAAGAAATACTTCCCCTGCTGCGGTCTTGGCTGCGTCTTTTATTTTCCGTTTTCCGTTTCCGAAAATTCGGTGTGTGTTTTCAATAACCACGATAGCATCATCCACCACAATTCCCAGGGCAAGGAGGAAGGAGAAGAGGACAATCATATTCATCGTAAAGCCAATTGTTGGCATGATGAGGAAGGCAATAAACATACTTAGCGGCACCGACATGGCCACAAAAATGGCATTGGTGGCCCCCATGAAGAACATCAAAATAATTGTTACCAGTATAAAACCAATGATAATGGTATTGATGAGGTCATGAAGCGTAAGCCGCGTTTGAAAACTCTGGTCGCCGGTAGTTACAATATTCAAATCTTTAGGCAGCACCTTGCGCATACTCGTAAGGATGTCCTGAATTTTGTCTGTTGCTTCGATGAGGTTAGCGCCGGAGCGCTTGACAATGCTTAGGGTAATAACATTTTTACCCCCGAGGCGGGCATAACTCTGCTGCTCCGCATAGGTATCCTTGACTTCAGCAATATCTTTGAGGTATATTGGAGCACCATTAGGGGATTTAACAATCATGTTGCGGATTTCATCCACATCCTTAAACTCTTTCTTTACGTTGATCGTCCTCCTTAAGCCTTCCATCCTAACATCTCCGCCGGAGATAGTCAGGTTTTCGTTTCCAACAGCCATCTTGATATCATACATGGAGATCTGCGCAGCCTGCATCTTGAACATATCGACATTGATCTGAATCTCCCTGTCGAGAGCCCCTATGATATCGGCACGGGTCACCTCCTTCATGGATTCAATCCGGTCCTTGATCTGGTCGGCGTAGTTTTTGAGTTTGTTCAGGTCAAAGTCGCCAGAGAGATTGACATAGAGTATCGGAATCTGGGAAAGGTCCACATCTTGTACACTGGGTTCCTGAGGGAGGTCTTTGGGGAGATCGGCCTTTGCTTTATCAATCTCATCCTTTACTTTTTGTTTGGCGAGATCAATTTTTACATCCGTATTAAACTCTACCGTAATAATGGAATAATTCTGATAAGAATTGCTGGTAATCTTTTTAACTCCTTCAATCGATTTTACTTTCTTTTCAATCGGTTTGGTCACCAGGTTCTCCATATTGGCTGGAGAGGTGCCGGGGTAAACAGTAGAAACAAAAATTTTCGGAATTTTTATTTCCGGAAAACTTTCTTTAGGAATGCTATTGTAGGCTGCAAGTCCGACGAGCGTAATAATGATGGTCAGCACAAAGATGCTGATCTTGTTATCAATGGCCCAGCTGCTGGGTTTAAATTCTTTTTCTATATCCTTCATAAACCGGATTGTCAGAACAGATTAAAATTTGATTTCTTCTCCTTCGTTTAGCTCCTGAAACCCTTTAAGGATCACTTTGTCGCCTTCCTTCAGGCCTTCTGTTATTTCTGCATTCCCGTTGTAGACATGGCCCGCTTTTACCTTTAACTTATGAGCCTTGTTGTTTTCTGCTACAATCACAAAATCCCCTTCTTCTGCATGTTGAATAATATTCACCGGAACAACGAGGGCTTTGGGATTCACATAATCTACAATTTTCAGAATTGCGATCATGTTCGGGTGATAGTCTTTTTTACGGTCCAGATTTACTTGGACTGTAAAGGTTCGGTTCAGAGGATTAATAACCTTAGCTGCGAAATCAATTTTGCCTTGAACGGAATCACCCATATCAGGGAATATGATGTCAACCCCATCGCCTTTTTTAATTTTTCCGGCAAATGCTTCCGATACTTCCCCTTTCACTTTCAGGTTGTCAAAATTAATGACGCGTATGCCGGGCATACCAGGCGCTGCCATCTGTCCAAGCCTTAGTGCCACTTCATCGACATTTCCGTTGATCGGAGAGATAATCCTTGAAAGGGCAAGCTGATCCTGCAAGGTAGCCATCTTTTTTTCCAGTCCTTCTTTCTGATTTTTTGCGCTCAGGTATTGCACTTCAGTACCGATCTTCTGATCCCAGAGGTTTTTTTGTTTGTCATACATGGTCTTTGAAAGATCCAGTCCGGTCTGAAGTTCAGAGATACTTTGCAGGATAACCTTGTTATCTACTTCAGCGAGTATTTCGCCCTTGGTCACTTCATCGCCGACTTTCACATTGATCTTGGTCACAGCACCGCCCATCTGAGGGCTCAGTGAGATGTTTTCATCAGCATCGATTCGACCCTGGATTTCCACGTAGTTGCGGAAGAACTGCTGTTGAGCTGCAAGCACTGAAACTTCAGGTATTTTTGCTTTGGCACTGGTATCCTTAGTGGCCGCCGCGGTTTCAATACCGGCAATTTTGGCGTTCAATTCGTCTCGTTGTTTTTTCAACTCGATGAGCTCTTTGTTTTTATCCGTTGCCGGGTGGCAGGAGGCAAGGAAGAGAACAGCAAGTGCAGGAACTGCGTATATAGCTTTTTTCATAGTAGAGGGAAATAGACTTTTCATAAATCGTTATTTCAAAAGTGAACCGTTTGCCTTATCAAAATCAACTTTAGCATTGAGAGCATCATACAATGCGCTGTAATAATTAGTCTGAGCTTCTTTAAGAGAAGACTCTGCATTTAGAACCTCCAAGTTGGACCCGACACCTTGTTCGTATTTCTTTTTGGATACATCATAGATCTCTGTGGCAAGATCAATGTTTTTTTTCTGGACCCCTAAAGTATTGGATGCATTTATAAGTTGTGTTTTGGCATTTGTAAATTCCAGGTCAAGCCCTTGTTGAAGCGCCTTAATATCATTATCTGTTTTCATGATATTCAGTTTATTTTGCTGAACCCTGGCGTGTTTTTGTCCTCCGTCAAAAATAGGAACGGTTAGCCGGAGTCCTACCAGGGAAGTGGCATACCAGGTGCCATTAGGGTCGGCAAAATCCACTTTTGTGCGGTATGCTGATTCCATTCCGCTTGCATAGGCTGCCAAGCTTGGAAAATAGCCATACTTGTTTTTCTTGAGTTCGAGGTAATTCATTTTCTGCTGTGTCTCAAGCAGGGAGAATTCTATTCTTTTGGAAGGATCGAACTTGTCATTTGCGGCAGCATCGGGAGAAAGCAGTGCATCGTTAAGCTTATCGGTAACACTCAGCTTCGTCTGCTGATCCATTCCCATCTGGTATTTTAGAAGATTATAACTCAGGTCGGCAAAACGTTTGGTTTTATCGCGTTCAGTCATTAGGTTATTGTAGTTAACCGTAATCCGGTCAAGATCTATTTTCTCCACAAAGCCATTATCATTTAAGGCTTTAGT
>PLYR01000034.1:86772-98582 GCA_003153435.1 Bacteroidota bacterium
GCCTTGAGTGCAAGGAAAAAGGTTCCGTCAAATATCATTTGCGAGGCATTAATACTTCCGGACGCATTATACTGGGTTCCGAATTTGAGGCCAATAAAGGTGCCTGGTTTTCCTCCAAAGAATTCGGCAGGGATCAGAGATGTGGGAAGGCTTAGATAATCACTCATATCCCCTGATCCATTAATCTGAGGCATGCCTACACCCAGTACTTCCTTTCGTTTGGCTTCGGTAATCTCTTTATCGATATCTGCATTTTTAACACTGACCTGATTTTTCATCGCGAAATCAAGCGCCTGTTTAAGCGACATGGAAGCAGCGGAACTGCTGTCAGGCTTTTGAGCAAACAACCCTATTGCAAGGGATAGGAACGCAAAGCTGAGTATAATTTTTTTCATACGATTCGACTGATGAAACTCGTTATTTACCGAAGGATTTATTCCTCCTCCTTCAATTCTTTATGTTTATTGATCAGTTTATGTCCTTTCAATGTACAGATCCCGTGAAGGAAATGGTCGATGAGAGAAAGCTGAACATCCAGGATCTTAAATTTTTCAGGAGGAAAAAGAAGAGGATTAAATCCCATTTCAACTTCTTCCATCCTCAGTTTCGCCAATATCTTAGGATCGACATCCTTTCTTACAATCCCGTCTTTTATTCCTTTGACCAGTGCTTCCTCCACCATACGCTGAATACAATTTTCCTTGAAAGAGGTAAACAGGCTCCAGGATTTTTGATGATATTTCTGTAAGTCATAAAAGGCATTCGGGTTAACCTGACCGATCATCGTGCCCATATGCTTCATATGCAGAAATATTTCTTCAATGATGTTCTCAGATTTTCGGGACACGAGGGCTAAATTTTCCTCATCTTCCCTCAATTTGTGCTGCATCAGGGTATGAACCACTTGATCCTTATCCTCAAAACTCAGGTAAATGGTTTTCTTAGATATCCCCAAGTGTTTGGCAATATCATCCATGGTCACACTTTTGATTCCGTATCGAAAAAAAAGCTCTTCAGCACCCTTTAATATGCGTTCTTTCGGCTCCATCTTTAAAATTCGGCACAAAACTATGGAAACATTTATAATTCCCAAAGTTTCCATCAAATACTTCCCCTTCGAATACTCAAATGGGTTTACTGTGCTGGAGACGATTCAAAATGCGGAATATTGTTTTTTTGAAAAAAAAAGCAGACATGCTTATAAAAGGGCCGGATTTCTTTAAAAATCGTACTTTTAGTCCTTCAACAAGTATATTATCAGTAAAGATTTCCGTCTGACGTGAAAAGAAGATTTATTTACAGGGCATTATTTTTTTGTTTTCTGCAGGTCCTTCTTCCGGGCCAGGGAGGATCCTGTTTCTCCCAATCTTTTAATTTCAAGACTTACTCTGTAGAAGATGGCCTGGCTCAATCTCAGGTCCTTTCCGTTTTCCAGTCGCGGAACGGGTTGATGTGGTTTGGAACCAACAGTGGAGGAGCTTCCAGCTTTGACGGGAATAAATTCACGAACTATACCGAGAAGAATGGACTGATTAATAATATCGTTTATTCTATCTGTGACGATAAAAAAGGGAATATCCTCTTGGGTACTTATGGGGGGTTCAGTGTATACAATGGTTTTACCTACCGGAATTTTACCGATTCTACAGGCCTTCCTCATAAAAGGGTTTATAAAGTTTTTCGCGATCATGATGACCGGATTTGGATCGGTACCGCTAAAGGAGTCTGCATATTTGACGGACACAAGATTGTTCCTTTCACGGGAAACGAAATTCTTAATCAGAGCTCCATCTTCTCTATTTACGCCGACAGCAAGGGCCGGATCTGGTTTGGTACTCTTAACAACGGGGTGTTCGTATACGCTAATCAGAAATTCACCCATTACTCCGAGAAAGAAGGACTTAGCAATAATTTTGTTCGAAGTGTCATAGAACAGAAGGACGGCAGTATCCTTATTGCCACCAACAATGGTATAAACAAGCTTGTGGGAACGCAGCTGGTTAAAAACTTTGAAGGACCCACCGGTGGTCAGATCTCTTTCTCCGGTGCTGCAGCAGACCCGTATGGGAATATTTGGTTTTGCACAGGGGCTGGTGCCTATAAGTACGATGGGAAAACGTATAAGCGGTTTTTTGAAAAAAGCGGACTTGGAACAACCGCTTTGTTTTCGATATGTTGCGACCGGGAGGGAAATATGTGGTTTGGTACTGCAGGTAACGGAGTTTCCAAACTCAGTCACGAAACCTTTTTCAACCTTGGTTTGGCCGACAGTCTGCCCAAAGAATATGTGAATTCCATTTTTATGGACTCCCGGCATAATATGTGGATCAGCATGCAAAATGCCGGGGTGGTGAAAATGAATGAAAATCACCACATGACTGCTGCATATACCTTAGATATCAAACACCCTGAAAAGAGCATAGCCAGCAGCACCATTTATGGGATGATTGAAACAGAAGACTCAAAGATGTGGTTTGCCACCGGAAACGGGTTAAGTGTATACGATGGGAAAACATTCCGGAATTATGTTGAATCCGACGGACTAAAGGATAATAAGGTATATGCTTTGGAACGTGGAATTGACGGAAGAATCTGGATCGGTACCAAGAATGGAGCCTGTTATTTTAAAGATGGAACTTTTAGAGATTATCCCCGTCTCAACAGCCTTCTTGAAAAGGATTATAAAGTTATTCCGTGCATTTATACTGACCATAAAGGCGCCACCTGGTTTGCTACTGAAAAAGGAGTTATCCGCTCCGATCAGAAGGAGGTTCAGCTTTTTTCAAAGAAGAATCATTTTACGGATAAAAGAGTTTCTTCCATTACAGAAGATGAGGAAGGTAAATTATGGTTTGGTACAGATGAAGGTGTGTTCCTTTTTGATGGCACCTTTTTTTCCCGGGTGGATGAAAATAACGGACTCTCTTCCAATAAGATTTATCTCCTGGTCTTTGATAAAAATGGATATCTCTGGGTAGGAACAAATAAAGGCCTCGACCGGCTTGATGCAAAAAAAATCAGGGATAACCATCAGATAAATATCAAACACTATGGCAAGGAAGAAGGCTTCAGAGGAGTAGAATGCAATGTCAATGCCTGTAGTAAAGATAATCAGGGCCGGATCTGGTTTGGTACGATTAAAGGGGTGACTGTATATGACCCTTCCCTGGATAAAATAAACCTTGTTGAACCCCTCACCACCGTATCCGGAATCCGGCTTTTTTTCCAGGCAGATGATTTCTCATCCTGGTCCAAAGGAATTGACTCACTGACCAGACTTCCGAATGCGCTCGTCCTTCCATTCAACAAGAATCACCTTACGTTTGATTTCCGTGGAATCAGTCTCACGATCCCTTCCAAGGTCCGATACCAGTTTAAGTTGGAAGGTATGGACAATGACTGGGTGCCACCCACTTCTAAGAATGAGGCGACTTATTCTTCACTCCCTCCCGGTGATTATACCTTTCTGTTAAAAGCAAGTAATGACGACGGGCTCTGGAACAAGGAACCTTTTCAATACCACTTCATAATTCTTCCACCCTGGTATAAAACTTGGTGGTTCTATACCTTATGTATTGTCCTTGTTATTACCGGAGTTTACCTCTTCATTAAGATAAGGACGGCTCAGCTTATCAAAACCCAGATCACCCTTGAAACCCAGGTCAGAGAAAGAACCAGCGAGCTGAGAGAGGAAAAGGAAAAAGTGGAGGTGATTAACCAGGAGATTACCGCTCAAAAATCCATTATAGAAACCAAGAACCGGGATATCACAGACAGCATTCGTTATGCCAAGAATATTCAGGAAGCCATCCTTCCGCAGTTGGAAGTCATTTCTCAGGAATTCCCTCAAAGCTTCATCCTGTATATGCCCAAGGATATAGTGAGCGGCGATTTCTACTGGTTTGCAAAACGTAAAAACAAGAGATTCCTGGCAACGGCTGATTGTACCGGGCATGGAGTTCCGGGCGCTTTCATGAGTATTATCGGAAACACTATCCTGAATGAAATTGTTAGTGAGAAAGAAATCATGGAGCCTGGTGAGATCCTGAATGAACTCCACTTAGGGATCAAGAATGCCCTCAAGCAATCGAATGCCGAGGGTGAACGGAGGGATGGCATGGACATTGCACTCTGTGCGATTGAGGGCGACAGCAATATCCTCGAATATGCAGGAGCTAACAGGCCCCTTTGGATCTTCAGAGGGGGTGATAAAGATAAGATGGAAGTGATCAAGCCGAATAAGTTCCCCATTGGCGGATTGGAGATGACTGACAAACGACAGTTCACTAATAACCGGATAGAGCTCTCTCCTGGCGATATGATGTACCTGAGCACGGATGGATATGCTGATCAGTTCGGAGGCAATTCGGGGAAGAAAATGATGGTTAAGAATTTCCAGAAACTGTTGACTGAAATACTCCATCTCCCTCTTGCTGAACAAAAGGAAGTGCTCCGTCAGCACTTTGTTTCCTGGAAGGGTGAGCAGGAGCAGGTAGACGATGTGCTCGTAATCGGGTTCAAATACTGACTCTGTTTTCCCTGAAAAACTGTTAACTTCGCCAACCTGATCCTTTTTCAGGATCAGGATAATTAGGCTGAAAAATGAGTAAAAGAACTAAGATTTCCGAACTGCTTCAAAGCACCGACTATGGGAAAGAAGTTACGGCAAAAGGATGGGTCCGGACTTTCCGCAATAATCAGTTTATTGCTATCAATGATGGTTCTGGAATTAATAACCTCCAGGCAGTAGTCAGCCTCGATTTTCCAGATGAACCACTGCTCCGTCGTCTGACCACCGGAGCCTCTGTATCTGTTACCGGTGAACTTGTTGAATCACTGGGTAAGGGACAGAAGGTAGAGATAAAAGTAAAGACACTGGAAATCTTAGGTGATTGTGATGCTGAGAAATTCCCGCTCCAGCCTAAAAAACATAGCCTGGAGTTCCTTCGTGAAAAAGCACACCTCCGTTTCCGCACCACCACCTTTGCGGCAGTATTTAAAATCAGGCATGTGCTTGCATTTGCAATACATAAATTTTTTAACGACAAGGGTTTTGTATACATGCATACGCCCATCATTACAGCTTCTGATGCAGAAGGGGCCGGCGAGATGTTTAAGGTAACAACCCTCCCTTTCGATGCGACCCCGAGAGATGAAGCGGGTAAAGTAGATTTCAGGGAAGATTTTTTCGGGAAAGCCACTAACCTAACGGTTTCAGGTCAGCTCGAAGCGGAGCTTGGAGCGATGGCATTTGGTGAGGTGTATACATTCGGACCCACCTTCAGAGCAGAAAATTCAAATACAGCCCGGCATGCCGCTGAGTTCTGGATGATTGAACCAGAGGTGGCTTTCAATGACCTTGGAGATAATATGCAACTGGCTGAGGACATGCTAAAATATGTCATAAGATATGCTTTGGATGCTTGTCCACATGAAATTGAATTTCTCAAAACACGACTTCTGGAGGAAGAAAAACAAAAGCCATTGGATGAACGTTCAGAGCTTGATCTGCATGCTAAACTCCAGTTTTGCCTCGAGCATGAATTTCAGCGACTCACTTACACGGAAGCTATAGAGATCCTGAAAAATTCCAATCATAACAAAAAGAAGAAGTTTAAGTATATCATCGAATCCTGGGGAGCAGATCTTCAGTCGGAACATGAGCGTTACCTGGTAGAAAAACACTTCAAAAAGCCTGTCATCCTTACCGATTATCCGAAAGACATTAAAGCCTTTTATATGCGTCAAAACGACGATGGGAAAACAGTCAGGGCCATGGATATCCTCTTTCCGGGGATTGGTGAAATTATCGGTGGCTCCCAGCGGGAAGAAAGACTGGAACAGCTGGAACAGAGGATGAAGGAGATGCATATCCCAGCAGAAGAACTTTATTGGTATCTCGATACCCGCAGGTTTGGAACAGTACCACATGCCGGCTTCGGTCTGGGCTTTGAACGCCTGATCATGTTTGTTACAGGAATGGGAAATATCAGGGATGTGATCCCATTCCCAAGGACACCAAAAAATGCGGAATTTTAGGTAAGAAAAGTATATGTTAAAGCAGTCGCTCAGCCATAAGATGCTCCAGAAGCTTTCTCCTCAGCAAATCCAGCTGATGAAAATGCTTCAGCTGCCGACTATTGCTATGGAGCAAAGAATAAAAGAAGAGCTGGAAGCAAACCCTGCGCTGGAAGAGGGCAGGGAAGATGATGAGGACGAAGTTACTGCGGAGCAGGAAGAAACAGATGTGACCGAGGATCAGGATAAGGAAGAAAAAGAAGATGACGGAAGCCTGGATGAAGGAGAGAGTGACGAGGAAAAAATACCCGCAGAAGAAAAAGAAGTAGATATTGATGAGTACTTCGAAGAAGATGAAATTCCGGATTATAAGCTAGAGATCAATAACTCAAGTCCGGATGAAGAGCGGAGAGAAATACCGATTATAGCCGGGACCGGATTTCAGGATCTGCTCCTGAGCCAGTTGGGGATGCAAGAGCTGGATGAACGTAAACATGCCATTGCAGAATACCTTATTGGAAATCTGGACGACGATGGTTATCTCCGGAGAGACCTCTCTGCGATAGCCGATGATATTGCTTTTTCTCAAAATATCGCCACGACCGAGAAGGAGCTTCTTCAGCTGCTGCACATCATTCAGCAGTTTGATCCTCCCGGTATTGGGGCCCGCGATTTGCAGGAATGTCTTTTATTGCAGCTCAAACGCAAGCCGGCTACTTTTGTAAACGAACAGGCAGTTCGGATCGTACGTGACATGATGGAGGAGTTTTCCAGAAAGCATTATGATAAGATGGCGAAGAAGCTGGATGTGGATGATGAGATGCTAAAAGAAATAATTCAGGAAATCATTCACCTAAATCCACGCCCCGGCGATTCTGTCGTAGACTCCAAAGGTGCAGTCATACAGATCACTCCTGATTTTATTATCAATGTAACAGATGATAAGCTGGAACTTTCCCTGAATTCAAGAAATGCGCCTGATTTAAAAATAAGCAAAGAATACAGCAGGATGATGGGTGATTATGCGAGGCGTAAGGATAAGACCTCCAAGGAGGCACTGTCATTCGTCAAACAAAAAGTGGAGACTGCCCGTTGGTTCATAGATGCAATCCGCCAGAGGCAGGAAACATTACTCTTTACCATGAATGCCATCATGGAGTATCAGTATGAATATTTTCTGGAAGGTGATGAGACGAAACTGAAACCAATGATTCTGAAAGATATTGCAGACCGGGTAGGGATGGACATTTCCACGATCTCCCGGGTTGCAAACAGCAAATACGTTCAAACAGAGTTTGGAACCTTCCTGCTCAAAACATTTTTTTCTGAATCACTTTCTACCGAAAGCGGAGAAGAAGTTTCCTCACGGGAAGTCAAAAAAATTCTGAGTGATTGCATCTCGGCAGAAAACAAGAAAAAGCCTCTTACGGATGATAAGCTTTGCAGCATTCTTAAAGAGAAAGGATATACGATTGCAAGGAGGACTGTCGCCAAATACCGGGAACAGCTCGAACTCCCGGTTGCCAGGATGCGAAAAGAACTCTGATTTGGAAAGACGCGCGGCAAATTTCATTTCCTGGCTCTTTCATCCCCTGTTGATACCCACTTATGGGATGGTCCTCTTGTACCGAATCTTCACCACTTTCTACTTTATCCGGGATATCCGTATATTTCTCTTTCTCACTTCCCTTACCCTGGTCTCTACTTTTTTGCTCCCGGCTATTAGTACGTATCTGATGCTTCGTACCTGGTCTTTAAAAGCACTGGAGCTGAACGAACGAAGAGAAAGATTTGGGCCCTATCTGATCACGGCGGCCTACTATCTTTTTGCCTTCTATCTCCTGAAGGATTTTCCGGCTCCATCAGGAATGCTTCGGATCATTCGTGTTTTTATGCTTGGAGCAACAGGTTCCGTGGTGATCGCTGCGGTCGTAAACTTGTTTTGGAAGATCAGTGCTCATTCTATTGCCCAGGGCGGATTGTGCGGCACCTTGCTTGTGCTTTGCCTTATACTGCCTTCACCACCTCTCAACCTCCTGTATCTGTGTATTTTTATTTCCGGCCTTGTCGGCTGGTCCCGCCTAAAACTTCAGGCCCATAGTCCGGCTCAGATCTATATCGGTTTTGGACTGGGATGGGTATGTACTGTAGGGATGGCCTTTTTTCTTTAATTTATCTTTCCGATCGATTCCTGTAAAAAATGTATATTTGACTGGCTTGGTTTATAGCTGTTTCAATATACCAGAGACCAGAATAGGTCTTGACCATATTCAGATATAGTAGAAGATTAGCGATGATAAATTTGAAAACAGTTGTCCAGCAGTTGACTGCGGAGGATTATGAGACGATTGAGGAGCAATTCCAAAAGAGTAGAGCAGATAAGTTCCGCACGCTGCTCAGTCATCTCCGGCAACCAGAACTCAGCGAGAAAGAGATTTACAGTAAGCTTACACTGAACAAGGCGGCTTATTATACCCTGAAATCAAGATTGTATGAAAAAATTCAGGAATATCTCTTTGTAAATGTAAAGGACCCCCGGATTGAACTCATCCGTAATGTATCCAATATACCGAACCTGCTTTTCAATACACCCAAGGATACAGCCATTGCACTGCTTAAGAAACTGGAGAAGAAGCTGATTGAATATGATATGCCCAATGAACTGACCCAGGTTTATAGTGCCCTGAAGAAACTTCATCTCAGCTCTCCCAAATATTTTGAGTACGCTCAGCTCTATAATAAGCATGTTGCATATACGATAGGACTGGACAAAGCGGAGGATCTGCTCTCCCGCTTTGCTAAATCTCTGGGTGAGTACAAAGCTTCCAGGAATGCTTCGGAAGCGGAAGTGCTCGATCTGATGAGGATGGAAATGTCGAATTTGTATCAGCTTTATGAATCTCACCACCTGGCTATTTACCGGAATATAATGGATATCTCTTTTTCGATCTATACGCCATTAAAGAGAAAGGCCGGAGATTTCCTGTTGATTGAAAAGATGCTGGAGGATTCCCGAAAAATATTTGAAGAAAATCCCCGGGATGCGACCTACAAATTTCTGAGGACCGTTGTGGATTTCCTCACCTTTGAATACTATCATAGGTCGGGCCAGATGAAACTTTCCACCCCTTATTTTGAAAATGTAAACGCCGAGCTGAATATATTTATCCTGGCAGATCATTGCTGTTTTACTGCCAACTTTCTCACATCCAAACTGGAACGCTACGCATTACTGGGAATCGGAGAGCAGTTAGAGGAGGAGGACATCTGCCTTGAAAATGCGATCCGAAAAGAGGATGCTCCAAGTTATCTCTGCTACGGCATTTACAAAGCGGGGACTTCCTTTTATGCAAAAAAATACGCGGATGCTATTTCCAGTCTTCAATCTGTTCTCAACGAGCTGAGCTTTAAGAATATGATCCATGCTGAAATGGAAGCAAAACTCTTTCTTGCTTTAAACTATTGCCTGATTGGCAGACGTTCGGAGTCGGAGGTTGTTCTCAAAAATCTTTCACGAAAGCTGCGGGAGCGAAAAGGGGGGGAGTATAAAAATGTTAAGGCTTTTATTAAGCTCCTGAGTTTGAANNTAATGGTCCACAAAGAATGCTGAAATTTATTGTGTTGGACAAAGCAATGATTTCATTGCTTTCAAAAGCCTTCCGGAAAGAAAAAAATTAAAGGTTGTTCAGGTGAGCCTGAGTCAGAGGCTTATTCAAAAAAGTCGTTACACGTTTCCCCTTTTCAGATTCTTCAATATCCTTCGGGTTCATGGAGGTGCTTAGCATCACTATTTTCACATCCTGATGTTTCGTTCCTGCTATCTTATCGAATTCCTTCAAAAACTGAAGTCCATCCATAAAGGGCATGTTGATGTCCAGGAAAATTATTTTCGGGAAAAGATCAGACGATATTTTTTCAACCCGTAAGAGATTCTGATAAAACTCCAGGGCGCTCTTTACACTTGTATGCGTATAAACATGAGTGGCAAACCCACAACCTTCAATCATCTTCTGATTGATGAAATTGTCTATTTCGCTGTCATCTATCAGCATGACAGAATGGTATTTCGGATCAGATTTTTTCTTTATCGCCATAATCAACAATCACTGATGAAAAGAGTCTTATTCTTAAGGATTAAGGCGAAGATGAGAAGAATAAAATACAATTGCAAACCGGAACAGGCACTTTATCAGGAATCTCCCGTAAAAGAGTTATTGAAGATTAAGGGGGTTAGCCAGATTGGAATATCCGGTAAGGTCCATTTTAACGGAACCGATGAGTACATCAGCCTGAGCCCTTACGGGGATATGGTTTTTGTCATCCGAAATCCAGACATTCAAATCTTCGCTCTTTTTAAACACTCTTCCTTTCTGCACAATAGGACGGAATTTCAGGCACCTCACTTTTCCTACATCGGTAGAAATAGTTTCCTTGCCCATGAATTTGATTTTTAACTCCCAGATCTCGTTGTCAATAAAACTTTTCAGGGAAAAGATGTCACCTACCTTTGCATTACTCATATCCAGAGTACGCGCATAATAGAAGGCTGAAATCATGTCCTGAGTATATTCCGGCACATCATAATAGGTGCCATTGCTCATCACTTTTTTCTTCTCGTGATCATAAACCTGATCCTGAGCAATTTTGAAGCCTCCTTCATTTACACGGCGGATGAATACTACAGGGGCTATAGCGTCTGCATCAATAAAGGATTCATAACGGTCTCTTACCTTAAAGAAAGGGTCGAAGGCTCCGATGCTTTTTCCTATTCCAACTACGTGGAAGGTATTACGGTCATGCAGTTGTTTGTTTTCTTCGGTAATAGAAACTTCGGCTGTTCCGGCATCAATCACTCCATAGTGCAGTCGGAATTTGAGCACCTCCCCCCGTTTAAAACTTTCATTCTTGACAGTACGGAGTTCAGTAGTGGGTGGAGTTCCAGGTTTTTCCTTCAATGGCATTCCTGAAGTAAGGAGTAAGGCAACCGGAAGAAAACCTAACGCTGAAAAAGAGTAATTTTTCATGATCCTTGTGTTTCTGATAAGAAGCTATCCAAAGGCTGTGCCAGAATTAAATATAGGAATTCACCTTCTATTTTAAACGACAATATTCACTATTTTATTATGCACCACAATGACTTTTTTGGGTGCTTTACCTTCCAGAATCTTCACGGTTTGTTCCTGGGCAAGTACCTCTTTCTCAATGTCTTCCTTAGTTAAACTGAGATCCAGCTCCAGGAAGTATTTAGTCTTCCCATTCAAAGAAACAGGGTACTTAAAGGCTGTTTCAGTCAGGTGCTTTTCTTCGAACTTCGGAAATTCGGAGAACGTAATACTTTCTTTATGTCCCAGAGCTTCCCATAATTCTTCACAGATATGTGGAGCATAAGGAGAGATGAGGATAGCCAGAGGCTCCAGAATTTCTCTTTTATTACATTTCAAGTCGATCAGTTCATTTACACAGATCATAAAGGTGCTTACGGAGGTATTGAAAGAATACCGGTCCATATCTTCCATCACCTTTCGGATGGTTTTATGAAGTGTTTTGAGTTCTGGTTTGGTTGGTTCGGCGTTTGTGACATTAAAAACGTCTTCACGGACCTCTCCCCCGGCCCCTCCCCCAAGGGGAGGGGAGCCTTTGTGTGGATTCTCAGCTCCTATCGGAGCTGGTTGATGGTAAAGTTTCCAGAGTTTTCGGATAAATCCTGATACACCGGTGATTCCGTTTGTGTTCCAGGGTTTGCTTTGTTCTAATGGGCCGAGAAACATTTCATAGAGACGGAGACAGTCGGC
>PLYR01000036.1 GCA_003153435.1 Bacteroidota bacterium
GGGCCGCTGATCCTGTGCAGGGAAAAAAGGTCTTTATGACTAAATGTATTTCTTGTCATGGGGAAGACGGGCAGGGGAAACTCAGTGCCGATGAAAAAAGTTATATTTACCCACCCTTGTGGGGAATTCACAGCTACAATACCGGAGCCGGTCTCTATCGCATCACCCGTTTGGCCGGATATATCAAGAACAATATGCCGCAGGGAGCAAGCATAGAGCTGCCCCAAATAACAAATGAAGAAGCCTGGGATATTGCAGCATTTGTAAATTCCCAGGATAGGCCCCAAGGAAAGATCGAAAAAGACTGGCCCGATATCCGAACTAAACCAGTGGATCATCCTTTCGGCCCTTATGCGGAGACCTACAGTGAAACGCAGCATAAGTATGGCCCTTTTGCCCCAATAGCAGAAGCAAAGAAAAAAAATAAAAAGAAGATCAAAATGTGACAACAACTTATGAGCGAAGGACGTTGCGATAAACCTGGATGCCAATGTGCTTGTCACCACGGAGATGAAGTTGGAAGCGGTGAAAAAGAAAAACACGGACAAAGCCGCCGCGACTTTATTCGTTATGCCGGTCTTGCAACCATTGGCCTGGGAGTGGGTCCAGCGCTTCCTTGGTGGCTTCAGGATAAAGACAAGATTCGGGAAATTGCACGTAACCCAGCTCTCATCAAAGGCAAGGCACAGCGCTTTACCATCCTCCATACTTCCGATATTCATGGGCAACTCGACATTCACGACGAATTTTTCTGGGAAAACGGAAAGGCTGTATACAAAAAACGCGGTGGTTTCGCCACACTCCAAACCCTGATCAAAGAATTACGAGGACAAAACCCCGAGAATACGCTTCTGGTCGATGGAGGTGATTGCTTTCAGGGAAGCGGAATAGCTTCTCTTACACAGGGACAGGCCCTTATGCCACTGATCAATAAAATCAATTATGATCTGGTTCTTCCTGGCAATTGGGAAGTAGTGTATGGAAAGAAAATGCTCCTGAAAGATATGAACGGGTATTCGGCGGCTAAAATTTGCGCCAACATGTTCAACAATGATGATCTGGAGCATGAATTGTTGTTTCCTCCTTATCAGATCTTCAATAGGGGAGGGCTGAAAATTGGATTCGTAGGGTATAACGATCCGCTCACACCAATTAGGCAAAGTCCCGCATACTCGAAAGGTATTCTGTTCACCAAGCCAGAAGTGGATTTAAAGAAATATGTAAAGATTCTTCGTGAAGAGAAGGGGTGTGCCATGGTATTCGTAGTATCTCACATGGGACTTGCCCAGCAGCTTCACCTTTCCAATGAAGAGTGTGCACAAGGAGTAGATTACATTCTAGGGGCCGATACGCATGAACGTATCCGTCAACCTATACAGGGTAAATACAGCAAGGTTACAGAACCTGGCGCCTTTGCATCTTTTGTCGGCAAGCTGGATATTGTGATAGAGAACGGTAAAATAAAAGATGAAGTATATGAACTTATTGATGTGGATCCCGGAAAATACCCGGAGGATGCCGAGATGAAAGATCTGGTAGAATCTGTTAAGCAGCCCTATAAGAAAGTTCTGCAAGAAGTGCTTGGCCAGACTAAAACTCCGCTGGTACGCTACTTCATCATCGAAACTCCTATGGACAATCTTATTACCGATGCAGTGATGTGGAAGATGAAGACCGATATAGTTGTTTCCAACGGATTCCGTTTCTGCCCCCCCCTTATACCTGATCCACAAACGGGAGTAGCCGACATTACCCGGGAATATCTGTGGAGCATGCTCCCTGTAAATTCAATTGTTAAAACGGCTGACGTACAAGGGAAGCAGATTCTTAATTGGCTTGAAAAAGAACTTGAAAATGTTTTTGCGACCGATGCTACTAAACGGTTTGGCGGATGGTTTGTGCGCTTCAAAGGAATGCAGGTTACGTTCACGATTGGAAACAAGCAAGGAGAACGGGTACAGGAAGTGAAAATAAAAGGGACACTTCTGGATCCGGAGAAAACATATTCAATGACTGCATGTGAAAGAGAAGGGGATCCGGATAATATGCTCTGCCGGATGATGAATGTGCATAATCCTGTCGCGTCTGGCATACTGCTTCACGATATCTTGCAATCCTATTTATCTGAATTTTCTCCGGTATCTCCGAAACAGGAAGGCAGGGCTATTGCAACTGATGGGGTGCCTGAACTACTTACACAGGCTGCAGAAGGCGTTCCGTATCAGTTCCGATAATTTCAGCCGCTACTCAGTATAGGAATCACGGAGCGAAACAATTTTCAGAGCCTGTTTAAGTTTCTCCAACGTCTGATCGCTGTAAAGAATAATTGTCTTCTCTTTTCCCGGAATAAGGTCGAAAGAATTATCACTTGGATAAGGACCTTCTTTCCCAGAGCCGGATATAAATATATTCTTTGCAAAGTATTTGCTTCTGATCTTCAAACTAAAATGATCATCATCCTTCTTCAGGTCCCATGTGAGGCCAGGGTCTTCCAGCAGCAGGTCTTTGGGAGGAACGAGACAAAGCACATTTTCGGAGAGCGTGTCTTTGCCAGAGATCAGCGCGGTATAAATAAAGCAATTGATGTTTAAAAGACCGTCGAGCAGTAAAGACTGCTTTCGCGAAAAGACTCGTTCAGCAGCCTTTGTTTTCAACTCCACGTTCTGCCTGAACTCTGTTTTATGCTCTCCTTTCAAATCGGAAACAAATAGATACAGTTGAGCCCTGAGTGGTTCCGGTCCATCATTAATAGTATAGACGGAAAGATCCCCGTTCTCGGAAACCGGACTGACGAGTACAGGCTGATAACCCTTTTTTATTTGAAAGAAAGCTGCTTTTTCTGAACCGAAATAAT
>PLYR01000013.1 GCA_003153435.1 Bacteroidota bacterium
GTTGCGAGAACGCGCATGGAATCCATATCCATATAAAAAATTCTTCCGGGGGAATTCCAATCTCCCATATATGCTTTTTTGGAATCATCAGTGAGTGTAAACGAATTCCAGCTTCCGGGACCCACCGTAATCTCTCCCACATAACTATCATCAGAAGTGCGGAATTTCTGAAAGCAAGTAGAGTTCAGGAAAGATACGTACCAGTAGTTACCATCTGGGGAGACCACTATCTTATGCGGAATTTCAATAACAGGAGAATTTCCAATATGAATATACCTCATCACCAGTTTTGTTTGTGCATCAATGACGGCTACTTCATCACAACCCTGATTGGTCACATATATTTTTTTGCGGAGCGGATTCGATGCGAAAGCTACATGCCCCTGATTATCGGGAGCACCCTGCATAATCCAGCCTTGAATGGTTATTACTTCACTTCTGGAAAGAGCAGGACCGTTATAAGGCATATGAGGCACGAGAGAAGGTCCAAGATCAGAAAAGGTGTTCACATAATACATGCAAAGACTATAGTCAGGGCGATAGGGAATAATGCAGGCACCATTTCTTCCTCCCTCAAAGGCAGCATTCCAGCTAGCCAGAGAAAGACCTGCGGCAGCGGCTTTGCTTTGTTCATTATGACAGCCACTGGTAGCGCATTTGGTCAGAAAAATCTTTCCGACATCTGCCGGAAAACCACTGCCGGGAATATTTACTACTGGCTCATCTACCCTACAGCCATGGAACAAGGTCAGGATGACTGCCGTAAGTCCGGCAAAATATAATAGATGCTTTTTTTTCAAGGGAACGACGATTACTTTTCGATTACCAACTTCTTAATCTCCTGAGTGTTATTCACTCGTAGTTTACAAAAGTACATACCAGCCGGGAGTTGGGAGGCATCAATGCTGAAATCTTTTTGAGTATCCGAAGGACTAAACTGATACACCAGCTTTCCGGGTGTAGAATATATTTCAAATGTTACTTTCCCATGTTGCATCTCCGATTGATAGTTCACGTGAATTTGTCCGTTTGAAGGATTCGGCCAGAGCTTGAAATGCAGAACCGGCGATTGCATCTCCTGAACCGATATATTCGTTCCTCCTTTATACAGTCCTATTCCTCCGGAATAATTGCCGACAACCAGGTCACGCGATCCATCATTATTTATATCCACAAAGGAGGGAGTTGAACGCTGACCTTCCCAGATCTTTCCGTAAGCAGTATCCTGCAGCGTGAATGTCCCGCCCAGGTTACCGTCGATATTTGTATAATGGTAGAGATAACCACTTTCGGTACCCACCAGCATTTCGTAATGTGATCCGCTTGGATACATAAAAGGCACGCTGTATCCGGTCACAAATCCCGCTTTGGCCACAGAAACCCCGCCGAAGAAGGCGTTGGTAGGTGTGGATGGAAAGTGTGCTACCGTATTCGTACTGTTATTCTGATAGTAACTAATCGTTCCGTTTCTCCGGCCTACCAATAGATCCAGCTTTCCATCACGGTTCACATCGATGAGTTGAGGGGTAGCGAATTGACCAACTGAAATGGAATCGAAGTTTGTGGAAACGAACTGGAACACACAGGGGTTTCCCGGACCGGCAATATTATCAAAGTAAAGGATGTGCCCGGTTGATTCTCCAACCAGCATATCCATATCTCCATCCCCGTCGAGGTCGCCAAAGGTTGGATAAACACCGTTTACGGTAAGAGAATCGAGGTTTCCATAGTTCGAGGTGATGAGCTGGTATTTAGGAGCTGTTGCTGTACCCGTGTTACGATAGAGGGAGAGATCTGTTTGGTAGCCACTGGTATAATTAGAGTTATAATACCCGTAATTTCCAATTACAATATCCATCAAACCATCCCCGTCGTAATCAAAAAATACCGGAGCAGAGCCTTCTCCTACTTCAATCATTTGAGATTGGAGGTAATTGTCGGATTGGAATTGAAAGATTGGATGCGCATTGGTGCCTGTATTTTTATAATACCAGGCACTGTGGGTATTGAATGAATTACCCTGTTGAAAAGGAGAAACGAGCAGGTCTTTGATAGTGTCGTTATCAAGATCCAGGTTATAACAGGCATTGCAGGAGAATGATCCTACCGGTGTGGTATTCGATGGAAATGCAGTATCCTCTCTCGTTACGTTGGCTGCTGTGGGTGTCCCCGTATTGAACCCAGCGGTTATATTATTCTGGATCACATCACCGATGAGTACATCTTTTACTCCATCTCCATCCAGGTCAATTGCCAGAAGTGATTGCCCATTGTGCGCCTGCACACTTCTTGCGGTTGTATCCGGAGGCTCCATGGTAGATCTGCAGGTGATACCGAATGTCAGTTTATTGTAAGTCGGGTTTCCATAGCTTGAAAATTGCCCCCAGCAGGCACTTGCAAAAGCTAAATCCAGTGTATCACAACGTCCGTCATTTTCAACAGCCACATTCTGATACCAGGAAACTTCAGTCCCGTAGATGAGCAGATCGAGATCCCCGTCTCCATCAATATCAACAAATGCTGGTTGGGTTTGCGCACTCAGGAGGATCGCTTGTATAGTGTTATGCACATATTTTGAATTCAGGACATTATCATATAATGTAAATTTGAGTCCATTGGCAACGGTATAGTCGTTCTTCCAGACTTGTATGTTCCCGTTTTTAAAGGTAAAGAGATCCTCTTTTCCATCACAATTGAAATCGAAGAGTTCTACCCAGTTAGAAAAGGGGCCTGGGAATGCTGCTTCATA
>PLYR01000074.1 GCA_003153435.1 Bacteroidota bacterium
GACCACCTGGGCAAGGTTGACACCTATCGTAAGATGGAACATGCCAGCTCCGCTAATCCTCGCGTGTTCCTCCAGCCAATCATGTGCCAGCACTGTAACCATGCTCCGTGCGAAACTGTTTGTCCTGTACTTGCAACCAGTCACAGTGGAGAAGGTCTGAACATGATGACTTACAACCGTTGTGTAGGTACCCGTTACTGCGCAAACAACTGTCCTTTTAAAGTAAGACGTTTTAACTGGTTCAACTATACCGGAAATAAAAATTTCCAGGATGTTAACCCAGGTATGGATGATATCGGACGTATGGTTCTGAACCCCGATGTAGTGGTTCGTTCCAGAGGGGTTATGGAGAAATGTTCTATGTGTGTTCAACGTATTCAGGCTGGAAAGCTTGTTGCGAAGAAAGACGGACGTAAGATTGTGGACGGAGAAATTCAAACCGCATGCTCCCAGTCATGCCCAACGAATGCAATCATCTTCGGTGACCTTAGCGATCCGGAAAGTGCTGTTTCCAAATGGCATGCGAATGATCGTAATTATAAGCTGCTCGAAGAAACCGGTATTCGCCCTAACGTTGCATACCTCACGAAGGTTCGCAATACGGAAATGGAAGAAGAAGAAGGCGGAAAAGAAGAGAAGACTGAAGGCAAAAAAGAAAACAAAGAAGAGAAAGCACATTCTTAAAACTATTTAATTCAAGTATATGCAACACGAAAGTGCCATCAGAGAGCCGCTCATCTTAGGACACAGAACCTATCATGACATCACAGAGGACATCGCCAGGCCGATTGAAGGTCGTGCCAATAAATACTGGTACCTGGTCTTCACCATCGCCGTCTGTGCTTTTACCTGGGGAATCGGTTGTTTGTTTTACACCATCGGTACCGGTATCGGTGCCTGGGGTGCAAACAAAACAGTAGGCTGGGCCTGGGATATCACCAACTTCGTTTGGTGGATCGGTATTGGTCACGCCGGAACTCTTATCTCTGCAGTATTGTTACTGTTCCGTCAGAAATGGAGAATGGCCATTAACCGTTCAGCAGAAGCAATGACCATCTTCGCTGTTATGTGTGCTGCCATCTTTGTTACCATGCACACCGGACGTCCATGGCTTGACTACTGGCTTTTTCCTCATGCCAACCAGTTCGGTTCTCTCTGGGTTAACTTTAACTCCCCTCTTCTGTGGGATGTATTTGCTGTATCGACTTACTTCTCAATCTCCCTTGTATTCTGGTATACTGGTCTGATCCCCGACTTTGCTACCATCCGTGACAGAGCCGTTAAGCCTATGTCCAAATACATTTATAAAATACTTTCTTTCGGTTGGAGCGGTCGTGCTAAAGACTGGACCCGTTTTGAAGAAGTGTCACTGGTACTTGCAGGTCTTTCTACCCCACTGGTATTCTCCGTTCACTCCATTGTATCCATGGACTTTGCTACCTCTATCGTTCCGGGTTGGCACACCACCATCTTTCCTCCTTATTTCGTTGCCGGTGCAATCTTCTCTGGTTTTGCAATGGTAGAAACACTCCTCCTCATTGTTCGTAAAGTATTGAACCTCGAGCATTACATCACCGTAAAGCATATGGAGTATATGAATATCGTAATCATCCTTACCGGTTCTATGGTAGGGGTTGCCTACCTCAGCGAACTTTTCATCTCCTGGTATTCTGGTGTTGAATACGAAGCTTATGCCTTCCTGAACCGTGCAACGGGTCCGTATTGGTGGAGCTATGCAGGTATGATGACCTGTAACGTTATTTCTCCTCAGCTTTACTGGTTTAAAAAAATCAGGACCAGCCTCACCGCAACATTTATCCTCTCTATCGTAGTAAACATCGGTATGTGGTTCGAACGTTTTGTAATCATCGTAACCTCTCTGCACAGGGATTACATTCCATCCAGTTGGACGATGTATCACCCTACCTGGATTGAAATCGGCATTTTCACAGGAACCATCGGAATGTTCTTCACATTCTTCCTGCTTTTTGCACGGGTGTTCCCAGTGATTGCATTGAATGAATTAAAAACCATCCTGAAAATATCAGGTGAGAGCTATAAAAAAGAGGCTGCAGCACACGCACATCATTAATTCACATAAAAGCAAGACGCAATTATGAGCGCTAAAACGATTATACACGGAATTTTCAACGACGAAGAAAAGTTGAAGGAAGGAGCTATCAAGCTTCGTTCGGCCAGAATTCGCGTGAAAGAAGTGTTTTCTCCTTTTCCTATTCATGGAATCGATCCGATCATCGGTATTGACCGCACCTGGATTTCTATCTGTTCATTTATCTATGGCCTTACCGGAATGTCACTGGCATTACTGATGACCTGGTATATGATGATCTCCGACTGGCCAGCCGATATTGGTGGTAAACCAAGTTTTGCATTTTATATGAATCTGCCGGCCTTTATCCCTGTTACTTTTGAATCGACTGTGTTTTGTGCAGGTCATGGAATGGCACTCACCTTCTTTTTAAGAAGCTGGATCCTTCCCGGAGTTTCTCCGAAGAATCCTGATCCACGTACTACTGATAACATGTTCCTGATGGAAATCGAAGCCAAACCGGAAGATGAAGAACGTATCACAGCTATGCTCAAAGCAAGTGGTGCAGCTGAAGTAAACATTAAATAAGGAATGCATAGATACATCATCCTATGAAAATAAATCTGAAATACTTTGTTCTCGGTTCTGTTGCATTGGCAGTCGTGTCGTTTATGGCTTCCTGTGATAAAATGGATCCGAACAGTCCCGGAGTTGAATACATGCCCGACATGTATCGTTCACCTTCTTACGAAACGAACTCGATCACTACCTTCAGACATGATACGGTTTCCACAAACCGATTGCCTGTTGCTGGTACGATCGCAAGAGGTTATATGCCTTATACGCTGACAAACGATTCCACCGGTTACGGCCTCGCCGGTCGCACCCTCCACAACCCACTTCCGAATACTCCGGAAATTACTGAACAGGGAAAAGTTATCTATGGTAAATTCTGTGTGCATTGCCACGGTGCAGCCGGAATGGGTGACGGAAAAGTGGGATTGAAACTTCCTGGGCCTCCACCAGCATATAGCGGCGATGCGTTGAAAAATCTTCCTGAAGGAAAAATGTTTCACACCATCACTTACGGAAAAGGGCTCATGGGATCTCACGCTTCTCAGTTAAGTGTTGAAGATCGCTGGAAGGTGATCCGTTACGTACAGACACTACAAGGTAAGAAAGAAGCTCCTGCGGAAGCAGCAGCTGTAGCAGAAGATGCAAAACCCATTGCCAAGAAGAACGGGGGAAAAAATAAATAAACCGGAAGGCTTAAGTAAGATATTCAGCATAAAGTAAACACGAGCATCATATGGACACAAGCGGAATGAATTTAACCTATACCTTAAGCGCAAAGACCAAGAAAATACTTCAGGTCCTGATTGCGGTTGGTTTGATCCTAACCATCTGGGGTATCCTGAAGCATAGCCAGACTGATATCCAGAAGCAACGGATCTGGTCCAACATCTGGGTAAACATTATGTTCTTTTTTGGAATAAGTCTTCTCGCCACCTTCTTTTATGCAGTTCAGTATGCTGCGGAAGCAGCATGGGCAGTGGCTTACAAACGAATCATGGAATCGGTAATGAAATTTCTTCCAATCGGAGCAATACTTGTTTTTGTATACTGTCTGCTCGGTGTGTTAGGTGTTCACCATACCTGGAAATGGCTCGATTCCGCAGCTGTTACTGCTGACAAGGTATTACAGAACAAATCAGCATTCCTGAATCCCGGAATGTTCCTTGGGATGACTGCAGTCTTTCTTATTGCTTATGTAGCTTACCAACGCTGGACTTGCAAAGTCTCCATTGATATTGATAATGGAGGTGATGGAACACAAATGTGGAAAACCAACAGAACAAGAGCCGCTGGTTTCCTTGTATTCTTCGGCTTCACTTCCGTGGTAGGCTCATGGTTCTGGTTTATGTCTATTGATGCGCATTGGTTCTCAACTCTTTTCGGATGGTACGTTTTTGCGGGTCAATGGATCGGAGCGATTATTACTTTTAACCTCATCGGTTTACACCTTAAGAGCAAAGGACAAGGAGAATTTCTGAACGACAGCCACCAACATGATATGGGTAAATGGATGTTTGCAGTAAGTTTTCTCTGGACCTACCTCTGGTTTTCTCAGTTCATGCTGATCTGGTATGCCAATCTTCCCGAAGAAGTTTCTTATTATCAGGCTCGTTGGGATGATTACCGTTGTATGTTATGGACCATGTTCTTTGTAAATTTTGCTCTTCCTATGATCATGCTCATGTCGCGTGATGCAAAGCGTAACCGTACATTTATCTTCATTGTTGGCTGCATCATTTTCTTCTCACACTGGGTTGATACTTACCTGTTGGTTATGCCAGGCACACTTGGCGCCGAAGGTCATATCGGCCTTATGGAAATCGGTATGTTCCTTGCTTCTACCGGTGGTTTTGCCTGGTTCACTTTGAGCCAGCTTGCTAAAGCCCCTCTTCTGGTTAAGAATCACCCTTACCTGCAAGAGACACTGCATTTCCACATTTAATTGAAAATTTTAGACTAACGAAAAATAAGAGATGATATGGTTCAGTTACTGATTTACCTGGCAATAGTACTTCTGATCGTTGCGGTATCACAACTTGCTCGTGTGTTCGAGCTTGCATCCGCACTCAAAGGAGGGCTTAAAAATAAGCCAACAGAAAAAGACAACCGGGTTAATGGCAGACTATGGATGGTATACCTCATCTCCTTTTTTGCCTTTATCATCTGGCAGTTCATTAACTATGGACCCCGGACCCTCCCGGAAGCTGCATCAGAATCGGGTGTGAAGCTCGATTGGCTCTTCAACTTTAACATGGTTATTATCTTCATCGTATTTGTTATTACGCATATCCTGTTGTTTTTCTTCGCCTTCAAATATTACGGCCGCGATAAGAACCGTGCAACGTTCTTTCCTCACAACAATAAACTGGAGCTTATCTGGACTTCCGTTCCTGCAGCTGTATTAGCTGTAATTATCTTCCTGGGTCTGAAGCTCTGGTCTGAAATTACTACACCAGCAAACGATAAAACATCCGAAGTAATTGAAATCTACACCAAACAGTTCGACTTCACAATCCGTTATGCCGGAACAGATAATACTTTAGGTAAAGCCAATTACAAGCTTGTACAAGGCGCTAACGTACTGGGTCTGGATTCAGCGGATGCCAATGGGCATGACGACAAAATTGTAAAAGGAGAACTGCATCTTCCAAAAAACAAAGAGATCAGTTTCAAGATCCGGTCTCAGGATGTCATTCATTCCGTGTATTTTCCTTATCACCGGGCTCAGATGAACTCCGTTCCCGGAATGACCACTATGATTCACTTCAAACCAACCATCACTACCGCAGAAATGCGTAAGAAGCTGAAGGATGATAAATTCGACTATTATATTCTCTGCAATAAAATCTGTGGCACAAGCCATTATGCAATGAAATGCCTCGTAGTAGTGGATACACCTGAGGAATACGCAGCATGGCTTAAGAAACAGCCGGAATTTATGCCCTCAACAGCTGTAACCGGAGGAACTGCTATCGCAGAACCCAAGAAGGATGAGAAAGGAATGTAGTCTTTAATTGAACGATTAAACTTTATAATATGTCAATGGATATTCACGCAACACACGATCATAACGATGCGCATGCCGGTCATCACGACCATGAGCACCATCATGAGGAGTCCTTCGTATCGAAGTATGTCTTCAGTATGGATCATAAAACCATCTCCCGCCAGTTCCTGGTCACTGCTGTGATTATGGCTGTAATCGGGATGATGATGTCTGTTATTTTCCGCCTTCAGCTGGCTTGGCCTCACGAAGGGTTTGCGTTGACAAATTTCTTACTCGGAGATAAATGGGCTCCTAAAGGCGTACTCGATCCGAATATGTACATGGCACTCGTAACCCTCCATGGAACAATCATGGTGTTCATGGTTCTTACAGGTGGTCTGAGCGGTACATTCAGTAACCTTCTTATTCCTTATCAGGTTGGTGCAAGGGATATGGCTTCCGGTTTTCTAAATATGCTCTCCTACTGGTTCTTCTTTGCTTCCAGCTTGGTCATGCTCTTATCTTGTTTCCTTGAAACCGGTCCTGCCTCCGGTGGATGGACAGTTTATCCTCCCCTCTCTGCCGTTGCTGAATTCATGCCGGGTTCCGGATTGGGAATGACTTTCTGGCTTGTTTCTATGAGTCTCTTTATTGTATCCTCTCTGCTGGGTGGTCTGAACTACATCATTACGGTCATTAACTTCCGTACCAAGGGCATGTCTATGACGCGCCTTCCACTGACGGTATGGGCATTCTTTATCACTGCAATCCTGGGTGTACTTTCTTTCCCGGTTCTGTTCTCAGCAGCTCTTCTTCTTATATTCGACCGGAGTTTCGGAACAAGCTTCTACTTGAGTGATATTATTGTAAATGGAGCACCGCTCGAACAAACCGGTGGTAGCCCGATTCTTTATCAACACTTATTCTGGTTTTTAGGTCACCCGGAGGTATACATCATTCTGTTACCTGCACTCGGACTGGCTTCTGAAATCATATCTGTCAATTCCCGTAAACCTATCTTCGGTTACAGAGCAATGATCGGCTCAATGCTTGCTATCGGATTTCTCTCGTTTATCGTTTGGGGTCACCATATGTTTATTACGGGTATGAACCCATTCCTGGGCTCTGTGTTTGTATTTACCACACTGCTTATTGCCATTCCGTCTGCTGTAAAAGCATTTAACTACATCACGACACTATGGAAAGGAAATATTCAATTTACTCCTGCCATGTTGTTCGCAGTAGGTCTTGTTTCTACCTTCATCTCTGGAGGGGTAACCGGGATCATCCTGGCCGACTCAGCACTCGATATACCTGTCCATGACACTTACTTTGTAGTAGCTCACTTCCATATTGTAATGGGCCTCTCCGCTATCCTTGGGATGTTGGGTGGTGTATATCACTGGTTCCCTAAACTGTTTCTTCGGAAGATGAACAAAACAATGGGATACATACACTTCTGGATCACTTTCGTTTGTGCTTACGGTGTATTCTTCCCGATGCACTTCTTAGGACTTGCCGGTGTGCCTCGTCGTTATTATACAAACTCAGAGATGCCTATGTTCGACAATCTGATGGACATCAACGTCCTCATCACTTGCTTCGCAATCCTTGCAGCACTCGGACAATTGTTGTTCCTCTTCAACTTTTTCTACAGCATATTCCGTGGTGAGAAGTCAGAGCAGAATCCTTATAACTCGAATACCCTGGAGTGGACCACACCGATGGCTCATACCCACGGTAACTGGCCTGGCGCCCTTCCTGTTGTTCACCGCTGGCCTTATGATTACAGCAAACCAGGGGAAGAAGCTGACTTTATTCCTCAAACCGTTCCACTCCGGCCTGGAGAAGTAGACGGCGGGGGTCATCACTAAACATGAAAAGAATTAAAATAAAATGTCTCTACGCCCTCGTAGGGACATTTTTTTTCTTCCTTGATTCCGTTTGTTCGCAGACACCCATGATGGATACCCTTCTGGTATCTTTTCATTATAAACCGAAACCTGATTTTGATTTCGGAACCCATAACTCCTTTGTGCAAAATGGCCGGGCAGATATCTGGGGATTGAAGATGGGCATTTCTTACCACAAAAGAGTACGGTTCGGGCTTGGGTATAATTTTATGAGTTCAGACCTGACGCAGCCTCTGAGTATGCCCGACAGGGGGGCCGTCTTTCCTCAGGTACTCATGCATATGAAGATGAATTATGGGTCGGTTTATTTCACCTATGTTTATTTCACAAACAAACACTGGGAATTCAATATCCCTCTTCAGCTTGGAATCGGCAATTCAAAATATGTTTATTCTTACGAAGGAACAAACTATACGGTGAAGAGCGAATTGATTATACTTTATGAGCCCATGGTCGAAACCAAGTACTATATTTTTCCCTGGCTGGGAATATACCTGGATGTAGGAATAAGGCTGATGCTAAAAGACAATCCAGAGCTTGGAAAAAATTTCAACTCTCCTATGTATGCTTTGGGGTTATTCCTGGGATACGGAGAACTCTATAACCGAGCCGCTCAATTTGTCAAAAACAGATAAGGATAAATCAGTTAACTTTACATCAGACCCGATCTGAGCAAAGCCCAAATAATCTCATGAATCCAAACATCGATCCTGAAAGCGAAAACCTGACTCCTGCCGATAAAGAGATGGAGAAAATGCTGCGCCCAAGGGATTTCGGAGACTTTTCCGGTCAGGATGCCGTGGTAGAGAACCTCCGCATTTTCGTACAAGCGGCCAAACAACGGGGTGAAGCTCTTGATCATGTATTGCTTCATGGCCCTCCGGGGCTTGGCAAAACAACACTTGCTAATATCATTGCCCAGGAGCTGGGAGTGAGCATCCGCGTTACTTCCGGTCCGGTACTTGATAAACCAGGAGATCTGGCCGGACTCCTGACGAACTTAGAAGAATTCGATGTGTTATTTATAGATGAGATCCATAGGCTCAGCCCGGTCGTTGAAGAATACCTGTATTCAGCCATGGAAGATTACCGTATCGACATTATGCTCGACAGCGGCCCGAATGCTCGAAGCGTACAGATTAAACTGAATCCTTTTACACTGGTCGGAGCCACTACCCGTTCCGGACTCCTCACCTCCCCGCTTAGAGCACGGTTTGGGATCAACTCCAGACTGAACTATTACGATTCAGGATTACTGAAACAAATCATCGGTCGTTCTGCAGAAATTCTGAAAGTGGAAATTCATCCGGACGCAGCGTTCGAAATAGCAAGAAGAAGCCGGGGAACCCCACGTATTGCAAATGCATTACTCCGGAGAGTAAGAGATTTCGCACAGATCAAAGGAGACGGTTCGATTGATATGGAAATTGCCCACTATGGTCTTACTGCATTGAATGTAGATAAAAACGGATTGGATGAAATGGATATCCGCATCCTTTCTGCACTCATTGATAAGTTTAAAGGAGGGCCCGTTGGCCTAACTACCATTTCTACAGCCGTTGGAGAAGAAGCAGGGACTATCGAAGAAGTTTATGAACCATTCCTGATACAGGAAGGTTACCTGATCCGCACTCCCCGCGGAAGACAAGCCACAGAGCAGGCTTATAAACATTTGGGCAGAAAGCCCGGGCTTAACAGCGGGACACTTTTTTCGGTTGATTAAGCATGCTTCTTTCCGTGTAACCCTATGCAAAAATCCCTTTACACCACTTTAATCAAGGCCGAAGCGAAAAGGCTTGGATTTGATTTCTGCGGTATTTCCAAAGCAGGCTTTCTGGAAGAAGAAGCCCCTCGTCTGGAAGCATGGCTGAACAAGGGAATGCAGGGACAAATGCATTATATGTCCAATCACTTCGACAAAAGACTTGATCCCCGTCTGCTTGTAGATGGAGCGAAATCAGTTATCTCCCTGCTATTAAATTATTATCCTGCGGAAAAGCAGGAGGATCCGGAAGCCCCAAAAATCTCTAAGTATGCCTACGGCATGGATTATCATTTCGTGATCAAGGAAAAACTAAAGGCTCTTTATGATTATATAGGAGAAGAAATAGGAGAGGTAAATGGAAGAGTGTTTGTTGATTCTGCACCTGTGATGGATAAAGTATGGGCCAAAAAATCAGGTTTAGGATGGGTTGGGAAAAACAGCAATCTTATCAATCCAGGCAATGGCTCTTTTTATTTTATTGCAGAGCTGATTCTGGATCTGGAGCTTGAACACGATGGGCCGATTAAGGACTACTGCGGAACCTGTACCCGATGCATCGATGCCTGCCCGACCGAGGCAATCTCAGAACCCTATGTGGTGGATGGAAGCAAATGCATTTCCTATTTTACAATAGAACTCAAAGAAAATATCCCGGCGGAGATGAAAGGAAAATTTGATAGCTGGGTTTTCGGATGTGATATCTGCCAGGATGTTTGTCCCTGGAACAGATTCTCCAAACCGCATTCAGAACCACTTCTAAATCCCGCACCAGGCTTGCTGGGGATGACTAAATCAAACTGGGAAGAAATGACAGCCGACGTTTTCCGCAAAACCTTTAGGGATTCCGCAGTCAAACGAACCGGTATGAAGGGGTTGAAAAGGAATATTGACTTTCTAAAGCCGTAGACAGGCGATCCTCAGGATTTGACCACGCTCTTGTAAACATCAAGAATGATATCCTTGTACATATGACCAAATGTAGTCAGTGCCCATACTTTGAGGAGCATTTTTTCATCGGGCCGAAGCCATTGGACTGCTTTACTTAGTTCTTTCCGAAACAATATCTTATCAAAACTAACTTTTTCAAGAATGGTCTTGCTCATGTCGAGCATCGCCACAGTTGTCTCTTTCATCATGCTGAGAACAAATTTGGGAATGTGATCAATTTTTTAAGAGCGTAAATATCTTAACGAATCATTATCTGGGAATGTTACATGTGTTAACAAATATTAAGATTTTGCCTTCTCCTGCTCTCCCCAGCGGTACATCTTTAACTCGAAGCCGGATAAGGTAAGTGCCCTGTCAATCACCGTAGCAACAAGCTCTTCCATTGTTTTAGGCAAGCTGTAAAAAGAAGGAGATGCAGGGCAAATGATTCCACCGGCCTCGGTGACGGTTTTCATATTGTTAATATGTATGAGATTAAGTGGGGTTTCCCGGGTCACGAGAATTAGAGTCCTTCGTTCCTTCAGCATGACATCGGCTGTTCTTGAACTCAAGTCGTTCGACATACCTCCTGCGATCCTTCCAAGTGTTCCCATAGAGCATGGGCAGATAATCATACTTTCATAACCTGCTGAACCTGAAGCAAAGGGGGCAAAAAAATCATTCTTTCCGAAAATCTTAAAAGGAGTCTTTGCATAATCTTCATTCCCCAATTCGAACTTCCATACCTCCCTGGCATTGTCTGACATCACCACACCCACCTCCTCTATCTGGTCTTTCATAGCCTGAAGCTTGTCTAAGAGCACTTTTGCATAAACCGAACCACTTGCCCCGGTAATTGCAACAACAATCTTTTTTTTCTTATTTCCCATATATTAAGTCATCGCTCTTCTGTAGCAGACGTTTAAGTAAAGGTAGTTATTTTAAACCCGGCGAGAAAAGAAAGGAAGGCGTTAGTGGCGGAATAAGTTCCACAATAAAAACCGTCCTGAAGTAATTCCGCTGCGCGGAATACTTCAGGACGGGCCCCTCAGAGTATATACTAGAATATTATTTCTTTTTCAGCTCCCCTTTAACAGTAAGCTCCATAGCCTCGGCAAACTTGTTTCCAACGGCTTCCGGTATCCGGATATTGTAATCCTTCATAGCAATGTTGAATTTAGCGTCCACCTGAATGATATCTCCTTTTACGGTGATAGTACCAGGTATCTTTACATCTTTCACCACTCCATGAATGTCCATCTTCCCTTCCATAGTCACTTTATAAACACCATCCTTCTTGTAATCAATCTTGTCAGCAATTTTACCGCTGAACTTTGAATACTGATACTTGTCGGATTCCATGTAATTTTCATTAAAGTGCTCCTGCATCAGTCCGCTTTTGAAAGTAAAGCCTTTATTAGCAGCCTGACAAACAAATTCTCCCGTTTCAGCTTTCAGGACAAAGGCTTTACAGTTGGTGTTCTTGGCATCTATATCTTCCATGGATGTGTGTGAAAAAAAAGAGATCACACTGTTCTCTGTTCCGACATAAACCTGGGCCTTTACAAACGGAGCTGCAAAGGCGATAGTGGCAATAAGGGCAATTTTTTTCATTCTGCTCGATTTGGTTATATGATTAGAGATGGCATAATGCATGCCAGAGTTGGGTCAAAGGCCAACAAATATAGATTTTTTTCAAATTGAGCAAAATCAGGTCTCTTCCTGTAAAAATACTTATTTTTGCCCTCGTCCTAATCAATTCCTGAACCAAAAGACCTGTCATGGCTAAAACTGATAATTTCCAGCATCCCGATTATTACCTTATGGACGAACTGCTCTCGGATGAACACCGGTTAATCCGGGATTCAGCGAGAGCCTGGGTCAAAAAAGAAGTTTCCCCGATTGTTGAAGAAGCCTGTCAGACCTGTGTATTTCCAAAACAATGGATCAAGGGCCTTGCCGAAATTGGAGCGTTCGGACCTTATATCCCTCAAGAATATGGCGGACCCGGGTTAGACCAGATCTCCTACGGACTCATTATGCAGGAACTGGAAAGAGGAGACAGCGGGTTACGTTCAACCGCTTCCGTTCAGAGTTCTCTGGTTATGTTTCCGATTTATACGTATGCTTCAGAAGAACTGAAAAAAAAATACCTCCCAAAGCTTGCGGCAGGTGAACTCATGGGTTGCTTCGGCCTTACCGAACCCGATCACGGTTCTAACCCAAGCGGAATGGTTACAAATATCAAGGATAAAGGAGATCATTACCTGCTTAACGGAGCTAAAATGTGGATTTCCAATGCTCCATTTGCAGATATTGCGGTGGTCTGGGCCAAAGATGAAGCGGGTGATATCAGGGGAATGGTTATTGAAAGAGGCTGGGCCGGATTCACTACCCCGGAAACTCATGGCAAATGGTCACTCCGGGCCAGTGCAACTGGTGAACTGGTGTTTGATAATGTTAAAGTACCGAAATCTCATGTCTTTACAACAGTAAAAGGTCTTAAAGGCCCACTTAGTTGCTTGAATTCCGCACGTTATGGAATAGCCTGGGGAGCTATTGGTGCAGCAATGGATTGTTATAATTCTGCACTGAACTATTCTAAAGAGAGGATTCAGTTTGGAAAACCAATCGCCGGATTCCAACTTACTCAGAAGAAGCTGGCCGAGATGATTACTGAAATTACGAAAGCACAACTACTCACCTGGAGGCTGGGTGTTCTTAAGAATGAACATAGAGCCACTCCCGCTCAGATATCCATGGCTAAACGGAACAATGTGTTTATGGCTCTGACCATTGCACGGGAAGCCCGTCAGATTCATGGAGGCATGGGCATCACCGGAGAATATCCGATCATGCGGCACATGATGAACCTGGAGTCTGTTATTACCTACGAAGGAACTCATGATATACATTTGCTGATTACCGGAATGGATGTTACCGGTATTGCAGCGTTCGAGTAGATTACTTCTTCCCTACCTCCGCCTTCGGGTTTGGCGGATCATCACCATGACTAATAAAAAAATCCTCGACTGAACAGGTCCTTGACCCTGTCCAGCGAGGATTGCACAAAACGTTCAGTGGAGAACACACAACCATCAGAACGGCATTGCCTTAATTTTATTGAACCATCAGCTTTCCTTCGTAAAGGGGAGCTCCGTTATTTTTAAGACGGTAGATGTAGATGCCTGCTTTCAGATCATCCTTAACCATGGTATAGTCAATGGTGTTTGTACCGGTAACGGGCACAGGTACTTCTCTTACAATCTCACCCAGCATATCATATAATACCAGCGAGCAGGTTCCCAGATTGCTGAGGGTTGATGTTACCTGAAAGCGTGTAGAAGAGATACAAGGGTTCGGACCTACTTTGACTTCAAGCGTTTTAGACATATCCTCAATTCCAGTGGCAGTTTCAAAATGAATGTCAATGATGGGGTGGAGCTCAAAATTATTAGGAGCAGCACCCGTTTGTCCATGAGGAGGATCCACAAAGCCTACACCGGTAACTACGACAGGTGCAATATTCACATTCGAAACGTTTCCACTTGCAATGTGCGCATCAATAAAATTCCGTGCTGCTAGAAACTGGTTAACATAATGAGAGCTCGCGGCAGTAGCACAGGTAGGATCAGGAATTTCACCAATAATGGTATGACCGCTTCCATCATCGAGAACCAGGTGATAGTCAGCATCTGTTTCTGCCTTTTTTATGGTAATGGTACAATGTGTAATATAGGTAGTGAACTCAACCGGGCCTGTTCGAGGCATACTGGTTGAAGGAGTAGGGGTTGTTAAGGCTGCGAGTTGGGTGGTAGTTTTAGTAACCGGAGTAAAGTTAATGCTGCTGATAGCGGCATCTGTAAGGGTCTTCTCTGCCCAGCGCTCAGTACCTCCACAGTTCATTCCTTTAACACGAGTCTCCCCGTCTCCGTCCTCATCCTCCTCCACTGCCTTAAGCTGATCCGTCTTGACAGGTTCTGCCTTTTGAGCGGCTACTGTTTGGGTAAATCCATGTTGTGTGGTAAAAGAAAGGATTCCTGTCATCATGAAAAACATTACTGCTTTCCGGCTTCTAAGTGTAAATGTTCCTTTTTTCATTGTGTGTGGTGTAAGTGTGTGTGTGACTTTAATTTACTACTGACTGCTTGTGCTCAGTCAGGGCAATGGAATTCCATGCATTGGTTTTCAGGGCTTCTCCCGAAGATCAATGTTTACTATTGAATCTTAAATTTTGTAAAGGGTAACGAGTATTATTTGTCTGTATGCTACACCCCGTTCTTATTATACGCAGGACTGCCCTGTAGAGTTTCCGATATAAGAACGGGTTAATGATTCAAAAATAGTTCTTCTCCTGAAAATAATCAGGGAAAGACAAGCTAGGCTACTGGAACTTAAAGTTGGAAAAAATTGGCTGGTGATCATAACTTCAAGCTTTGGATGTTGTACTTATAACAACTGGCTTGAAGCGGCTTCGGATTGTTCGGGCTGAGAGCCTAAACTCTTATAGGATATTCGCTTCGTTCCTAATTCTTAACACAATGTTAACTTAATAAAATTGAAAAAGCAAGTGTTATGTCAATTATTAGACTAACACGAGGTTTGGACAGGATAAGTTTATATGGAATATCGACGAATGGCAGATTCACAGGGTTTAGCCCCTTTAAAACCCCTGAATCAGAGCCTGATCCCCATAACGCAAATATCATCGGTTTGTTCCTCAAAGCCTTTCCAGGCCTGCAAAGTTTCCTCAAAAATCTGTTTTTGATTTTGTGCAGGAAGGTGAGCTACGTCGTTCAGGAGTTTTGTCAGCCGCTTTGTACCGAAACGTTTCCCGTTTTGAAAAGAGAACTGGTCTTTGAACCCATCACTGCTCATATATAACATAGAACCTTCAGGCACCGCAAAAGAATGGTTTTGAAAAGTCCGCATCTTTTCTAGTTGCCATCCTCCAATTGGATAACGGCTACCGCAGTAGGTCTTTGTTTCATCTCCAGAAATGCAAGTCAGCTTATTAAATGCTCCGGAGTATTGAAGTTCTCTGGTCTCTGTATTGAAAGCACAGATCCCGATTTCCATCCAATCATTATCGAATCCGTATTCCACACCTTGATGAAAAGTTTCAATCCATTTTTTATCAAGTTCTTCAAGGACTTCATGTATTTCATTGAACTCCTTTCCAAGGATTACATAATTGAGGAACGAAAGTGCAAGCACTGATAATAGCGCTCCGCTCACTCCATGTCCGGTACAATCAGCCACCGCGAATATTTTCAATTTCCCCTTTTGGCCCACCCAATATAAATCGCCACCAATAATATTCTGTGGCTTGAAGAGTACGAAGTATTCATCAAAAAGTCGCTTCAGGTGCCTTTCCTGAGGCAGTATTCCTTGCTGGATGATGCGGGCATAATGGATTCCGTCTGTGAGCTCCTTATTATTCCGAAGCAACTGGAGATAATCAAACTGGAGTTGGAGAAATGAGGTGGAGGTTTCCTGAACTGTTTTATCCGTTTGCACTACCCTTTTTCTGATAATCTGATCTGTCTGCAACATAAACTGGGATTTACGTTATTAGTTAACCATGCCTCGCCTATAACATCCTGAACAGGTTTGAACCTTAAATCATCTGAATAGAAATTAATTGCTTTTTTGGTATTTAACTTGACGCAAAATTAGTACATCTCCTCCCTGAACGGATGAGGAGAACATTACCAAATTGTAGTATTCGATTAATCGAGAAAATTGCTTGATATCGCAAGCAGAAAGGACGACAAGTTGCGATTGTCGGCAGATTTCTCTTTGGTTGTAAACCTCAGAGTTAAGACTTTACTTCTTTTGCGAAGGAGAGAAGGGCATTCTTGATTTGATGCGCGATATGCAGGTTTGGAGAATAACCTTTCAGATAAATAGTGAATTTATGACGGTCATAAAGACTGAAGTCTTCCCCCTGGCTTACCAAGCCCCGGAGAATAATTTTATCATATTCCCTGTCTGTTCTGGAGTAGACCTTACGTAAGCTTGTAAGGATTATGGTATAAGGATGGGTATCAGAGGCCCCTCCACTTATTATCAATTGGGTTTTATCGGGACTGAAAACGGCATGTTTAATCTTCCTTTTTTCAAAGGCAGACCCATCTTTTTTCATTTCAGGGATATAGGCATACGTAGTCAGATACTGAGCGATTACATGATAGGCATCGGGCTTGGTTTTCTTTTTCGTTGACATAAATCGGGAATTAAGAAGTCAAAAGATATATGTGGTTCGGAATGCAATATACGATTTAAGGGGTTCCCTTTATGAATATTATATCAGATCCTGATGGGCAATTCCTTACCTTGTACCTGTTTTCCAAGTCCTGCTTTTAAAACATTAGCTCATTCCCGGTATGAGGTCTATCGTCTGCCTTTTGCTTCTGCTATATACCCTGACACTTCGGGGACAAAATTCGAATCCCAACTTCTTTTATCCATCCCCTGATTATAATTCCCAAAAGGTCAATGGGGTTGTAATTACAGAGGCAGTTGCCTTTACAGGGGTTATGATAGCCCTCCATTATCTCTGGTACAAGAAATATGCTCACAGCCGTTTCCATTACTTTAATGACAATGCAGAATGGTTGCAGATGGATAAAATGGGACATGCAACCACAGCGTATAACCTGGGTGCGCTCGGTACTGATGTCTATCGGTGGACCGGTATGCAAAAGAACCAGGCATACTGGTACGGGGGAATTACCGGACTTTTGTTTCTGACTACCATCGAAATATTCGACGGGTTTTCTTCCGGATGGGGATTTTCAGGAGGGGATATGCTTGCCAACCTGGCCGGGTCAGCTCTTGTTATTGGACAGAACATGGCTTGGGACCAGCAACGAATAGAGCTTAAATTCTCTTATCATCAAACCATTTACCCTTCATACCGCCCGGATGAGTTAGGTAAAAACAGAGCTGAAAGCATCCTTAAAGATTATAACGGACAATCTTATTGGCTTTCACTGAATATCTATTCCGTTCTCGATTCCCATACCACTTTTCCTAAATGGCTGAATGCCTCAGTTGGGCTTGGAGCTGATGGAATGATTAGTGGACGAGTGATTCCAAGCAACGATAGTACAAAGGTTCCTGCTTTTGAACGCACCAGGAGATTGTTCTTTGCGCCGGATGTCGACTTCACCCGGATTTCGACCAACGAGCAGGGTGCTCTTATCCTGTTTAAAGCCATCAATTTTCTCAAAGTGCCTGCACCCGCAATTGAGTTCAGACCCGAGCGAAAAATGCTGAAGATGCATTTGTTCTATTATTGAAAATCGAGTCGAAGAGGCTGATTCAATCCTGAAAATAAATCCGCTTCACACGTCGGGAGACATTGGTAAGAACTTCGTAAGGGATGGTGCCCAAATCCCGGGCAACTTGTTGGATGGAGAATTTTTCCCCGAATACAATTACTTCATCTCCTTCATTTGCCGGAATATCGGTAATATCAATCATGGTCATGTCCATGCATACATTTCCGACTACAGGAGCAGGTTTTCCATTCACAAACATTTTTCCTTTTCCATTGCTCAAACGCCTGCTAAGGCCATCAGCATAACCTATAGGTACGGTCGCAATCTGCATCGGGTGCTCTGCATGCCCCTTCCTGCTGTATCCAATCGAATCTCCTGCCGGAACCTGTCTGATCTGGGAGATGGTTGTTTTAAGAGTACTTACATGATGCAGATGGGATTGTTCTTCCTCATCCGCACCGATGCCGTATAATCCGATCCCAAGTCTTACCATATCAAACACCCCATCCGGAAAACGGGTTATCCCTGCCGAATTCAGAATATGGCGAAGGATTGGATAGTCGAAATGAGAGGTGATCACAGCACTCATCCGCGCAAAGCGCTCGATTTGAAGATGAGTAAACGGATCATGTTCCTCCTCATCACTTCCGGCGAGGTGTGAAAAGACAGATCGGATACAAAGATTTTTGTTGTTTTTTATTCTGACGACAAGCTCATTCAGCTCCTGTTCTTCAAAACCCAGGCGATGCATTCCGGTATCCAGTTTCAGGTGGATCTGGAGTTTGCGATCTCCTTCCTGCAGGAGGCGGTTTCTTCTTGCCGCTTCATCGAAAAGACCGAGTACCCGAAAGCTGAAAATTTCAGGTTCAAGGTTAAACTGGATCATACTGTCATAACTCTGCTCTTCCGGGTTCATAACCATGATCGGAACAGTGATACCGGCTTTTCTCAGCTCAATACCTTCATCGGCATAGGCAACTGCCAGATAATCTACATGATGAAACTGGAGTACATTGGCAATTTCAAAACTTCCGCTCCCGTAAGAAAAGGCTTTCACCATAGCCATAATCCGGGCAGGTGGGGTAAGCTTTGACCGGTAATAATTTAAGTTATGGACAATAGCCCCCAGATCAACCTCCATAACCGTTTCATGTGCTTTCTGCTGGAGCACTTTACCGATATCTTCAAATCCAAAGCTACGGGCTCCTTTCAGCAGCACAGTTTCATCCCGGAAAAATGAATTATTATAATGTCTTAGGAATTCAGCTGTTGAAGAGTAGAAACTGGTTTCCATCTTGAACTGTTCACTCTGTCTCGAAATTGCTTCGCCTATGCCGATCAGGCGGTTCACACCTTTTCTTAGCAATAAGTCTGCAACTTCTCCGTAAAGATTTTGTTCACTTTTGCCGCTCTGTAGAATGTCCGAGAGCACCAGTGATTTGCGAGGGTGCTGCTTCTGCTGGTTCAGGAAATCCAGGGCTATCCCGAGAGAGCCCAGGTCGGAATTATAACTATCGTTAATAATGGAACAATTGTTAATTCCTTCTTTTAGTTCCAGCCTCATTGCGACTGGGCTCAGGAACTCCATCCGGGAAGCAATCAGTTCATTGGCATAGCCCATATAGAGCATGATTGCCCAGCAATGAATTCCGTTTTCGAGACTAGCCTCATCCGTAAAAGGGATCTTAATTTTTATGAAATTGTTTTTGTAAACGGCTTGAATCTCTGTATCGGCTACACCTCTTGTAATTTTACCAACCTGCAGGTCGGCCTTTATTTTACGTGACCATGAAAAGGTCCGAAGGCTCTGCAGTTCTTCGACAGATGTCAATTCATCCCTGATGATCAGATAATCTTTGCAATAGATCAACACTTCAGAACTCTTGAAGAGCTGTAGCTTCTCATCGACCTTCTGAGTAAGAGATTCGAAATTTTCATCATGGGCCTGGCCGATGTTTGTGATCAGGCCTATAGTCGGCATAATTATTTTTTCAAGATTTGCCATTTCTCCCGGCATAGAAATTCCGGCTTCGAAAATTCCAAGCTCATGTTCCTCTTTCATCTGCCAGACTGAAAGCGGAACACCTACCTGCGAATTAAAACTTTTCGGGCTTCGGACGATATTTTTATCTTCCCGGAGAAGCTGGTACAACCATTCTTTCACGATTGTTTTTCCATTGCTTCCGGTAATTCCAATAACCGGAAAATGAAAATGTTTCCGGTGCCAGGCACTGAGCTTTTGAAGGGAATGGAGCGTATCTTCAACAAGAATAAAAACAGCTCCAGGGAACCGGCTCAGGTCTTTAGGGAGAGTAGAAACAATAAAATTCCTTAGTCCCTTTTCAAACAAGTCAGGAATAAAACGATGTGCATCATGCCGTTCACCCTTTATGGCAAAGAATAAGGAAGATTCAGGGTCCAGTAATTTGCGACTGTCGATCAGGATTTGGTCAATGGAGACATCCCCGGAACCACTTCCATGCAGCTCTCCCCCCAGTATGGTAGTTACTTCCCGAATCGAATAACTCATTTTTATTTCTCTATTTCTGCCTGAAAACAATCCCGACAAAGAGCCTCATAATGGTTTGTTTCTCCCAACACCACAAGTTCTTTTTGCTCTACAATCCGATGCGAATGATTGGCAAGGTTTCCGCATTTAATACAAATTGCATGAACCTTGGTAACATATTCTGCAGTGGCAAGCAAAGCAGGTATCGGGCCAAAGGGTTTACCCAGATAATCCATATCGAGCCCCGCTACTATAACTCTAATCCCGTCATTTGCAAGCTGGTTACAGACATTGACGAGTTCAAGGTCAAAAAACTGCGCCTCATCAATACCTACTACATCCATTCCATTGGAAAGCAGCAGGATATTCGAAGAGGAAGGGACCGGAGTAGAATGTATTTCGCTGGAATCGTGGGAGATCACCTTAACAGCATCATAACGGGTATCCAGAGTAGGTTTAAATATTTCTACTTTCTGGCGAGCAAAATTCGCCCTTTTGAGCCTGCGGATCAACTCTTCCGTTTTGCCGGAAAACATGGAACCGCAGATAACTTCGATCCAGCCTCTTTTTTTGGTATGATTAATGGTATTCTCCAGGAACATGTATGAAGGTATTCTTAAATTTTAGTTCCGCTTAGCTTGTTCGTGAAGATTCTTTATATTTAATGCCTCAGCTCTGCAACAAAATTACTGAAAAAACGTTACTATTAAGTGTAAAGAATATATTTCAAGGTATAGAATGATGGAAAAGAAAGAACTTAAGCAAGAGATTGATGTCCTCATCGAAAGTATTAAGAACCAAGCCGACCGGATGAATGCTCAAAGCAATCTTTCCATGGTAGAACTGGAAGTTCTGCATCACAAAATCCAGAAGCTTTACGAAAAATCCATTCTCATCCATCACTTGCCTGCGGTTGAAACCAAAGTCGCCGAAACAATCATTGTTCCGCAAACTGTTATCCATACGGAAATTCCAATCCGGAGAGAAGAGCCTCTTCCCGAAGTTCCAAAGAAAATACCCCAGTCCGATCCTGAACCTTCTCCGATGCCCGTTGCAAAAACTACTCCTGAGACCAAAACTGCTGTTGATCTTTTCGGAGAGAATGCCACTTCCGAACCAAGACTTGCTGGTAAAATAAAGCTTGAAAAAGAAAAGGGCTCCTCTATGAGAAAGCCGGTTGCCGATCTTCTCAAAGCCATTGGTATCAATGATAAGTTCCGCTACATCAATGAACTGTTTGACGGAAACAGCAATGAATATAATATTGCAGTTAACCAGATCAATACTTGTTCCGAGTATGCAGATGCCGATCGCTATGTGGCAAATATCAGGGAAATTTACCACTGGAAAGACGAAAGCGAAGTAGTATCTCTGTTCATGGATCTCGTGGAACGCAGATTTCTATGAGGATTCACCTCCACATTTTTTCCTTTCTACTTTTTATTTCATTACAGACACCTGCTCAGGAGAAAGGCGATGTTTATCGATATGCCAGAAAGATTGTGGATACGCTAGCTTCTCCTTCCATGCACGGCAGAGGTTATGTAAACGATGGAGATAAAATAGCTGCGAAATATCTTGAAGATGCATTCCGAAGAACCGGACTCCATTCATTTGAAAGTTCTTTCAGACAGGAATTTAAACTCGATGTAAATACCTTCCCGGACAAAATGGAATTGGAATTTCATGTTCGGGATATGGCGTCTGTACCAGGTTATGATTTCCTTGTTGATCCTGCCTGTCCGTCCGTGAAAGGAACTTATTTGCTTCTGAAAGCAGACTCCCTAACTATAGTCAGCGAATCAGATTTGAGTGAGTTCAGGAAACAGAACTTCAGAAACAGTTTTTTATACGTTGATACTACTTGCATAAAGAATAAAGAAGTTCGAAGCAGAATTGCTTCACTCCTGATTGATCCCCCAAAAGGCATTAGTGGAATTATTATAAGCCAGCGTTGGCTTCGAGGACCATATCAAAGAACTCCCGGACCATGGGATGTAGCTCAGGCACAAAGCACGCTTCCCATAATTTATTGTCACGGTTTTCAGGTTGATAGACACAAGGATAAGGTTGATCTTAACATTCAGTCCAAATTTATAAAGGCTTATAAAACTCAGAATATAATTGGTTATATCCGGGGTGAGTTAAATCCAGATTCATTCATTGTCTTTTCAGCCCATTACGATCATCTGGGACAGATGGGGAAAAACACTTATTTCCCAGGAGCAAATGACAATGCCAGCGGATGCGCCATGCTCCTGAATCTCATGAAATATTTTTCCATGCCGGAGCATAAACCTGCCTACTCTATAGCCTTTATGGCTTTCAGCGCTGAAGAAGCTGGACTTGTCGGATCAAAATACTATACAGATCATCCATTGTTTCCGTTGAAACAAATTAAATTCCTCATGAACCTCGACATCATGGGTACCGGAGACGAAGGCATAACTGTCGTAAACGGAAGTATTTATCCCGATGCTTTCAAAGCCCTGCAATCAATCAATGAAAAAGAACATTACCTGCCCCTGGTAAAAATGCGAGGCAAGGCAGCCAACAGCGATCATTACTGGTTCTCCGAAAAAGGCGTACCCTCCTTCTTTATCTATACCATGGGTGGGATCAAAGCTTATCATGATATTGATGACAAAGCGGAAACACTCCCGCTTACGAAATTTGAAGATGTATTCAGTCTTTTAACAGCTTTTGAGAATTCCTTAGAATCTTCTCCTAAATAAGATTCGTACCTTCGCTTCAGTGAGCAAACTCTATCTGGTCCCAACCCCAATTGGCAACCTCGAAGACATTACCCTTCGGGCCATACGTATTTTAAAAGAGGTGGATATTGTCCTTGCTGAAGATACCCGTAAAACAGGTTTTCTGCTCAAACACCTGGGTATTGAGAAGAAAATGTATTCTCATCACTCCCACAATGAACATAAAACGATTACTCTAATTGCGGAACGAATCGCTGCCGGAGAAAATATTGCCCTGGTTACGGATGCAGGTACACCAGGAATTTCCGACCCCGGCTTTCTGCTTGTTCGTGAATGTGTAAATGCGGGTATTGAAGTGGAATGCCTTCCAGGGCCCACCGCTTTTGTGCCTGCTCTCGTTAATTCCGGATTGCCTTGCGACAGCTTTGTATTTGAAGGTTTCCTCCCTCAAAAAAAAGGAAGAATGACTAAACTTCTTTCCCTTAAAGAAGAAAAGCGTACGATGGTTTTTTATGAATCTCCTTTTCGTCTGGTGAAGGCCTTGGAAGAGTTTGCTCTCCATTTTGGAAAAGAGAGAAGAGCCAGTGTTTCGAGAGAGCTTACCAAGATGTTTGAAGAAACGAAACGGGGAACATTGGAAGAGTTGATTACTCACTTCCGTCAGAAAACCATAAAAGGAGAGATTGTTATTGTGGTGGAAGGACAAGGGGGAGGCAGTAAAATGCAGGATACAGAAGAAACAGAACATTAATATGAAGGCAGTTGCTCTAGTTCGCACCGGCATTGCATCCCGTGCTTTTGAAATAAAAGAAGTGCCGAAACCGGAAGCGGGCCCCGGGCAGATTCTGATTAAAGTAGAAGCCTTTGGTCTGAACTTTGCCGATGTGATTGCCCGTCACGGCAAGTATAAAGATGCACCTCCGATTCCTGCTGTATTAGGATATGAAGTGGTTGGCCGGATTGAATCCATTGGTAAAGAGGTCCTGTCATTTCAACCTGGCCAGCGTGTTACTGCTTTCACGCGCTTTGGAGGTTACGCCGAATATGCTGTGACAGATGCCCGCGCTGCGGCAAGAATTCCGGAAGATATGGATGCCGGAGTGGGTGCTGCTCTCGCCACCCAGTATTGTACCGCCTGGTTCTGTGCGGAAGAAATGGTCTGTCTACATAAAGGTGATCAGGTACTCATTCAGGCAGCTGCAGGTGGTGTGGGAACAGCGCTTACTCAGCTTTGCAAACGCAAGGGCTGTGTGGTATTCGGAACCACCGGTTCCGATGAAAAAATGGAATATGTTCGCTCCATTGGAGCCGATTATGCTATCAATTATAAGTCACACGATTTTGTTCAGGAGATCCGAAAAATTACTGACAAACCTATTGATGTGGTATTTGATTCGGGAGGGGGGAAAACCTTCCGTAACGGAAAATCCCTTTTAGGTGCTGGAGGAAGAATAATAGGATATGGTGCAGCGGAGCAAATGGAAAAGAAAACTATTTTGGGTTCTATCAAACTCCTATTTGATTTTGGCTTTACAAATCCTGTTTTCCTGCTCATGAGTTCAAAGTCAATACTCGGTGTCAACATGCTTCGTATGGCCGATCAAAGGCCCGATGTTCTTCAACGGTGCTTGAAGAATGTGGTCGCCCTTGCTTCCGTGGGTGAAATACAACCCAAGGTCGGCGGTAAGTTCAAGGCTACGGAAATTGCCGAGGCACATGCATTCCTCGAATCCAGAAAATCAACCGGAAAAATTATTCTCAACTGGTAGACGAAAGACTTTTCACTAATTTTGTGTCCTTAAACAAAATCATTTTCACATGAACAAACTATTTCTCTTTGCGCTATTGACTGCAGCACAGATCGGCAATAGTCAGACAATTAACACCAGCAAGCCCGACACCAACCAAACAGATGCCTCCAACCATCGGCAAGGTGTTTGGATGGAAACTATGAATGGAATGAACTGGTACGGCCGATATGCAGACGATAAAAAAGAAGGTACCTGGACCGCTTACTATGCCTCCTGGCTTCCAGCCCGGGTGGAAAACTGGAAAAACGGAAAGAAAGACGGACAAAGCTTTTCCATTGACCCCAGTGGTACATTCCTTCAGCAGGATAATTATGCTAACGGTCAGCTTGATGGAGTAGTAAGGACTTTCTACGGAGGAGGAAGAGTGAAGTCTGAGATCCATTACAAAAACGGAAAGCTTAATGGGAAAAAAATTCTTTTAACGCCGGAAGGCAAACTCATTGAATGTGGAAATTATGCAGATGATTCAAAAGAGGGAATCTATCAATGGTACTATTCCGATGGAAAAGTGAACACGGAATCTATCTATAAACTTGGGATGTTACATGGGCCTCAGATTACCTTCTTTTCTAACGGAACCAAGGAATCTGAAGTGCTTTATAGAAACAATAAACGGGAAGGAGCCTACAAAGAATATTACGACAGTGGAAAAATCAAAACAGAAGGTACCTTTGTAAATGACCTGGAAGAAGGTACGTGGAAGATCTTTGACGAAACCGGTAAAATGCACACTGTGAAATACAAGAACGGGGCAGAAATAAAATAATGAAAAAATCAACTAATCTGATCTTGCTCCTGGCAGGCGCCCTTGTCCTTTGCATCGGCATGTACTATTCTTTAAACAAGCATGCAAATAAAGTCCTTCCATATTTCGGAGAAAGGGTTGCCGGCAAAAACGGAGATACTATTTATCATACCGTTTCAGGGTTTAGTTTACTCGATCAGAAGGGCCATACCGTTACGGACCGGGATCTGGCCGGAAAAATATATGTGGCCGATTACTTCTTCGCCAACTGCAAAACCATTTGTCCTAAGATGAGTAACCAATTGGAAAGGGTCCAGGCCCGATTCAAGAATGAGCCTGATTTTATGATCCTTTCCCATACGGTAGATCCTGAAAGAGATACGGTTGCTGCTATGGCCCGTTATGCCAGCCTGCATGGTGCAGACCCTAAGAAGTGGTTGTTTCTGACCGGGGACAAAAAACAACTCTATGATCTTGCCCGGCATTCTTATTTAGCCGTTGCTACCGTTGGAGACGGAGGACCCCAGGATTTTGTGCATACAGATCAGTTCGCTCTGGTTGATAAGGAAAAACACCTCCGCGGCTTTTACGATGGAACCGATTCTGTGGAAATAAACAGGCTGATGATGGATGTAGAACAATTGTTGCTGAGTTATAAATAAAAGCTATTCCACAATCCCCAGTTAACAACTACACTGGGAAATTTGGAAATGGCTTCCATATTCTGACGATTTTCGTATTAAAATATAACTGTGTCTGACAAATACACCCAACGACGGCTTCAATCCAGTTCAATCACAACCGTGATCAGCATTTCTCTGGTGCTTTTTATGCTGGGACTACTCGGTATGGTGGTTCTCAGCGCCAAAAAAATCTCCGATCATGTAAAAGAAAATATCCGAATCTCAGTCTATCTGAATGCAGACTCAAAAGAAACAGATGTGCATGCCCTCCAGCAGAGTATTGATGCTTCAAACTATGTCCGATCCACTACCTACACCTCAGCTAAAGAGGCGGCTGATCATTTTCAAAAGGAACTGGGAGAGGATTTTGTCAATTCCATCGGCTACAACCCTCTCCCCTCTTCTATCGATATCTTTCTTAAAGCATCTTACGCAAATAATGACAGTATCAACTGGATAAAGAAAGAACTTCTGTCTCATAAGCCCTTGGTAGAGAGTGTGGAGTACACCGAATCGCATGTCAATATGATCAATGATAACCTTGGCAAGATCAGTCTCGTTTTCCTGGCCTTTATCGGTCTCCTGCTTTTTATTGCCATTGCACTGATAAACAATACTATACGACTTGCGATCTACTCTAAACGCTTCCTGATCCGAACGATGCAATTGGTGGGGGCCACACAGGGGTTCATCCGAAAGCCCTTCCTCTTATCCGGTATGATCCAGGGAATATATGGGGCACTTATTTCACTCGTGATGCTCCTGGGTATTTTTTATCTTCTTCAGAGAAACTATCCGGAAGACGTCAAGTCCCTGCTCGACATAAATTTATTGGGAATCATGTCCGGCGCATTGGTATTTTTAGGAATTTTGATTGGATTTATCTGTACTTGGTTTGCAGTACGTAAATACCTCCGGATAAGAACCAGCGAACTGTATTTCTAAATTTGAAATCATGAGTAACGAGAAAAAAGAAGGATTTGCATTTGGTAAAGAAAACTACATGTTCCTCATCGGAGGTGTTGTCTTGGTAATCATTGGCTTTATGCTGATGAGTGGTGGTGGTTCCGAAGATCCAACCAAATTCAATCCGGAAATTTTCAGCACCCGTCGAATTACCGTAGCACCGATTCTCATCCTGATTGGCTACATAGTTGTGCTTTGGGGAATCATGAAACGCCCTAAGGCTGAAGCATGAATATAATTCAGGCTATTATCCTGGGGATTGTAGAAGGCTTAACCGAGTTCCTCCCCATATCCTCTACCGGGCACATGATCCTTGCCGATTCATTCATGAAGTTGAGTGATAAAGAATTCGCCAAGACTTTCGAAATTGTGATTCAGTTGGGTGCTATCCTTGCCGTTCTGGCCTTATATATCAAACGCTTCTTTGTTAGTGTGGATATTTACATCAAGCTCTTCGTAGCATTTCTTCCTACGGGCATCGTTGGTATACTCGCTTATAAAGCTATTAAATCCTATCTCTTCAACCCTTATGTTGTAAGTACTTCTCTGATTGTCGGCGGAATTGTGCTGATTATACTCGATAAATGGTCTGAGCGTAAACGATCTTCTTTCCCAAATCCAGAAAGTATTACCATTGGAGGAGCATTCAAAATAGGATGTATTCAGTGTCTCTCTATGATTCCAGGCGTCTCCCGCTCTGCTGCCACTATTCTGGGTGGCGTTTCACAAGGTTTTGACCGTAAACAAGCCGCTGAGTTTTCCTTCCTTCTTGCAATCCCAACAATGTTTGCAGCTTCCGGATATGATCTCTTCAAGAACCACAGCTCCATCCACAGGAGCGACCTTACGATCTTGCTTATCGGTGGATCTGTTGCATTTCTGGTGGCCATATTCGCTGTAAAAGGGTTTGTTGCTTTCCTTACTAAATACGGGTTTAAACATTTCGGGTACTATCGTATCGTGCTCGGAATTTTATTCCTGATCTATGCCATTAATACCGGCTTGACTCTGTCCTGACCACTGCATGAAACGTGTTTTTGATTTTCCTAAGGGCGAAATCCTGCTCATTGATAAACCCTATCATTGGACTTCCTATGATGCCGTAAACAAGATCAAGATCCTTGTACGGAAAAAACTCCGAGAAGCACAGGCAGTCGGAGAACCCCGGGCTAATATCAAAGTAGGACATGCCGGCACCTTAGACCCACTGGCCACAGGCTTACTTATCATCTGCACCGGGAAGGAGACCAAAAATCTTGACAAGTACCAAGGCCAGGAGAAAGAATATACAGGAACATTTATGCTAGGCTCCACCACTGCGAGTTTTGATTTGGAGAAAGAAGCGGATGCACATTATCCGGTAGAGCATATCACTGAAGCCATGATTCTGGAAGCAGCCATCAGTTTCACCGGGCTTCAGGAACAAATTCCACCCATGTTTTCTGCCTTGAAAGTGAACGGAAAAAGAGCCTATAAAATGGCCCGAAAAGGAAAGACTGCCGATATCCCACCCCGGGAAATTACCATCTCTGAGTTTGAAATTACCGGAATCCAGCTTCCACAGGTCCATTTCCGTCTGGTATGCAGCAAAGGCACCTATATCCGTTCACTGGCACGTGACTTCGGTCTGAAGCTGGAAAGCGGAGCACACCTCACAGCCCTTTGTCGGACTCGCATAGGTGAATTTACCCTTCAAAATGCACTCCGTTTAAGTGAGTTCGAAATGTTATGCGGGGGAAAACCCGCAGAATCCGCTTCGGAGCTCTAATTTCAGGATATAAACAGATAAACTTGACTTTCGCCCCCTTAGGCTGTATATTTGCGCCCCCTATTATTAAACTGTTAATAAAATCCCGTAAGATTTATGAAACTATCCGCATTCAAGTTCAATCTACCGAAAGAGTTACTCGCTGAACACCCGGCTAAAACCCGTGACGAAGCAAAACTGATGGTCCTTCACCGGAAGACCGGCAAAATTGAACACAAAAAGTTCAAAGATGTGCTCAATTACTTCGAAGACCATGATGTAATGATCCTGAATAACACCAAAGTATTTCCTGCCCGTCTGTACGGAAACAAGGAAAAGACCGGTGCCAAAATTGAAGTATTCCTGCTCCGTGAACTAAACCGCGACAGCCGTCTCTGGGATGTGCTTGTGGATCCGGCACGGAAGATCCGGATCGGAAACAAACTTTACTTCGGAGATGACGATATGCTTGTTGCTGAAGTCATTGACAATACTACCTCCCGTGGAAGGACCCTTCGTTTCCTCTTTGACGGACCTTATGAGGAATTTAAAAAGACCATTGAAACCCTGGGGCAAACACCTCTTCCAAAATACATTAAACGCAGTGTCGTTCCTGAAGATGCTGAGCGTTATCAAACGGTATATGCCGAAGTTGAAGGAGCAGTTGCTGCACCTACAGCCGGTTTGCACTTCAGCAAGCAGCTGTTGAAGAAACTTGAAATTAAAGGCGTAAGGTTTGCAAACCTGACTCTTCATACCGGCCTCGGAAGTTTCCGGCCTGTGGAAGTGGAAGACCTTACCAAGCACAAGATGGATTCGGAAGAAGTCATCATTACTGAAAAATGTGTGAACATCGTAAATCAGGGAAAAGCCGAAAAACGCAAGATCTGCGCAATAGGAACCACCACTATGCGTGCAATTGAAACTTCTGTTTCTGTTGAAGGGCTTCTGAAGCCTTATAGCGGCTGGACTAATAAGTTCATCTTTCCTCCTTACGAATTCAGTGTTGCCAATTGCATGATCACGAATTTCCACATGCCCGAATCAACACTTCTTATGCAGGTGGCCGCTTTCGGTGGATATGATCTGGTGATGAAAGCCTATAAAGAAGCCATCAAGGATAAGTATCGGTTTTACAGCTATGGCGATGCCATGCTCATTCTCTGAGTTCTAGTTCTGTTGAAAACACAATGATAAAATCCCGGAATGACATCTTCAAAGAGTCTTTCGGGATTTTACTTTTACATCAAATTTAGAAGGCATTGAAAAAATACGCCATTATTGTTGGAGGAGGAAGCGGAACCCGCATGAACACGCCTATTCCCAAACAATTTATGCTCCTCGATGGCAAGCCTGTGCTCATGCATACCATCGGAAAATTTATAGATGCAGACCCTTCTATTGATATCATTGTAGTATTAAGGTCTGATCAGTATGAGTTTTGGAAAGAACTCTGCGTGAAGAATGATTTTATTCTTCCTCATCAACTTGCGGAAAGTGGAGAAACCAGGTTTCATTCTGTCAAGAATGGACTGCAACTAATAAATGAACCTGGACTGGTATCCATACATGATGCGGCAAGACCGCTCGTGAGTATCAAAACTATTCAGACTGCCTACAAAGCAGCGGAGATGTATGGAAATGCGGTTCCTGCCATTCCTATGCAGGATTCCATCCGGCAAATTGATTCCGGACTTAGCATTGCGGTGGACCGGACTAAATATTGTTCCATTCAGACTCCTCAATGCTTTCAAACAGAAATCATACTCAAAGCTTATGAGCATGATTACAAGTTTACCTTTACCGATGATGCTTCTGTGGTGGAAGCCATAGGTGTTAAAATTCATCTTATTGATGGAAACCCTGATAATATCAAGATAACCACCCCTAAAGACCTCCTGATCGCAGAGGCCCTCTTAAATAACAAAAAGGCCATCAGCGCTTCCAATAAGTCCAATCATAC
>PLYR01000114.1 GCA_003153435.1 Bacteroidota bacterium
GGTTTTTTTGTATTGATGGAGAGATAAGCACCTGCCCAATCGGCATTCAAATCGGGACTTGCAGTTTTGGTGATGATTACATTGTTTACAATATTGGTGGAAAAAAGATCCATAGAAATGTTGTTGGTGAACGGATCGAGAGTAGGAATGACAGAGCCATTGATGGTAGTCTTGATATAGCGGTCGCCCATCCCTCTGACATTGATGTAGTTTCCATTGGTAGCTACTCCCGAAATACTCGCAACAGCTGAAGCAATATCCATATCTCCGTTTTTTTTCATGGTTTCACCGGAAACGAAATCGATGGAGGTGGCCGCATGTTGTTTAAACGAATCCATATAATAATCCTTATCCATCTGGGCCTTCGCAGAAATTTCCACTTCATGAATGGAGTCGGAGAGCAGGGTGAGAACGAAATTCCGGATAAGAGTTGCTCCATTTTTCAGATGAAGGGTTTCTTCTTTTGGTTTATAGCCGATGTAAGAAACGGTAAGCTTTTGAGCAGTGGAGTCGGCTATTTGGAGTATATAGTTACCGTTGAAGTCTGTCAGGGTCCCAATTTCCGGATTTGATTTAAATACTATAGCTGCACCGATTAAGGGCTCCCCATTAATGCCAGAGACCTTACCCTTGACAGTGCCTTGAGCCAGCAAAGCAACAGACAGGAGAGACAAAAACAAAGAGCAGCTTAGTTTCATTTCAAAACAGATGAAGCTATATTTTGTATAAAAGACTTAATATGTAATTGGTACCATAGCTAAACCGGTCATAAATCACCGGGTAACTTTCGGAGATTTTGAATGATCGAATGGAAGGGGCATTTAATATATTATTCACTTTAAGACTCACTGTGAAATGATTTCCCAAATTTTTGGTGATTTTAAAATCCAGCAGGTGACGGGGAAGTTCATAAACATCGGGTATAACCCTGTTCCCGTCAATTACAAGTCTCGGTCCCTGGATATTATAACAAATGGCTAGAATCAATCCCAGTCTGTCTGAGTGGTAAGATAATATTGCATTTATGACATAGGGTGCTTGTCCGAACATTGAGTGGGATATGGTTCCAACATCAACCGCTGAATGACCGTTTAAAGTTAATGCCTGGTTAAAGGTGCTGTGGGAGTTCGCGAATGTCATATTGGAAAGGAATTCGAAATGTTTGGTCAAATATTTTCTGCCTTCCAGTTCAATACCTTTAACAAAAGAGAGGTTCGGATTATTGATCCAAAAGTATCCGCTGAGTCCGTCTTCGTAGGTAAGTTCGATGTGATTTTTGAATTCCTTATAAAACCCGCTAATGGAGATGTTATCTCCTGAAGGAAAATTAAACTCCAATCTCATATCGTAATTATTAATATGCACACTTTGGAGGTTAGGGTTTCCGGTAACAGAAGCTCCAAGTTCAAAGTCCTGAACTGAAATACCAGATAATTCCCTCAGGCTGGGCCTGGCAACAGTCTGACTGAAATTTAGTCGGAGATTGAATGGGGCTGACTCCACATTCTTTATTTTATAAATTAAACTGAAGCTTGGGAGAATATCAAGCTCATTGAGTTGTCCCGGATTAAAGGGGAGAAATTGATCAATGTGTCTTCTCGGATCGCCAATGGGGATGTGGAGGGAATCATAAAGGACGGCATCGGTATACATATTTATTTTTTCCAGCCTTGCGCCTCCAGAGATGCGTAATTTCGGAAAGAGTGTATAATCCACCATTAAATAACCAGCCGTTAGATTTGTATACCCGAATGTATGATCCGTTGGCAGGTCATAGAGCAAATAATACCGCGGTAGAATACTTGTATTTACACCAGAAACCATTGCGGAAATCGGATTGAATTTTTGAAGACTGAATGGATCTGAATTTGGCTCCAGCAATGCAACCTGGTCTGCACCGATTCCGCTGTTCATATTCGCATCGTACTGATCCTGTCTCCGGTCTGTATGTTGATAAGAGCCTCCAAACTTTATCTTCCTTATATAGTTTGTCTTTGCATCGCCGGGAAGTGGAATTTCAAAATTAAGGCGTGAATCAAAAATGTTTTCCCGGAGGTATCGATAATATCTGTCTACGCTTAATGCTCCAATATCACTGTTTACCCCAATTACGCCATTCGCATAAGGAACATCAAGTTCTTTAAAATCAGGAGCTGTGCTGCGACCTGCAGTATAGGAAGCTATACCTTCTATCTTCATTTTAAGGACGGGTACATAATGTTCGGATTTCAATTGGTAGATGAACTGTTTTCTGGATTCGTAGAACTGTTTCTCCGCTATTTGACTGAAATTATTTTGATATTCACCATTACTTGCATTATTAACTCCGGTCATATTGGGCATGAATAATAGAGAGATGCTGTGATTTGAATGATATCTATAGGCCAGTCCCAGTAGCCCGCTCCACCCGTTTGTTTCCTTTGTTATCTGTTGATTAATGGTATTGTAAGTGGAAAGGGAGCCACTGGGACCGGCTATTGTATTTATTCTGTTTGTTGTAGAATTAGGATCGAACTGCACATAACTTCCATAACGGAACCCTGCCTCTATGCCTAGGGGCTTCCCGAAAAGAAGCACCTGGTTTCCAATGCTTATGTTCTGACTAAAGTTTAAAGGAGCTTTGACTTCCTTTGTTCTCCAGTTGTCTGGAAATGATTTATTCCAGGCAATGGCAGAGGCATTCATTCTGTTAAATGCTTCGCCTCGTTCTCCACTCAGATTATATTTTGTATTTGCAGCAGCTATGGCGGATGGATTATTAATTTGTGACTTATCCAAAAAACCCAACTGAACGAGGCCTAAAGCAAGTAAAGTGTTAGCAGCTTGATCCGTAGGACGCCAGGAATGGGTAACACCGAGTGTCTTATAGTAGTTTCCAAGTCCCAAAGCAACAAACTCATCATAGGTAGTGGGGCTGAAATTTGTAGGAGAATAGTTATTCATGGGGTGGTTGCGCAACCCATTATCATATCCCAGCCAATCGGTTGAGCTTTTTTCTGTGCTTACTACATTCTTAAATGAAGTTTGGGCATTATACCCAACTGAACTTTCCAGAGTGATTGTTAATTTTTCAGGGTAGTCCTTCGTTACCACATTGATATATGCTCCCGCCCAATCGCCCGGAAGCTCCGGGCTGGCTGTTTTCGTGATGATTACATTATCAATCAAACTGGCAGGTATCATATCCAGTTTGATATTGTTTGTGAAAGGGTCGAGTGTTGGAATCCGCATATCATTTATGGACGTTTTTATGTATCTGTCACCAATTCCACGGACAGTAATAAAAGCCCCGTTTGTTGAAACTCCGGAAACGCGTGTAATGGCAGTAAATACATTAGCATCACCCGTCTTTTTCATCGTTTCGGCAGATATGTAGTCGATTGATGTGGCGGAATTCATCTTCATCTTCTCCATATAGATGTTGCTGGCTTTAGAAGCTTTGGCCGTGATTTCGACCGTATGCAATGTATCGGATGCCGGCCTGAGAATGAAATTTCTCAATATCACTTCGCCTTTTATCACTCTGATCTGCTCTTCCTGGGGTTTGTATCCGATGAATTGAACCAGCATTTTATGACTCATCGAGTCTGGAATCGGGAGAGAATAACTGCCATTGAGGTCGGTTACAGTTCCCAGCCCAACATTTGGTTGAATGGAGAGGACCACACCGATCAACGCCTCTCCATTTAAATCGGAAACCTTACCCCGAATAGTTCCTTGTCCGGAGAGTGTTGAAAGTAGAAGAACGGAGAATAAACAGGTGAGAAGAAGTTGTTTCATGGACCTGGGTTATGAATCGATAAAAGATTATTTTGAATTCAGGGATTAAAGCTCAATCCATCGAACTTTATTTCATTCTCTTCCGAAGCATCCTTTGATACAAACTTCAGGTAGCTTCCAGAAGGTGTTGCAACCTGTATATTCAGATCAAAGGACAACACCCCATTTGTAGTAAGTTGGGCAATCAGAATTCTATTTTCCTGGGTTGGACCTTTGGCACCTGCCTTTACACCACTGAACCCGGTCCAGCCTCCATTGGAGGTTGTGAATATCCTGGCAGTTGAATCATTATTGAAGAAGTTCAAATCCAGATTAAAAGGCCTTATCTGAGGAAGATTCCCATTGGTCAACCCATCTCTGCTTGAAAAAGCTTTTCGGCGTTCAAGGACAGATCCATCAGGATCCTCGGAAAGCAATACCCCTGCAAACAGATTTGAAGCCGAATTGAGTGTAATATAAGAGTCGAGCAGTGTGTTGCCGACTTCAAGCTTGTGGACATTCAAATTATAACCAATGTATCCCCCAAGATCACTGTTATAGAACCGTGTACTCGTCTTTATTGTTAACGGGTGCTTTTGGGAACCATAAACCATCTGTAACCAATAGTCCGGTTTCAAATCAACATAAATACGGTAGGTCACCGAACCCTTATCCAGAATTCCGTGAATAGAGTCATGATTATAATCGATTGAATCGGCTACGTAATATTTCTCTATGATAATATTTTCTAATGCATGACGATCGGCATCTGTTAAAGGATTGGTCTCCGAGGTCTTTGGTTTGATTTGATTATTCTGGGATAGAAGTGGCGATGTTCCTGTTGTAAAAAGGAAAAGAAGTAAAATGAAGGAGGGGAATTTCATGACTAATAGTTTTTTCATTTGATTTGTTGTTTAATAAGTATTAAATAAGAAATACTTTGCGAAAGTCATAATAAATGGAATTAATTAGGTTAAACCCATGTTACTTTTTCATTAATTGGCGCCTTTTCCCCCATCATAGTCGTGAGATATGGGAAAAAGTATTGTATAATATATTGAGTATTATATAAGTAACATCTAATATATACTAAAGTTACATATCATTAATTTTTTGATAATTATTAAAAGCCACCAAAATCTCTTTGCATAGTGATATTTGCACCGCTTATCAAAATGCTAAGCAAGTGTCAAACCTCAAAAACAATTAATACGAAACAGAAAACAAACATCTTCCAATCAAGAAAAATTTAAACAAAAGACTAAAAAATGAAAAAAATGAAAAATTTATCTCGTCTAGCAACTATGGCCATACTGACCGTAGGTGCCGTTTCTGCCGGCTTCTCCCAAGCCAACCAGCAGAACCTGGGCTCTAAATGTGGATGCCCTTCTGTTCCCAGCAGAACCACTGTTGATATTGCAACAGCATTTCCGGTTACCACAGCCAGAGGAATTACCGAATTCACCGGTAACATACACCTGACTTGTGATAAGATTTATACCATTACGAATAAAGTATACGTTCCGGCTCCTTTTAGTATCACTATTGATCCGGGAACCCTGATTCAGGGGATCTATACACCAACACCTGATAATGCGGCCACATTAATCATTGAAAGAGGAGCCCAGATCTTCGCGAATGGAACTGCAGATTGCAATATTGTAATGACGACATCCAATGATAACCTGGATGGTACTTACTCTATTTCCAATGTATCGCAGTGGGGTGGGCTGGTCTTATTTGGACTTGCACAAAACAATTTGAGAGATCCGGTGAATACAGTCCCTCCCGGTTCTACCACGGCTACCTACCCGAACGGAGCCTATCCGTTGGGAAATGGCCTGAATGGTGAAGGGCATGGAGAAGGTTTCTTTACCTCCCCAAGTGTTGGAAACACTTTCGGAACGAATGCAGCTGATCCTAATGGATTTACTACTCCGAATGATCATGATAATTCCGGGGTGGTAACCTACCTCTCAATCAGGCACCCAGGTGCTATTGTAGGTGGTTTGGCTAAAGGAAATGAAATCAACGGAATGACAATGAGTTCCATTGGTGATGGTACAACGATTAACCATGTGGAAGTTGTTGCTTCAGGAGATGATGATTTTGAATATTTTGGAGGTACAGTAAGTGTCAAATACATGTCCGGCTATTTCGGGGATGATGATAAATTTGATTATGACATTGGATACCGCGGCAGAGCACAGTTCTTGTTTGCTATTGCAGCCGACTCCCTGAACAGTGGGGATCTTCATTCTTCTGATAACGGAGTGGAAGCTGATGCTGATGACCAATTCGGAGCAACTCAGGCTGGATTCCCATTTCAATCTAACCCTAGTATCTGGAATGCCACCTTTATGTCAAACGGCCGTATCCATGGCGAGCTTGATAATACAGGTCCTGCAGGTATTCAGGCTAAGGAAATGGCCGGTGGCTCTGTTCGAAATTCAATATTTGTGAATTTCCGGTCTGGTCTTCACCTGGCTGAAGTGCGTTCCAATACTACTTTAAAAGGTGATGGCTATGATCAGTGGACCAACGATGCTACAGACCCTTATTTAACTGCCAACGGAGGTTTTGCTACCAAGAATGCATTGGTTATACAAGACAATGTATTTGTTGTGCCAAACGACGGAAAGCATTATGGCTTTACCCGTGGAGCACTTATCGGAAATGGCCCAGCTTATGGTCAGGCTGTAGGTAAGTACAAAAAAGACTTTACCGGTGCAGGGGGAATAACCATTTTCCAAACCACAACCGCTACCGGTCAATCACAGTTTGTAGGTTTGCCTACTCATAATGATACCGTTCAGTTTCTGACTACAGATCGCAATCAGATCGTTCATTCCATTAATGGTATTGATGACGACTGGAAGTTTAATGGATCCAACAATGGATTTACAGATGCTTATTATGCTACTCCCGTTACTAATTTGGTTTCAGCAAGTACTCCTCCTGTCGATGGATTTTTTACCATCGTTAACTATAAAGGAGCTTTCGATGCAAATGATCAGAATGGAACCTGGTTGTCGAATTATGGTTTAATGTCGCTTTCCATGCAAACCCAGGCGCGTGTTAACCCAACTGACCTGAACGATGATGGAGTTACTGATATTAACGACTTCTCCATCTTCATCGGAAAATTCGGTCAGAAGGATAACTAGTATGATTTATTCAACAAGCATTAAATCTTACAATTTTAAAAAAACAAACATGAAAAAAATATTTCTAGGCGCAAGCCTTATATTATTATCACTTTTCGGCCGCTCTCAAGGGTTGCAAAAGCTGATAATTGAAAAATACTATGTTTCCAATGCAGCGGATTCTGTAGGGAGCATAGGGCTACTGCCAAAAGGTTCTGTAACCTGGCGCTTCTTCGTGAAAATGGCCCCGGGGTATAAATTTCAGGAAGCTTTTGGAAGCCCTACTCATACCTTGAGTATTTCTACCACCACCTCATTTTTCAATAATGAAGACAGGGGTTCAACCAGCCCGAATTCAATTTCAGTAGCAAACACCATTAAAAATTCTGTAATGATTGACTCCTGGTTTTCAGTTGGAGCCACGGCCACCGGTAAAATGGGTGTGCCTAAGCCACAGGATACAGATGGTTCGCTGCTTCTTTCCACCGGGATCTTACAGAATACCGATGCAAGTGCAGGTACTCCAATCAAAACCGAAGATGGAATGGTAACGGGCTCGCCTCAGTCAGTCACCTTCGTAGGTTTTGACCCGACAGCAGGAGTGTTCGATGCCAGTAGTCAGTTTGGTAATAATTTTACCACAACTAATGGCGCATGGGCCTCTCTCAACGGATCTGTTGGTGCTGACACTACCAATACAGTATTGATTGGTCAGTTTACAACTACAGGTGTTCTAGGATATGAACTCAATATTCAGATTGGTACTCCTTCAGGAGGAACGATACAATACGTTCCAAGAAACGCTACCGGTGCTGAAGTTCTGATGCCTAGCCTGATGTTTGTTCCCCCTGTCCCTCCAACTGCCAGCATCACTGCTCCAGCAAACAATTCCAATTATGTAACCGGAGATGTGGTTGCAATTGCCGCGACCGCAGCTTCCTCAACCGGAACCATTGCTTCTGTTCAATTCTTTGTTGACGGTGTTTCTATAGGTAGTGTAACTACCCCACCTTATATAAAGAATTATACCAGTGTTGCAGGAACGCATACACTTACTGTTCAGGCAACCGATAATACCGGTTTGAAAAGCGCAGTATCGGCGCCAGTTACAATTACTGTCGGCGCGCTTAAGCATCCTTCGGTTAGTATTACCTCACCCGTTAATAATGCTAATTTCATAGCTGGTGATGTGGTTAATATTCAGGCAACTGCAGCAGACTCTAATGCTACCGGAACAGTGTCCTTTGTTCAATTCTTTGTAGATGGGGTACTTGTTAATACGGATAGCGTGTCCCCTTATCACTATAACTGGACAAGCACTCTCGGTAATCACATACTCACCGCTCTGGCAAAAAACAACAAAGGGCTTACTTCCACTTCTGCCCCTGTTAATATAAAGGTTAATGCTGTTGTTCCTCCAACTGTTAGTATCACCGCTCCTGCCAATGGTGCTATTTATACTGCACCAGCTGTTGTGAACATCACAGCCACCGCTGCTGATCCAAATGCCGGAGGGTCGATCACTTCCGTTCAGTTCTTTGTGAATGGAGTTTCGATCGGAACCGTTACGACTTCACCATATCAAATCAACTGGACCAGTGTCATCGGAGATGCTAAACTGACTGCTCTTGCTACAGACAACCGCGGAGCTTCTACTACTTCTGCAATCGTGGACATTACTATTGCGGATCCGAATGCATTGCCTTATACCGTTGTCAATGAAAGAGGGACCTGTGGTGTAAACACCTTTTGCATCCCGGTTGCAGCCGTTGATTCGGTTAAGAACGTGATCGGTTATGATGTGGTTATGCACTATGATAAGAGCAAAGTTAAACCAACCGGTAATGTAACTATTCAGGGAGACCTGATAAATGCTTCTTATGCCTCACAAGCTAACAGCATTGATACAGTTGCAGCCAATATAACGCTCACCATCTTCCTGAATTCAAACGCTCCAAGCAATGCTGGTTTCAATGGAAAAGGAAAAGTGTTCTGCGCTGAATTTACCCGCGCTGCCGGCTTCAGATCTGTTGACACAGCTTTGTTTACAGTCCCAAGTCTTCAGGAAAGCTATTTCTCCTCTGTGAAAACACAGCTTTGCAGCAATGGTACCTATATCAGCTATAAAGACAGTAGCTTTCATGGGACCTTGGACTTCTGGGCTGACAATAGTCCGATCCGTTACAATGTCGCAAACCCAGGTCAATACCTGATTACGAATATATTCGGGAACAACACCTCCTGCAGTTCAAAAGTGGGCCCTGCTGTTCAACCTGATACCGCCGGTAAGTTCATTTACATCATTACCAAAGGTCCGGATGTGGATATTGACCGGGATGTATTGAATACTACGGATGTACTTCCCGTCATAAACGGTGCAGATGCTCTTTTGATCCAGAAAACGCTTCTTAATGATCCTACCTTTACTCCAAGTATCTACCAGATTATTGCAGAAGATGTAAATCTGGATGGAACTGTTAGTGCAGGTGACCTTTCTCAGGAAAGTCAACGATCTGTTTTGAGAATCGGAGAGTATAAGCAAGCATGGAACTACAATAACCAGGGAGTGTCAAATGGTCAGCTTTCTAAAGATTGGCTTTTTGTAGACAATACCCTTACTGCAAGTGCTGCTTACCAGAAATCATCGACTTTCCCTAATGATGATGGAAGTGGCTACTCTAAACACAGAGTTCCTCATGTCCCTTTCTGCCTGCCTGTGCCTGTAACCGGAAGTGTATGCCCTTTGTTCTCTTCTGATGTATACCAGGGAATCATGATTGGCGATGTGGACGGTAATTACAAATCTATTCCTGCTGATGGCTTACTCAAAGCTCCGGTTGCCATTACTTCGAAAGACAAAATTATCTTTGATCTTTCTAAATCGGTGGTTACCGGAAACAAGATGACTTTGCCAATATTCTTTAGTTCTGACACAGCCATCAATGCGCTTGATTTTTCATTCCAGGTAGATCCAACAATTGTTAAATTTGATACTGCAATAGCATATGTTCCAGGCGTTTCGGATGATGCTTTCTTCAATCCTTCCGACAACACCCTGCGCTTTACTTCCTCAAGTGTAACAAACTACACCCCAGGTCAGGTAATTGCAAACCTTCAGTTTACCGTTCTGAAACCATTTTCGGATGCTGATATCAATTCAGTGAAAGGTTATCTGGATGGAGTTCCATCAGGTATCACAATCATTGATGGTCCTCTGAATGTGGCTACGCTTACCGGTGAGGCCGTAGTAAGGGTTTACCCGAATCCTGCTAGCTCAACTCTTAATATTGAATTAGCTGAAAAAGCTACTATTCAAATGACAGATGTTGATGGCCGTGTAGTTTATACTTTAGAAGATGCAGGCGCGAACTCAACCCAGAGAATTAATACCGGGGAGTTAGCTAATGGAATCTACCTCCTTAAAGTATATAACGGCTCTTTTGTGAGTGTCAAGAAAGTAGTGATTTATAATAAATAAGCTAAGTGTTTCTTTCTAGTCTGAAATAATAAGGCCTTCCCTCAATTGGAGGGGAGGTCTTATTGTTTTAATCGCTTCAGATTCCATGCGCTCTTGATTTTACGAAATAATAATATCAACTTTATTAAAGTATATACCAAAAGAAATATATTTGACGGGTTTTAAATATAATACAATTAGTTAACAACACCTAGATGAGCAAACTCCTGACACTTAAAACATTCATTCTTCTCTTTTCCATTTTAGTGTGCACTCATATTAGCATTGCACAGCTTAATTTGAGAAATGTAATGGTGGAAAAATATTATATTTCCAATGCAGCAGATTCTGCAGCCAGCATAGGCCTATTGCCAGTTGGTTCTGTTACCTACAGGGTTTATGTGCAAATGACACCGGGCTATAAATTTGAGATGGCTTGGGGGAATGCTCACAATCCTCTAATAATTTCTACCAGCACGACTTTCTTTAATAATGAAGACCGGGGTGCCATAATTCCGGATGGCATATCGGTCATTAATGATAAAAAAAACACTGTAATGCTTGATTCCTGGGTTTCTGTAGGTGCAGCAGCTACGGGAAAAGCAGGTGTTCCTAAAAAGTATGATACGGATGGTTCAATCGTCATTCCTGCCGGAATTCTTCAAAATGCCGATACCTCGTGTGGAGTCGCGGTTAAAACGGAAGATGGAATGATTTCAGGAACTCCGGGGTCGGTAACGATCATCGGAGGAATGAACAATGAACTTAGTATTCTGGATGCCACAAGTCAACAAGGTGGGTTGATCGTTGATACAAGCGGTGCATGGTGCTGTTTGCCGGGAACCATAGGTCCTGACACAGCTAATCGCGTATTAATTGGACAATTTACTACCACTGGAATATTTTCATTCAAGTTTATGGTTCAAATCGGGACTCCTTCAGGTGGCATAGAGATTTATGTGCCTGATAATCTCGACAGTTCCCAAAAGCATGCTTTTCTGTATCCAGATCTTTCGTATACCTCTTCATCAATACATGCCGGTATTCACAATGTACCAGAGACATTTACTGCTATGAATGTTTTCCCGAATCCTGCAAACCAGATATTAATGCTGGAGCTGGCTACTTCTGATGTTGGAAGTACAAATAACAGTTACACCCTACTTGACCTTAGCGGAAGGAGCATTATTCATAAAGACCTTGGATATATATCAGGAGTAAGAATGGAATCGATAGACCTCTCCAACTTTCCTGTGGGAATGTATCTGCTTACTGCAGAAATAAATGGATTTTGTGCCACAAAAAAGGTAGTAAAAAATTAGCGAATAAATAATCAATCTTATCTATATCAAATATCCTAATCATGAAAAAGACAGCTATTTTATTGTGTTTTATTACACTAAGCATTCTTGGAAAATCTCAAACGGGTCTTGAACAGGTCTGGGTCGAGAAATTTTATGTTTCTACTGTTTCCGATACGGCTCAAAACGCTACAGGTGGAACCTTACCTGTGGGCTCAGTGACCTATCGGGTGTGGGTAGATATGAAGGCGGGATATAAATTTACATTGGCCTATGGAAACACAGCTCATCCGTTAAATATTTCAACAACAACAAGTTTCTTTAACAATCAGGATCGGGGTGCTACTACTCCGAATGGAATTACCACTGCTCAAATGAAAAAAAACACAGTTATGCTCGATTCCTGGTTTTCAGTAGGAGCTGCTGCGTCCGGGCAAATCGCAGTCCCGAAACCTAATGATACAAATGGATCTATTGGAAACACAGACGGAATTCTGAAAAATAATGATCCATCAGCCGGAATCGCAATTTCTTCAGAAGATGGGATGGTTGCCGGAACCCCGCAAGCAGTTACCTTTATCGGACCTGATCCTACCGGAGGAGTGTTTGATGCGGTAAGCCAGTTTGGAAATATCGATTCTACCTCTAATGGTGGATGGTCTTCTTTGAATGGATCCGTGGGGGCAGATACCTCGAACAATGTGTTGATTCTGCAACTCACCACAGATGGAAGACTCACTTTTCACATCAATGTTCAGCTTGAAACACCAGGAGGAACGGTTGAAAGATATGTTTACTCAAATCCCAACACAGATCCGAACCCAAACAATCATGAAAACCTGGGGACGGGGTTAATCTTCGATTCTGGACTCATCACCAATACTACCGAAATCCTGAATCCTGGTATGACAGCGGTTGAGGTATATCCAAATCCAGCTAGAGACGAGGTGCTTCTGGTAATAACATCATTGGGCAAAAGCAATTCTAATTTCTACAATATATATGATGTGACCGGGAAGCTGGTCTTGCATCAAGAGCTGGGCCTCATAACGGATAGCAGATCGGAAAGAATAGATATTTCTTCTCTTCCCCGTGGTGTGTATTTCGTTAATTGTACTATTGATGGCGTGTATACCACGACTCGTAAGCTTGTTAAAATGTAATAATCGAATCCATTACCTAGTTTTTTTTAAGGTAATACGCTGGCGCCCGTTCCACAATATTTGAAAAGTAATTGTTTCGCGGAAGCATTCCCAAGATTTGCTGCTTTTGAGAAGTCCAGGCAAGCCTTGTTGTTTGCCTCGATACGGAGGTAACCTATTCCACGGGTAATATAGGCTTCTGCATAAGCAGGCCGCAATTCAATAAGCTTGGTGCCATCCGAAATTTCTTTGTCAAATAGCCCCATTGAATCATAAGACAAAGCTCTGTTATAAATAGCATCGACATAATCTGGCCTGATCTTAATGGCAGCCGTAAAATATTTAATGGCCATTTCAAACACCCCGAGTGAATAGTATGATGCACCGAGATTGTTATACGCTTCGGCATAACCTGGGCTTAAACGAATCGCTTCACGAAGATCTGCAATGGCCTGATTTACCATCCCAAGGCGGTTATAAGCAACTCCTCGATTAACGAGTGCATCTTCATAGTCATTTTTGATAAGTAATGCACAACTGAAATCTTTCGTCGCTTCCTTCAGCTTCCCTTGACTTAACAGTAATTGCCCACGGTTATTAGAGGCAATAGCGGAGTTCGGATTCTGTGAAACCGCGGAATTATAAAATGTGTAAGGGTCTGAATAAACTTGGGCTTTATTATAAGTCAAACAAGTGAAAACGATTGAGATTGATGAAAATGCGAGAATCGGAAGGGGCCTTTGAAAATGTTTTATCCATTTCCCGGAAATGAAAAATAAAATAAGGAGGAGGACCCCGATCATTGGTGAGAGAAACCGGTGATCCAAGTAATCAAAAAGCTGGCTTTTATAGACTAAGGCAGGAGCCATTAAGAGTAGAAACCAGTTTATGCAGAATAATTTTTCTTTCCAAGGCCTTTCCTTAGTATATCGCATCAACAAAATGAGAATGCAAATGACAATAATCCCGGTAATTGTTTTAAAAGCACTAAAACCAGGAATGGGTGCATTGTTGAAAGGGAGAAAGAATTTTGAAAGTGACTCTGGTAGTATACGTAAGGAGGTAAGAGTCGATTGTAAAGACAGAGTCTCCGTAGACCTTGAAATTGCTCCTATTGCAATGTATCGCATCCAAAACCAGAATACCCAGGTAGGGAGATAAATAATACAACCATTCCTGACCGTTTTAGCAATATCCGTGGAAGAGCCAAATGAAAGATAATAGGCCAAGTATAAGAATGGGAGCACTGCCGCTGTCTCCTTGCAAAACAAAGCCAGTAAAAATGAAATACAGTGAAAAACGAAATATTTGATTTTCTCCGTCGCCTTGAAATAGGTTAACATAAGAAATGAAAGAAGTGTGAAAAAGGTGAATTGAAGGTCTCCTCTTGCCGGAATCCACGCTACTGAAGAAACAAAGAGTGGATGTATACAATAGAGCGTTGCTCCCCAGAAAGCCAGAAGACGGGGTATTCTGAATTGAATCAGCGATGCATACAGTAATACAGCAATTGCTCCTATGTACAAAACATTCGAGAAATGATAAATCCAGATAGTCTTTCCTCCGGTCAGAAATATGTCAAACATATAAGACAAAGTTTGTATTGGCCTATAGAAAGAACTAGGTGCTTCAATAAAAGCATTTGTAAAAAAAGCACGAAAAATATTATGAGGGTTGCCCAAGAAATTCATATTCTTTAGAATTAGCTGATCGTCGTCAAAATCAACTAGTCCGAACTTTAGACATGGAAGATATACGATGACGGGAATCATAAAAACAAACAGAAAGGGAAGAAAGCGATTCAAGAAAGGGAATCGAAAATCATCTAATATTTTCATATTGTAATTTGATTACATAATTTGTGAGCTTATAAACTAATGGGTATTAGTTTATTGGATTTTTTACAGATGTTATTCGCTAAATCTGAAAAATCGTCAACTAGTGCCAGAACTCATAGGACTATGCAGAGAAGGTTTCCTATGATAAGCTCGTAATAATACATATCGAATATTAAGGTATCATTAACTGCCTATTGGTTTTTTGTTAGGTGAATAGGGCAGGGGTGAAGTATCTTTTTTAATTTAGTATCTTACCGTTTGGATCCTCCATTGAAATCTAATTAACTAACCTAATATCGAGCAATTATGAAAAAACTCTCTCTATTACTTGTTGCAACAGCCTTTATGATGACAGGGTTGAATTCATTTCGTGTAGCCGGAGGAAGAGATCTTTCTTTTCTCAAAGGCGAAAAAGAACTGAACATCGAATACGATTATTCGGACCTGAAAGTTGGAAAGAAGGAAAGGCAGACTGAAGATGAATATACCGCCAAAAAAGTGGAAGAAGGAAATAAAAAGGAAGCGGGAAAAGGGGACCATTGGTTAGAGTTATGGAAAGGTGGACGGGAGAAGCATTACCAACCAAAATTTGAGGAGCTTCTCAATAAACAAGTCACCGGTCTTACAGCGGGAGCAGGTAAAACAGGAGCGAAGTATACATTGATATTACATACTACTTTTATTGAACCAGGTTACAATATTGGAATCGCGAAACAACCGGCTTTTTGTGACTATGAGGTTATGATTGTGGAAACCGCTGATCATAAGAAAGTAAAACAGAAATGGACCATGGGAGAAGTAATGGGATCGAATATGTCCGGCATGGATTTCGATCCGGCTGCCAGGATCGTTGAATGTTTTGCAAAAGCGGGGAAAATGATTGGGAAAGACATTGACAAATCGATCAATTAAAATCTGAGCTGAAAACGCTTTTATAACTAGAGAATCATTCACAAAAAAGCCTGTAAGTTTATGACTTACAGGCTTTTT
>PLYR01000072.1:0-13419 GCA_003153435.1 Bacteroidota bacterium
AGAAAGGAATTCCACTGATCTCCGATGATCCCGCAATGTCCCAGCTGAGCGAGAGGTTTCAGGTCTTTCAGGCTTCTTTCATTGGGGTCCTTATCTTTTTGTGTCAGGTAGACTGTTGCTGTAGAGGATACAGTTATGAGCGCATAGCAAATCAACAATCCTGCAAATAACTGCTTCATTCGGGGTGCGTTGCAGCGGTCACCAAGTATCACGAACAAAGCAATCAATGATATATAAGGATAAGTCTGGTACCAGAAATTGTAATGGTTCAGACAAACCCATTTCGACATAATCACCATCATTTCTCCTCCAAGGGTATTGAATAACAGAAAGAGCGGAATAAAACCAAATGCTGTTTTTCTCTTTTGGATAAGAAGGAGGATACTGAATAGAATCAGTGCAAGAAAGAAGATATTATGCAGGGAGATCAATATCCCTTCGTTTCCGCATAAGCCGTGGTAAAAGGCAGTCAAATAGTATCTGACTCCTTGTTCCATTTCCGAAGAGGAGGCCATCCAGTGTGAATTATAGGAAGCCACACGCATGCTATTGGATTTTGCATAGCCGATAAAACAGGCCCCCATAGTAATCATGAATACTCCAATCAACAGGAAAAGCCCAAGTTTCATTCGGGGAAATTTGCGGACTGCCTCAATCATACTTTGGTCTTTCCGAAGCTGAATAGCTGCAGCTCCTATAAGTGAAAGAATCGCGATGACGCTTCCTTCCGAACTCCAGAACGCAATAATTCCAGAGAGAAATACTCCCATCAGTAGAACACCAGCCTTAATATCCAGCCTCTCTTTGACCGCCTTCTGAAACAAATACAAGAAGGTGAGTGAAAGTAGAATAAACACATACTGTGATGCATAAGGATGTGCAAGCCTCAGCATATGATCGGTGGTGTGTGCCGGAAAAAAGAGGAGAACACAGAGAAGCACCTTATACCAGCGCTTTTCTATGAACCTGCTCAAGAGCAGAACAAAGATCAATACTATACCATACAGCACAAGCGAAGAGAGTAGAGCTGGAGAGACGTGCAATAATTTGTAGAGCACATGGGTCAGAAGTGGGATAATACTTCCTAATCGATCCTGGCCCCAAAAATAATAATCAGATGGGAGCTGAAAATCATATCCCATGAGGATGTGAATCGCATTGTCGGAATTCAAAAAAGGAGAGAAGAAAGGAGAAAGAACCAGAAAAGAAAGGACAACAATCGTGAACTTTGCAAAACAGGAAAGAAGAGTATTCGTAACTTTCACTGATTCGCGTTTATAGAATATTCAAATATCCTTCTATTCCTTTTTTCAGGCTCCAGACATTCCGGTAACCTTGTTCCTGCAATATTTTTACTGCGGAACGGCTTCGTGATCCTTTCTGACAATGCAGGATAACGGGAATATCTCTGGGAATGCGGTTCAGGTTATCCAATAAGGTTCTCATAGGAATGAAAGTATCTGCAATCGTTCCAGAAGCATATTCCGGCTCTTCCCGGATGTCAATTAACTGTATCGCTGCCTGACTCTTGAATTTATCTCGCAGCTCCTCTGCACTGATCTCAGGAATTTCCAATACGCATTCATCCTGAAAAGGAAGGATAGACTTTAGCTCCAGATTCTTCGCAACGGCATTAAAGGAGAAGGAGTTGAACGAGTTTTTCAGGGCATCATAAACCAAGAGCTTTCCACGGAGCACTTCTCCGGATCCGGAAATTATTTTGAGAACTTCTGTTGCCATCAGGCACCCGACAGTACCGGGAAGCACTCCAAGCACCCCCGATTCCATACAGGATCCGGCATCCCCAGATTCCGGATAAAGACAACGGTAGGTGGGTCCTCCTTTATAATTAAAAACACTTATTTGCCCTTCAAACTGAAAAATGGATCCGAACACTACCGGTTTTACAAGAATAACACTGGCATCGTTTACCAGGTAGCGGGTCCGGAAATTATCCGAACCATCTACGATCAGATCATATGCTTTCAGGATATCCAGAGCATTTCCTGCGGTCAGTTCCTGATCATGACAATGAATATGAGCATGAGGGTTCATGCTTTTCAGCCGGGCAGCGGCACATTCGGCTTTTGATTTTCCAAGATCCGCTTCTCCATACAAAATCTGCCTTTGCAGGTTACTCCGGTCAACTTTGTCAAAATCCATCACTCCCAAGGTCCCTACACCGGCCGCAACGAGATACTGAAGAACAGGGCATCCCAATCCACCTGCACCGACCACCAATACCCGTGCTTGCTTGAATTTCATCTGACCTTCTGTCCCGATCTGTGGGAGGATGGTTTGTCGTTTGTAACGTTCCTGTTCCTGGATATTCATGCCGATTAAATCAGATAACGGGTTGAGGAAGGTGCAAGGCTTTATCCCAATCTTTCCACACCACTTCATATCCCCCGGCTTTGATCATGTCTGCAATCTCAGAAGGGGATCGTTCATCCGAAATTTCAAACTGTTCGAGTGATTCGGAGGGCTGTGAATAGCCGCCGGGATTTGTTTTAGAACCTGCACTCATGCTTGTTATCCCAAGCTTTATGACATGGTTACGGAAACTTTCCTGTTCTCTGGTGCTCAACGAGAGCTCTGCTTCCGGTTTGAACAACCGATAGGCACAGATCAGTTGCACCAGTTCCCGGTCGGTCATAAAAGAAGCAAATGATTTTTTTTCATTTGCACCTGTTTCAATAGGTCTGAGCCTTGGAAAAGAGATGCTGTATTTGGTTTCCCAGTACTTCTTCTCCAGATAATCCAAATGAAGTGCGCAGAAGAAGGAATCCGTCCTCCAGTCTTCCAGCCCTATCAAAACGCCCAAACCGATTTTATGAATATGTGCAGCACCGAGTCGGTCGGGGGTTTGCAGTCGCCAGACAAAGTTTGATTTTTTCCCTTTGGGATGGTGGGTCTTGTACTGATCCTCGTGATACGTTTCCTGATAAACCAGCACGGCCGATAATCCTTCGGAGATCAGCTCTCTGTATTCTGCTTCCTCCAGAGGTTGCACTTCAATCGATATATATGAAAAGAATGGGCGAAGCAGCCGGATTGCATTTTTCAGATAGGGGACAGCCACTTTGTAAGATTCACCAGTTACCAGCAATACATGATCATAACCCCATTGCTTGAGGATGGTCGCTTCATTTAGTATCTCCTGATCTGTAAGCGTTTTTCTGGCAATCGGGTTGTCAAGGCTGAATGCACAATAGTTGCAAATGTTCTGGCACTCATTCGAAAGATAGAGCGGAGCGTACATCTGAATGGTCTTGCCGAAACGTTTCTGGGTCGTAGCCATACTTTTCGCAGCCATCTTTTCGAGAAAAGGAATAGCAGCAGGGGAGATCAGTGCTTTGAAATCTTCCAGACTGCATCTCTCCTTTTGTAAAGCAAGCTCCACATCAACGGCACCCTTTGATAGGATGCTCTCCTTTATTTCTGACCAGGAAAGGGTCTGAAAAAGATCATTAAAATCGCCTGGTTTATTCATTGTTAATCGTTCAAAAAAGCGGTGAGCGGGCTGCTCGGGTTAGCCATATTTGTTTTTGGTGCAAGCTTAGCCTCGTATGCCAGACGACCTGCTTCCACAGCCGTTTTAAAAGCGAAAGCCATTTTCACAGGATCCGCTGAGGAGGCGATAGCCGTATTGACAAGCACGGCATCTGCACCCAGTTCCATGGCAGCTGCAGCATGTGACGGACTTCCGATCCCTGCGTCAATCACCACCGGCACCTTACTCTGTTCTATGATTATTTCCAGAAAATCGATGGTCCTAAGTCCCTTATTGCTTCCAATCGGAGATCCCAGGGGCATTACTGCGGCAACACCAACATCTTCCAGACGTTTACAGAGTACTGGGTCGGCATGAATGTAAGGCAGTACGATAAATCCCAGTTTAACGAGTTCTTCCGCTGCCTTCAGCGTCTCAATCGGATCGGGCATGAGGTACTTGGGGTCTGGATGAATCTCAAGCTTGATCCAATGTGTTCCCAGTGCTTCCCTGGCAAGCTCTGCAGCATAGAGTGCTTCCTTGGCATTCCGGACGCCTGAGGTATTGGGCAGTAAATTGATTCTTGGATGGGTGAGATGAGCAAGAATATCGGTTTCTTTTTGCTGCAGGTCTATACGACGCAGTGCAACAGTTACCAACTCTGATCCGGAAACAACGAGAGCTTCCTCCATCAGTGCAGAGGATGAAAATTTTCCGGTTCCGGTAAAAAGTCTCGAACTGAATTCCTTTCCGGCTATGATTAGTTTTTTCATGGGGTGGTTTGTGTTGAACGCTGATGGACTGCAAATAAAAACTTACTGGCAGCAGCAATAGGGTCAACGCTTAAGTTAATAGAAGACGATACTGCAAAACCATGAAGGCCTGTCATTAATATGGATTCTGCATCTTCGGGTCTTATCCCTCCGATGGCAATGATCGGCAGGAGAGAAGCATATTTCCGTGCTAAAGCCTCTATCCCTTCTAACCCTAAAACAGGACTCAGGTTTTCCTTGGTAAGGGTAAAGCGATAAGGGCCCAGTCCCATATAATCGGCTGAAGTCTGTAGGATTTGTTCCACATCTTCTTCTGTATTGGCGGTGGCACCGATGATTGCAGAAGGACCCAGAATTATCCTTGCTTCTGAAACGCTCATATCGGTCTTTCCGAGATGAACTCCGTCTGCACCAATCTCTGCTGCAAGGCTTACATGATCATTGATAATCAGCCTGGCTCCATGTTTTTGACATACCGCTTTTGTTTCCAAAGCGAGCTTCCGCAATTCTTCTTTAGATCTTCCTTTCAGTCTCAGTTGCACCCAATCTGCTCCCCCTGAGCAGGCCAGATCAGCTAACTGAGCATGACTCAGTATAGGATGATCCTGGGTGAGATACTGAAATTTTGAAATGTGTTTTTTCATACCGTTAATGAATGAAACCCAAGCAGGCTGTCATTACTCTCCAGTACTTCAAGGGTATAATCTTTTGCAAGCAGACAAGCCTTATCAAGTTCTGCTCCCTTAGCCAACCTGGCAGCAATGGCAGACGAAAGAATGCACCCTGATCCATGTTTGGGTTTGATGTCGTAAGTTCTTCCTCCGAAAGAAATCCGTTTACCGCCTTTTAGGAATAAAATATCCTCTCCTTTTTTTTTTTCACTATGTCCGCCTTTCAGAAAAACATGGCAGTATTGGCTTAACGCGGAAGCATTCTGTTCGGCAGCACCGCTTTCTCCCAGTTCCACAGCTTCAGGGATATTGGGAGTGATCAGATAAAGTTCGGAGCAGATTTCCTGCAGCAAGTGCATATCAGGCTTTGTTTGAAAATCATAGCCAGCGCTGACTTTGAGAATCGGATCCCAGATAAAACGGAGAGCAGGGGAGAGAGACTTCAGCTCCTGCAAAAGCCGGAGCAGAATTTCAGGGCTCTCGATCAGTCCAATCTTTACAAACTGAACTTCAAAGCGTTTGAAGAGCACTTTAACCTGCCGGAGCATTTCATCATAAGGAATCCATCGCACCCCTTCAAACTCCACATCATTCTGAAAAGTAATGGCAGAGCAAACACCCAGGCCGTAAGCGCGACTTGCTTCAAAGGTTTTAATATCCGCCAGAATACCTGCACCCCCGCTCGGATCAAAACCTGCAATACTCAGTACATATGGCCTGTTCATGCTATTCAATTCTTTATTTTAAAGATAAATTTCACTTCCTGCTTTCCGGAATTCTTCCGATTTAACTTCCATCTCCTTCTGAACATTCTCCTGATCTTCTGCATAATCTCTCACATCCTGAGAGATCTTCATAGAACAGAAGTGGGGCCCGCACATGGAGCAGAAATGAGCAATCTTGGCTCCTTCTGCCGGCAGGGTTTCGTCATGGTATTCCCTTGCCGTATCCGGATCGAGAGAAAGGTTGAATTGGTCCTCCCAGCGAAATTCAAACCGGGCTTTGCTTAATGCATTGTCGCGGTATTGCGCTCCCGGATGGCCTTTAGCCAGATCCGCAGCATGAGCCGCGATCTTATAGGCGATGACCCCGTCTTTCACATCTTTCTTATTCGGTAATCCCAGGTGTTCTTTGGGGGTGACATAACACAACATGGCAGTTCCATACCAGCCGATCATTGCAGCGCCTATGGCAGAAGTAATATGATCATACCCCGGAGCAATATCAGTAGTCAGAGGCCCGAGGGTATAGAACGGAGCTTCCGCGCAATGCTTTAACTGCATATCCATATTCTCTTTGATCAGATGCATCGGAACATGTCCGGGCCCTTCAATCATCACCTGGATATCATGCTTCCAGGCGATCTTGGTGAGCTCCCCGAGTGTGATCAGTTCACTGAACTGCGCTTCGTCATTTGCATCGGCAATAGAACCGGGTCTCAGGCCATCTCCGAGAGAGAAGGCCACATCATATGCTTTCATAATCGCACAGATCTCCTCAAAATGAGTATACAGGAAATTCTCTTTGTGGTGTGCAAGGCACCATTTGGCCATGATGCTGCCTCCACGCGAAACAATACCGGTCATCCGCTTAGCAGTCATCGGGATGTAACGCAGCAGCACTCCGGCATGGATCGTGAAATAATCAACTCCTTGTTCAGCCTGCTCAATCAAAGTATCTCTGAAGATTTCCCAGGTAAGGTCTTCTGCTTTGCCCTTCACTTTTTCAAGAGCCTGATAGATTGGAACGGTGCCTACCGGTACCGGACAATTACGAATGATCCATTCCCGTGTTTCATGTATGTTTTTTCCGGTACTCAGATCCATCAGGGTATCGCCACCCCAGCGGCAGCTCCAAACGGCTTTCTCCACTTCTTCTTCAATAGAAGAAGAGACCACCGAGTTCCCGATATTGGTATTTATTTTCACCAGAAAGTTTCTTCCGATAATCATTGGTTCAGATTCCGGATGATTAATATTCGAAGGAATGATAGCCCTTCCAGAAGCAATTTCTTCCCTAACAAATTCGGGTGTGATGAATTTGACAGGGGTGCGAGCCCCGAAACTATTCCCCGGATGTTGAGCACCGAGTGATACGCTCAATTTCAGTTCATCAATCCGTTGATTTTCGCGGATCGCTACATACTCCATTTCGGGGGTGATGATTCCTTTTCTGGCATAGTGCATCTGAGAAACATTCTGACCCGGTTTTGCTTTCAGAGGCATTTTTAAATGTTCGAAACGGAGGTTATCCAGACTGCTGTCTTCCATTCTGGCCCGGCAATAAGCAGAGGAGAACTCTTTCAATTCATCTACGTCATTCCTTTTTCGTATCCAGGATTCACGCAAGCGGGGAAGCCCGTCTTTAAGACTCGTTGTGTAAGTTGCATCAGTATAAGGACCGCTGGTATCGTAGACCGTTACCGGTGCATTTATTTCCTTACGCTCTTTTCCGTGCGAGTGAATGGTGGTCTCATTCAAGGTAATCTCCCGCATGGCAACCTGTATGTCGTGAATTTTACCTTTCACAAACACCTTTTTCGAAGCCGGTAATGGAGTGCAGGTAATGCCTGGAATGGTTTCCTGGATGGTATTCTTTGTTAATTCCTCTGTTTTCTTCATAGTGCTGATTAATTAAATAATTACCTCATATATACTGACTAGTGCTCGTTGCAAATTTCCTCATCCACCCTGTGTGGCTTGAATGATGGTGATGGAATCATGTTCCTGGACTAACTGATCCTTCCAGACAGCGCGGGGAATAACGGTTTGATTGATGGCTACTGCAATGCCTTTTGTTGCTTCCAGCTCCGACTTTTTCAAAAGATCCAAAAGAGAACAGGAAGGAGGTATATCCATAGACTGGTCATTGATTTTTACATTCATTTGCTGAAAGATAGCAGGGGAGGAGATGGTGAATACCCGGAGGCAGGATCCTACAGAGAGGTTTCTACTTTTCCCTTCGCAGGCATGATCCTGTTCAGGTTCCGAGGGTATTATCTCAGCCTTCACATCACTGACGTAAAGACACCCCTAAAGTTTCTAATTCTTAACACTACAATAGTAAGGAAAATATAAAAAAAAGCCCGATTTCCCCGTGATTTAAGTTTTCAACAGCATTAGGCTTTAGGAAGGGTGCTTTCAGCTTTTCTGCATTTGTATAGCCTCTGCTTTTTTTCTGATTTCAACAAAACGTCTTACAGGATCAGAATTACTCCAGATATCACTCATGAACATAGCTCCATCGAAACCTGTTTCAATGACTTGATCTATGGTTGCTAAGCCAACCCCTCCAAGTGCCATTACACGGGGTTTTGCATTGCCATCCTTTTTAAATTCCGCTAAAAAGATTTTAAGCTCCTCCAAGCTAAACGCACTTTTGTATCCCGACTTGCTGATGCTGTCAAAAATCGGACTGAGGAGCACATACTGAAAAGCTCTTTGGTTTTGTTTCAAGGCAGCCAATGAATGAAAGGAAGCAGAGATGATTTTGTTTTTTAGATTTTTAAAAAGCAAATCAGATTCCGGGATCATTTTCCCTGCTTCGGTCAGATGAATTCCCCGGAGGGGATAAGTCAAAGCCAGCTCATAATAAGAGTGGATAACGATTCGAGGATGGTATTCTGAGGAGATCGTATTCAGAGTCGCTCTGAAACCTGATTCAGTCATGTTTTTTGTCCGCAGATGGAGGAAAGGCAAGCCTTCGTCGAAAAGTGCCGGAATACAGTACAATTTTTCTAGTATATCTTCTGTAGTTCCGACAAGTCCCAACTCAAACATCATAATTCACTAGTATTTAGAATGTTCCATTCTTGCATTTATAAACTTTCGGAAGCCTAAAGTTAAAAAAAAGCCTAACTTTAACCGTTTTTTCGTAAATTAGAACAACTACCCTATTTATTGTAGAAGATTTCACGTATTAATATGATATTTAACCCGAAAGTTAAGTACACTTTCACCTTTTTACTGGTTTTCTTTCTGATTTTTCAGGGTAAAGCGCTCTTGGCTCAAACCCCTGCGCCCTGGGAATTTACCTTTGCGGGCAGGGTTCAGCATGTGGATGAAAAAGGAAAGGAAGTGGACCTGGAAGGTGCCGTGTGTACGCTAACCAAGAGCGGAACCGTAGTTACCTCCATTACGACCGGGAACAAAGGAAAATTCTCCTTCAAACTGGAAGGGAACGGTGATTATGTCGTATCTCTGACCAAGCCTGGATTTATTGTAAAGAAATTTGCAGTCTCCACCCGTAATGTTCCCGAAGAAAGGGCTTCTCATGGATTCGGACCCTGGGATATCACCATTGTCATTTTTGAACAGTATCCCGGACTGGACTACTCCATTACCAACAACCCCATAGCCAAAGTCGTTTACAATCCATCCAAAGATGTGGATGATTTTACTTTTGATGCAGCCTATACCGAGTCGATGAAGAGTGCCATCGCCAAGCTGGAGGATCTGGCTCGTGCTGCACGGGAGAAGGACAAATCATTTGCCGCAGCAATGGCAGCGGGAGATAAAGCTTTTCAGGCAAAAGATTATAACGGTGCAAAAGCTCAGTATACGGCTGCTGCCGCTATAAAACCCAATGAACAGGGGCCAAAGGATAAGATCAAAGACTGTGACGCTGCGATTGCGGATGCTGCTAAGAAAGGGGCTGCAGATGCCGACTATAAGGCCGCCGTTGCAGCCGGAGAAGCAGCCCTGGCCAAGAAAGATTATAGCAGCGCACAGACTTCCTATCAGAAAGCAGCTACCCTCAAGCCGGATGAAAAAGTTCCACCCCAGAAACTTAAAGATATTGCTGATCTGATTCAGAAAGCAAAGGATGATGCTGCCAGTCAGGGTAAATACACCGATGCCATGGCCAAGGGAGATGCCGCTTTCAAAGCCACCAAATATGATGATGCAAAGTCTGCCTATAATGATGCGCTCGCTGTAAAGCCTAAGGACCCCATTGCAACACAAAAAATAAGCGATTGTAACACGGCTCTCGATGCTAAGAACAAAGCCGATAAGCTGGATGCATCCTACAAAGCGGCTCTCAAAAAAGGAGATGATGCTTTCACAGCAAAAGATTATACGACCGCAAAAGCCGGATATACGGATGCATCCTCCATCAAACCGACCGAACAATATCCCAAAGACAGGCTTAAAGCTATTGACGATCTGAGCGCTAACAAAGCAAAGTATGACAAAGCAATTGCAAAAGGGGATGCCGGACTTAAAGCACTGAAATACGATGATGCCAAAGCAGGCTACAATGAAGCTTTGACCTATGTGCCTAAAGATGCTTATGCCACACAAAAATTGACAGAGATTGATGCAGCTCTCGCTTCCAAGAGCAAGCAAGATAAACTGGATGCAGATTACAAAGCGGCCATCAAAAAAGGGGATGATGCCTTGGCCGCAAAAGACTATACCAAAGCCACTGCCGGTTATACAGACGCAACCACACTGAAGCCTTCAGAGCAATATCCCAAAGATCAGCTGAAAGCCATTGGCGATCTTCAGAAAAAGGCAAATGATGCGGCAGCCAGCAAAGCGAAATATGATGCTGCCATCCTTAAAGGCGACGCAGCAGTCAAAGCCACCAAATATGACGATGCAAAAGCTGCTTACAATGATGCCCTCACGGCAATACCCGATGATGCCGTCGCCAAACAGAAAATAAAGGATGTAGACGCATTGATCCAAAAGCTCAAGGGAGATGCAGAGCTGAAAGCCAAGTATGACAAAGCCATTGCAACAGCGGATGCTGCATTTAAAGGGAAAACATACGAAGATGCAAAAGCTTCTTATAACGAGGCACTCGGTTATAAACCGGCTGAACAATATCCCAAAGATCAGCTCAAACTGATCGATGCAGCCATTAAAGATGCCCAGGCTAAGGCTGGACTTGAAAAAAACTACAAGGACGCAATAGACCGGGGTGATGCAGCATTTAAAACAAAAGATTGGGTGAAGTCCAAAGCAGGATATACCGATGCGCTCGCTCTAAAAGCAACTGAAGCTTATCCCAAAGCACAGATAAAGGCTATTGATGATGCGATTGCCGCAGATGAAAACAAAGGAAAATTAGAAGCCAAGTACCAAGCTGCTCTCAAAAAAGGAGATGATGCGATGAAAGCTAAATCATACGAAGATGCAAAAGCAGGATATACGGAGGCTTCAGGAGTTAAACCAAACGAACAATATCCCAAAGATCAGCTGAAAGCAATTGCCGATCTTCAGAAAAAGGCAAATGATGCCGCAGCCAATAAAGCGAAATATGATGCTGCCATCCTAAAAGGCGACGCGGCTGTTAAAGCCACCAAATATGATGATGCCAAAGTAGCTTACAATGATGCCCTCACTGCAATACCCGATGATGCAATCGCCAAACAAAAAATAAAGGATGTAGACGCCCTGATTCAAAAAAACAAGGGGGATGCAGAACTCAAAGCGAAGTATGATAAAGCCATTTCGAAAGCGGATGCTGCATTTAAGGGGAAAACATACGAAGATGCAAAAGCATCTTATAACGAGGCACTCGGTTATAAACCGACTGAACAATATCCCAAAGATCAACTCAAACTGATCGATGCAGCCATTAAAGATGCACAGGCCAAGGCTGGACTTGAAAAAAGTTACAAGGATGCGATAGATAGGGGAGATGCGGCTTTTAAAACAAAAGATTGGGTGAAATCAAAAGCAGGATATACCGACGCGCTCACCCTCAAAGCAACTGAAGCTTATCCCAAAGCACAGTTAAAAGCTATTGATGATGCCATTGCCGCGGATGAAAACAAAGGAAAATCAGAAGCTAAATACCAGGCTGCCTTGAAAAAAGGTGATGATGCCTTGAAGGCCAAATCATACGACGATGCAAAAGCTGGATATACGGAAGCTTCGGGTATCAAACCAACAGAGCAATACCCGAAAGATAAGCTGAAAGAAATCGACGGTATCCTTTCCGGTCAGAAGAAAGATGCAGAGAATAAGGCAAAATACGACCTGGCTGTTGCCAAGGGAGATAAGGCATTTGATAAAAAAGATTTTATGAATGCAAAGGCAGCCTTTAACGAAGCCTTGACCTACAAGCCTGATGAGCAATACCCCAAAGAAAAACTGAAGGAAATAGATTCTGCAATGGCGAAAGATGCGGATGCCCGTGCCAAAAATCAGAAGTACCAGGATGCTGTTAAAAAAGGAGACGACGCTTTCCAGGCAAAGAAATATGATATTGCTAAAGCAGGTTATAACGAAGCACTTACGATCAAGTCTGAAGAGCCCTATCCGGCAGCTCAGCTAAAAGCGATCCAGACTATCCTGGATGACAGAGATGCAAAGGCCGGAGCAGATAAAAAATATACCGATGCCATCAACAAAGCAGATGCAGCCTTTAAATCGAAAGATTATGACAATGCAAAAGCTGGTTACAATGAAGCATTAACCTACAAGGCAACGGAACCTTATCCTAAAACCCAGCTCAAAGCCATCGATGATTTGCTGAAAAACCAGGATAAGCAAAAGCAGCTCGAGGAAAAGTATAAAGCATTGATCACAACAGGAGACGGAGCCATGAGTTCCAAAGATTATAAAGCTGCCAAGGCAGCGTTTACAGATGCCTCTGGCCTGAAACCTGCCGAGCAATATCCTAAGGACAAGCTGAAGGAGATAGACAATATCCTCCTCAATGACTCCAAGAATAAACTGAATGAGGAAAAATATGCAGCTGCTGTGAAGAAGGGTGATGAGGCATTCAGCGCTAAATCCTATCCGGCAGCAAAGACGGCCTATACCGAAGCAACTACCCTGAAACCGGGCGAAAAATATCCGAAGGATCAGCTTGCGGCCATTGATGCACTGATGAAAGGCGTCAGTGAAGAACAGGCCAAAAACGCCCGCTATACTTCTGCCATCGCAAAAGCGGATGCTGCTTTCAAAGCCAAAAAACTGGAAGAAGCAAAGGCTGGCTACACCGAGGCTCTCGGCATCAAGCCAGGAGAGGAATATCCGGAGGGCAGACTGAAAGAAATTGAAGATATGATCCTTGCTGAGAAGAACAAGAATGATGTGAACGGCCGATACAATAACGCCATCCAGAAAGGGGAAGAATCCCTGACTGCCAAAAATTACAGCAAAGCAAAAACCAGTTTCGAAGAGGCGCTATCCATTAAACCTGGTGATGTTTATGCGAAGAGTCAGCTTGACAAGATTGCAGCACTCCTCACGAAAGATGAGAATGACAGAGCGAATGCTGCGAAATACTCGAAAATTATTCAGGATGGTGACAGAGCCTTTTCGAAACAAGATTACCCTGCTGCAAAGACGGCTTTCACAGAAGCATCAGCAATGCGTCCAACGGAAATGTATCCAAAAGATAAATTGGCTGCAATCAGTGCCGCCATGGCTGCTCAGAACAGTGCCGCCGAGAAAGAAGCTAAATACAAAGAAGCGGTCACCAAAGGAAATGGCTCTTACGACAGCAAAGAATTCTCTAC
>PLYR01000072.1:13513-21554 GCA_003153435.1 Bacteroidota bacterium
GTAGCTACTACAGATCCTAAGGCAAGTCACAACCCATTGGTAGATAAATACCCTCAGGGTACTACAGAGTTGAGTGAGCGTGTAGATGGTACCTGTAAGGTTATTACCAGGATTGTTGTCAAAGGAACCGATGCGTGGACCTATGAGCAGAAAACATATAGCTTCATTACGTACTGGTTTAAAGACGGGATCAATATCACCAAGGCTACCTACGATCTGGAGACTACCCCGGAGAAATAAGAAATCAATTTATTAGCTTACCTTTGCCTTGCAGGCCGGTCCATCGCTGTCGGCCCGACTCTGTAACGCCATTGCGAAACAGGAGAGGTCGATGGAGGAAAGTCCGGGCAACACAGAGCATCTCGCTTCCTAACAGGAAGAAATCTCAGCAATGAGGTTATGGAAAGGGCCACAGAAAATAACCGCTTTTCAGCAATGGAAAGTAAGGGTGAAAACGGGAGGTAAAAGCTCCCGGGCAAGGCTGGTGACAGTCATGCAGGGTAAACCCCGGGAGTTGTAAGATCAAATAAGTCATTAGCCTGGGGCTGCTCGCTCCATCCTGCTTCGGTGGGTCTGATGACGGGTAGGTCGCTAGATCCCATCAGTGATGGTGGGACCAGATAAATGATGGATATGTTACCCCTAAGGGGTCTCGGAAACAGAACCCGGCTTACGAGCCTGCTCCGCGGAATGCGGATTTAACATGAAGGCTGAGCCCCTAAAGGACTCAGCCTTCTCTTTTAGAGTATCATCCCGTCTTTCATCACAAGCTTACGGTCGGCCATATCAGCCAGTTGTTCATTATGGGTTACAATCACAAACGTTTGCTGAAGCCGCTCTCTCAGAGAGAAGAACAGTTCATGAAGTTCTTTTGCTGATGCAGAATCCAGATTTCCTGATGGTTCATCGGCCATGACCACAGCCGGGTTATTGATAAGGGCACGGGCCACAGCTACCCGCTGCTGCTCACCACCCGAAAGTTCAGAAGGTTTATGATGAGCCCTGGCTCCCAGTCCCAGCATTTCCAATAGCTTCAAAGCTTCGGCTTCTGCCTCGTTTTTTGCTTTTCCGGAAATGAAAGCCGGAATACAGATATTTTCAATAGCATTGAACTCAGGCAAGAGATGATGAAATTGAAACACAAAGCCGATACGTGTATTGCGGAAATGAGCCATCTTCTTTTCACTCAACTCAGAAACAGTAGTTTCCCCGATCTCAACACGACCCTTATCAGCCTTGTCCAACGTTCCCAGGATATGAAGGAGGGTTGATTTCCCGGCACCGGAAGCACCGACGATAGAAACGATTTCACCTTTTTGAATAGTGATATCCACTCCTTTTAACACTTCCAGTTTACCGTATGATTTGTGAATGTCTGTTGCTTTGATCATGCTCAAAAATACGTAATTTCGTGCCTTCTTGTTGTAGGAACAAATGATGAAATTTTTGCGCTTCTATGAATACTTTGTGAACTGGCTTCACGCGAAACTGACCAAACGCCAGTTCCTCATCGTTGCCAGTATGTTTGTAGGCCTTACAGCCGGGCTGGCAGCAGTTGCACTCAAAACAACTGTTCACTACATTCACTATTGGATCACCGATGATCATCATTTTCAATTTCAATACTACCTGTACCTTGCTTTTCCAACCATAGGCCTGCTCTTAACGGTTTACATCGTCCGTAAATTCTTTCACGGAAAGCAGGGGAGGGGAACCGCCAATATTTTGCATTCGATACTCCGGAAATCGGCTGTCCTGCCCAGAGATCAGATGTACTCACACCTCATTACCAGCTCCATCACCGTTGGTTTTGGAGGGTCTGCAGGGTTGGAGTCACCAATGGTTACCACTGGTGCATCTATCGGTTCGAATTTTGCGAGGACTTACCACCTGCATTACAAAGACCGGGTAATCCTTCTCGCCAGCGGTGCTGCAGCGGGTATTGCGGCAGCGTTTGATTCACCAATAACCGGTGTCCTCTTTGCACTTGAAGTCCTCATTGCAGATGTTAGTATCACCGCATTTATTCCCCTCATTATCGCGGCTGCTATCGGAGCCCTCTGTTCGAAGATCATTTTGAAGGAAGGAATCCTGATCTCCTTTAGCAAACAACTCCCCTTTAATTATGAAAATGTTCCTTTTTATATCATTCTGGGCATTCTCGCCGGACTTGTTTCCGTCTATTACACGAGACTGTTTACATGGATAGAAGAGTTTTTTGCAAAACGCAAAACAAAATATTATAAGAATGCACTCCTCGGCGGATGTATTCTCGCTGCACTGATCCTGCTCTTCCCTTCTCTGTTCAGCGAAGGTTATTCCAGCATTAAAAACCTTGCCGCTTCCAAACCGGAAGATCTGTTAAAAAACAGCCTGCTTGCAAACATCAGTTCTAACCCCTGGTTTATCCTGTTCTTCGTGGGACTGGTAATGATGGTAAAAGTCATCGCTACTTCTGTAACGATCAATTCCGGAGGTAACGGAGGTAATTTTGCACCCTCCCTTTTCGTGGGAGCTTATCTGGGATTCTTTTTTTCACGATTGATGAACTTGCTTGGGATAGTCAATCTGCCTGAAAGCAATTTCACCCTCGTTGCGATGTCGGGCATCCTCTCTGGAATTTTTCATGCACCTCTCACCGGGATCTTCCTGATCGCTGAAATAACAGGAGGTTATGATTTGATGATTCCCCTGATGCTTGTTTCTGCAATCAGCTTTACGATTGTAAAATATTTTGAGCCTTATAGTATGGACGCTAAAAAGTTGGCCAGGAAAGGACATCTGCTTACTCATGATAAAGATAAAAGCATCCTGTCTTCCCTTAAAGCCGGGGCCATTGTTGAAACAGGTTTTCATGAGGTAAGTCCCGATTCAAAACTTCGTGCATTGGTGGATATTGTGGCTCATTCAAGCCGGAATATTTTCCCGGTTGTTGATCCGAAAGGACAGCTCCTTGGAATCATTACACTCGACAATATCCGGGAGATTATGTTCAAAACAGATCTTTATGATAAAATTCTGGCCAAGGAACTGATGCGCATTCCGCCTGCCACCATTTCTTCCGATGAATCGATGCATGCCGTCATGAAAAAATTCGATGAGACCGGGGCATGGAACCTTCCTGTCATTGATCAGGAGGTCTATAAAGGTTTTATCTCCAAGTCCAGTGTATTCTCAAACTACCGCCAGGTACTGAAGAAGGGTAACCTGAGATAGGTATTCAAAAGTTCGTTCATGGATTTACTCAACCGCGCTCCTTTTGTGCGTTTGCTGCTTCCCCTTGCAGTTGGAATTATCCTGTGCTTGATTTTCCCGGCAGCTCTGTTTTTTAAGCTGTTCCTTCCGTTGATTTGCTCCATCCCCCTGATTCTGTTCTTCCTCTACAGAAAACACTTTGTCAGGCACTACCTGTTTGGGTTCCTTACCTGCATCTTTCTTTGTGGTGCGGGCTTCATGCTCTGCATGCTGCATCAGGAGGAAGATTATCCCATTAACAGCAACGGCACTCAGATGATGTTGGTGCGACTTCTTTCTGACTGCTCCGAAAAAGAAAAACATTTCAAAGCCTTCGCTAAGATAGAGATGATCCGAACAGAGGGAGGTTGGGTCCGGGAGCCTTTGAAGGGGGATTTGCTCCTTTACCTTACCAAGGACCTAGCTGCAAGCAGGCTGTTGTATGGCGACGAACTCCTGGTGTGCACTCCAATCCATACTGTTCCTCCTCCCAAGCACGGGATGTTCAATTATAAAACCTATCTGGCAGACCGGAATGTTTACTTTCAAACGTATGTAAGATCACACTGTTGGAAATTCATTTCAGGGCAACATGGGAATACTTTTATTCTCTGGTGCAAGGCCTGGAGGAACCGGATGCTGGATCTTTTCAGAGCGCATGACATCACCGGGAATGAATTTTCGGTAGGATCAGCTCTGCTTCTGGGTTATGAAGACAAGCTGGATAAAGGTTTACTGGGTGATTATTCCGCCTCCGGGGTGATGCATATCCTCTCCGTTTCCGGAATGCATGTGGGAATCATCTATGTGGTGTTCAATGCTTGCTTCCGGTTCATGAACCGTTTCAGACATGGGGCGCTTATCAGATCTGTGATGCTCTTGTTCTTTCTGTGGACCTATACCGTAATCACAGGTCTTTCCCCGGCAGTATTGCGTTCTGCACTGATGCTGAGCTTTCTCATTGCTGGAAACGCACTTCGGCGCAAAACCAATATCTTCAATTCCCTGGCGGCATCTGCATTTATACTGCTCTGTATGGATCCTTTGCTGATCCGGGATGCAGGGTTTCAGCTCTCCTATATCGCTGTGGGAGGTATCGTGGCAGTGTTTCCGCTTCTATACAAACCCAAAGAAGAAAGGTCCTGGATCTGGGAGCAGATCCTTTCCCTGCTCTGTGTTTCTTTGGCCGCACAGATGGTTACCTTCCCACTTTCTTTGTATTATTTCCATCAGTTCCCTAATTATTTTCTCCTCGCCAATCTTTTGATTGTACCGCTCTCCACTCTGGTAATTTATAGCGGGATAGGCTTGTTGTTATTTGCATCTGTTCCCTTAGCCGGAGGGGGGTTAGGGTGGTGCTTCAGGCATCTCTTAAGCTTATTGAATCAAACGGTAGAGCTGACTGCACACTTACCCGGTTCCACCCTGAAAAATATTACGCTCACTATCACCGGAACAATCATCCTTTATTGCGTGATCATAACACTGTTACTTTCTTTCTCCAGGCCGCGATCAGGCAATCTGAAGCTCTTTCTGACTGCCACCATCGCCTTTGTAACCTGTCTCATTACAGGACTGTAGAAAATTTCAGGTATCTTTGAAAGGGTTATTCACACAAATACAGGAAGAATTATGAGTCTGAAAGCTGGTGACAAAGTCAGGTTTCTGGATGAGAAAGGGGAGGGAGTCATCACCCGGTTTATTGATAACCGTCAGGTCTTGGTGCAGATGGATGATGGGTTTGAAATCCCATACCTGATTGCCAAGCTCGTACCGGCAGAAGCTCCCGCCAAACCAAGCCCTTTATCAGCTACCCGTAAAGAAGCAGAACCGGAGACTGTCTATAGCCCTGTTGCAGCATCAGAGCAGGTTATTTATACCGATGGAGTATTCCTGGTGTATGCTCCTTTAGATTCCAAATTTCTGCTTTCCGGGAATTTCAGGGTGATGGTTTTCAATATGTCTTCCAGCCATATCCAATTTTCAATTTCTTCCCGGAATCTGGGTAAGTATACCTGTGAATTTGCAGGCTCCCTGGCTCCCATGCAAAGTTGTTCGGTCCGTGACATCAAGACCAGCGATATTGAGCGTTGGGCTACGCTGAGGGTTGAAATACAGTTTTACAGTTACGAGCCTTTTCTTCCACGAGAACCGGTGAGCCGACTGATCAAACAAAAGGTTGCGAAGTTTTTTAAAGAATCTTCATTCTCTTCCGGTGGACTTACCTCCGAGCCCTCCATCACACTCGATCTGACCCATGCCATGCAAAGAGGCCAGGAGGAAGAATATTTTGAAGAGAAGGATCTGAGCAGGATTGTTTTGGAAAAAGAATCACGCATTTCTAAAACCCTTTCGGTGAGGAGTGAAAAGAACAATCCCTTGCTGGAGTGGGAGGTCGATCTGCATGCCGAAGAGCTTACGGAGAACCTGGCCGGAATGAGTAATGGTCAGATCATAGACATGCAGCTGCGTTTTTTTCAGGGAAAGCTGGATGAGGCTATTGCAGGCAATATACGTAAAGTAGTGTTCATTCACGGAGTTGGGAATGGAAGGCTGAAGGGGGAAATACGAAAAGTCTTAGCTACGCTCCAGGGTATCCGTTACCATGATGCTTCTTATTCCTCTTATGGGTTTGGTGCTACCGAAGTGGAAATCTTTTAGACCTGAATAAAAGGAATTACTTCTTCTCGAAATAGAATTTCTGTTTGTGCCTTCCTCTTCTCCACCAGCGATCTTTTTTTGCGTAATCAGCCCTTAATTCTTCACTAGGCTTATGTTTGGAACGAAGATAAGGGTTCCATGCATCCGGATGAGAATGAGGCCCCCGGCAGCAACACAGGCCTATGATCATTCCCAGAAGGAGTAAATACGTTTTCATGTTTAAAGATTACTCCCGGTGACGGCCCTTTGTTATTTCTTCTTTTGCATTTCCTGCATCTTTATGTACTGCTCAAAGAAACCTTCAATCTGATCTGCTTCCAGGCGTTTGGCGATGATCTTTTTGTTTCCATCCAGTATATAAATAACGGGAGTGGAGTAAATATCGTATTTGCGTTTATAATTGTTTTTATTGAAGGCATCCACCACATTGATCCATCTCAGCTTATGTTCCCGGATGTATTTCCTCCAGGGAGGCAGCTCCGATACGCAGCCTATGGCATAAATCTCAATACCATACTTGGTTTTCAATTTTTCGTAGAGATCTACCAGCTTAGGGATTTCTTTCTGACAGTGTCCGCAATCCGGGTCCCAGAATAAAACCAGGACGTATTTGGCCTTTATATCTAATAAGGAATAGGTGTTGAAATCAGGAGTCAATCCAACCAGGGAATCCTGCATGATCAGGTTTGGTGCTGTTTTTCCAATCAGAATGGAATCAAGCTGATTGGCCCGGTCTACAATCTTTTTATTCTGCTTTTCTTCAACCCAATACGCTTGTTTAGTGGCGTAGTACTTCTTGGCTTCATGAACAAAAACAGCATCAAAGCCCATCACTTTGGAGGTTTCATAATTGCCCGTCATATACCAGATGAGGAATTTGAATGTTTCCTTATTGGCTTTCGCTTTATTGATCATATAATCCCCTTCCTTGATAATGGAATCCGGAATCTGCAGGGTCATATTATCGAGATACTGTTTTACTTTAGGGAAATAGATGGGGGAGCGGAGCAGGCGTTCATCAGCCAGATCGAGGTTATCAAAGAAGTGTGCTTTGTAATATTTAAAGGCAAAGGTGGAGTCCTTCTTACCATTTGGAAGGAGGGGTGCATCCGGAACTTCCACTTCCAGCGTGCCTTTCAGGAATTTAGAAGTGAACGTATTCGGATACTTCTTCATGAATTCGTTCATGTATTCTTTTACGGAAGCATCCATTCCTTTCAGATTGGCTTCAATTATTTTAGCTGAATCGGGTTTGCTTTCTTTAATGATTTTGTAGCGATTGTGCAGATGCTCCGCTTCTTTTTGTTTAGCACTGAGCCAGTTCAGGTATTCGAAAAAGATTTTGTTTTCGTTTGAACCGCTGACTTTCATATGCCCGCTATAGTCGGCTGTATCTGTTTCCAGTGTAAAGTGCTGATCAGGCTCCACCATCAGGAAATCGAACAACTTCCTTTTATTGAGTACGAGCATATACATGCCGGGATCCGCCTTTTTTTTGCCTTTGAACTCAAACGTCCCATTTTTATCGGCTTTAGAAGTATCAAAACTGTACTGCTTGTCGCCATAATAATAAACCAGGAAACAGGTGGAGTCTTTTAATCCTTTGATTTTAATTTTCAGATCATAAGGATTTGAAGCCAGCATGGAAGATCCGCAGAGACACAGAAACAGCAAGGCAGGGAGGAGATGTTTTTTCATAAGTCGGGAGCGTCTTTTTACAAAATTAAAGAAAACCGGTTATTATCAAAAATCGCACCACAAGATTAAGGTTTGGGATTTCCGGGGTAGGATAGGGGCTGAATTTAAAGAGGGAAACTTTCGTTCCCCTCTTTAAGGTTATTCCTCTTTTTTATTTTTTCTGGGTTTGGTCTCCTTTGGTTTGGCAACCCTGACCACGATATCATTCTTTTCCTTATCAAAATCAACTTCCACGATATCGCCTTCCGCAATACCTGATTTGATGATTTCTTCAGCCAGTGGATCCTCCACATACTTCTGAATAGCACGTTTCAGGGGTCTTGCACCAAAGTTGGCATCATAACCCTTCTCACATACGTATTCTTTAGCAGCCGGGGTGAGTTTGATCGTATAACCCATCTGATGGACACGGCCATAGAGTTTTTCAAGTTCAATATCAATGATCTTG
>PLYR01000021.1 GCA_003153435.1 Bacteroidota bacterium
AGGCTATTCAGAATACAATCACCCCTCACCTCAAAACGCTTTTCAGTGTTGTTCCTAAAACACCTTTTGAAATAAGAGCCGTGGAAGCTTTCCGGGCTTCGGCTGCTTCCCCCTCTTATCAACCAGGATCAGCCAATGGGTCGCGGCCGGGAATTTATTATATCCCTATTGTAGATCCAACCAAGATCAATGTAACCAGCTGCACAAACCAATCTACCTTTTTGCACGAAGCAATTCCGGGGCACCATTACCAGATCTCCCTCTCTCAGGAAGATACGACGCTTCCAACCTTCAGGCGATTTTCAGAATATTCAGCATTTGAAGAAGGCTGGGCTTTGTATTCCGAATCGTTGGGCGAACAACTAGGATGCTATACCGATCCTTATCAAAGGATGGGTGCTTATGGGGATGAAGTCCTCCGCGCTATCCGGCTCGTGGTGGATGTGGGGATTCATACCGGAAAAATGACAAGGGAAGAAGCAATTGCTTATATGATGGAACATGAAGCCATTACAGAAGAAAATGCCGTTGCAGAAATTGAACGCTATATGGCATGGCCCGGACAAGCACTGGCTTACAAAACAGGTGAGCTCAAAATAAAAGAACTCCGGGATAAATACAAAAACCAATTGGGCCCGAAATTCAGTTTGCGCGATTTTCATGATGCTCTCCTGAAAGGAAGTGCTATGCCTCTAAGCGTTCTGGATCTGTATATGGATGCCTGGGCCAAAGCATCGGCAGGGTCTTGATTCTTGATTTCCTAGGGATTTTTACGTGTTAGCACTGCTCCGGTTTCCGGATTTATTTGATTAACTTTGCTCCACTCAATTCATTGCCTGGAATTCATGAAATTTAAAGCTCTCCATTGTTGTCTTCTTTTCGCTCTTCTCTTGTTAAACGATCTGCCTGTTCATGCAATAGACTATGATTGGATTCGAAAAACCGATTTCAAAGGAGGAAAGGTTGAAGAAGCCTCTTCCTTTTCTATAGGTAAGACAGGGTATATTTGTTTGGGTACCGACGGACTCGGAACTAAGAAGGAAGTCTGGCAATATACTCCAGCAGAGGACAAATGGACCAAGCTTGCCAAATTTGATGGAGAAGGGCGAACGAAAGCGGTCTCATTCACAATCGGGAAAAGTGCTTACCTCGGAACCGGACTCATCGGAATGGGGGAAACTACACAAGGCTCCAAAGACTTCTGGGAATTTAATTCAGTCACCAATACCTGGACTCAGAAAGCGGAAGTTCCGGGAGGGGTAAGGTCTGCAGCAATCGGCTTCTCCATTGGAGATAAAGGATACATTGGCTTAGGCAGTATTCCCGGGGGATTAAAAGCTCTGAATGATATCTGGGAGTACGACCCACAAGCCAACAAATGGACCAAGAAGGCAGATCTGCCCGATGAAGGAAGAAGTGACGCTTCCGTCTTTACCATAGATGGTAAAGCCTACATCCTCTTCGGAATGGCAGCAAAAGAACTTTCAGCCAGTAAAAAGAGTATCTGGGAATTTAATCCTAAGAAAAACAATTATTTAAAGAAAGCTGATTTCCCGGGTCTGCCCCGCTCCTCCTCCGTTGCTTTTTCAATGATTGGTAAAGGATATGTGTATGGCGGCTGGAAAGGGAGTGGTTCACCAATGGCTGATTTTTGGGAATATAATGCAGCTACCAATGCCTGGAAGCAACTGCCGGATGCCCCCGCGGGGGTCAGAAACGGAGCCGTTTGTTTTGCCATTGACAGCTCTCTCTATGTGGGAACCGGACATATCAAGACCTTCGGAATTGGGAACGCTGATTTCTGGTGCATCTCCTTTCTGCCTTCGAAAGGAAACGTAGATTATAATGCCAAGCTTATCGTTGAAAACAAAAACATAAAACTTCCTTTGGCCCAGCAAGGTGTTACTTTGATGAACGATGAGAAAAAAGTCCTTCAGACCACCAAGACGGATAAAAATGGTGCTTTCGCCTTTAAAAAACTGGATGTGGAAGGGAAGTATGAGGTGGTCATTGATAAGCCGGATAATGTCCCTGGAGGTGCCACCGTAGCTGTTGCAAAGCCGAATGGAAAAATCATTCAGAACCTGCAAAAGAATGAAAACGGTCAGTTCTCCTATGAGGTTTCCAAGCTGAGTGTGATGGAAGAGGATGATTCCTATTTTAATCTTCAGTATTTCATGAAATCACCGGATACTGAACTTACGGTCACTGCTAATATTTATTATCCTCCTGGATCTGCAGAACTTACGAAAGACGCCCAGGATCTTTTATATCAGGTGGTCGTTTCCATGAATCAGTATCCAAACCTCCATCTCGAACTTTCTTCCCATACAGATGCCGTAGGCAGTGATCAATCCAATCTGGAATTATCTGACAAACGCGCCAAATTTGCGGTTGATTACCTGGTCCACAACGGAATTGATGGAAAAAGATTAACAGGCAAAGGTTATGGAGAAACGAAAATCCTGAATCGTTGCAAAAATGGAGTAGAATGCAGTGAAGAGGAGCATAAAATAAACAGAAGAACTGAATTCAAATTTATTAAAAAGAAATAGTGCCCTGGCTTCTGCCTGTGTCCCAAATCCTATTTATGCTATCCATTCGTCAGCGATATTGAAAACCCCGATGAAGAGATTGCTTCCTAAATTATTCCTGCTCCTTTGTCTTCATACCTTCAGTATGTATGGGCAAAAGGAATCTGGTGATGGAAAAGCAGGTATGCTGAAAATGAAGCAGTATCTGAGTTCGGGGATGGCTGATTCAGCAGCAATCGTTGCTGATAAATACATGCATGACTCCATACTCAATAAACAGTCAGGCTACTGGTTTTACCGGGGTTTGATTTATAAGGAACTCTTCAACAGAAAAGAAAAGGGTCAGCTGCATCAATCCTCACCTTCCCGGGAGAAAGCTGCCCTCGCATTTCAACGGGCCCTTGAAATGGAAACGGATCCGGAACTCCAGAAAGACATTCAACACAATCTCAAATATCTGGCCGCTACTTATTATAATGATGCGGTCCACCTCCTTCAAAAAAAGGATAAGGCCAGCGTCGAGCTGAGCATCAATTCCTATAATTACTATATCGAGTTGATGGAGCTATCGGGTGTTACCTTCGATGCAAGTCAGCAACAGATTGACTTTCTGAACGCCCTGGGGTCGGCCTACTCCAAGCTTTACGAAAACGATAAAACAGCCCTTGCCAATGAATATTATGAAGAGGCCAAGAGCTGTTATCTGAAAGTGCTTGCTCTCGATTCTCTTCAAAAAACAGCTAAATATAATCTTGTACTGCTGCAGAGCAATTATAAATTCAAACAGGACAAAGAGGAATCAGAAAAAAAGGATCAGGAAATTGTTGCACTCAATGCCACAAAAGAACTGGCTCAGGCCGAGCTGGTGCAGGGCAAACTGGAGAAGGACGCCAGAGAAAAACAGTTTTCTATCGCGCAACTGGAAAAGGAAAAGATGGAGTTGACCAATAAAGGTTACCAAACAGATCTCGTCCTGATGCAAAATGAACAGGCCGCAAAGGAACTGCAACTAAACAGTCAAACCCAGATCAAAAACTTTTTCTTCATTGCTTCCGGTATGTTGTTGTTACTCCTGGGTTTTGTATTCTATAGTTTTAAACGTAAACAGAATGACAATAAGCTGCTAACCACCCAGAAAGCACAGATTGAGAGGCAGCACAAAGACATCACCGACAGTATTAACTATGCACGAAGAATTCAACGGGCGATACTTCCGCACAGGCATGAAATATGGAATGCTTTTCCTCAGTCCTTCCTGCTCTTCAGACCCAAAGATATTGTCAGCGGTGATTTTTATTTCTTTGCGCAAAACGAGGAGAAGCTTTTCCTGGCAGCAGTGGATTGTACCGGACATGGAGTGCCCGGAGGGTTCATGAGTATGCTCGGATTGGAAAAACTGGCGGCTGCGGTGAGACGAACAAATGACCCAGGGGCTATTCTTGCAATCCTCAACAGGGGAATCCGGAGCTCCCTCCGGCAATCCAGCGATGAAGAAGATGCAACGAGAGATGGAATGGATATTGCTCTTTGTGTGGTCGATAAAACCCAACACTTTCTGGAGTATGCCGGTGCTAACAGACCCCTCTGGCTAATCCGGAAATCAGACCCTTCACATCTGGTGGAAATCAAAGCCACCAAATCAGCTATCGGAGGCCTCACCAGCGATCAACACGTGTTTCAGACCCACCGGCTGGAGCTCCAGGCTGGTGATACCGTTTATCTGACTACCGATGGCTATGCCGACCAGTTCGGCAGGTCAGATAAAAAGCTGATGACGAAGACATTTAAACAGGTCCTAGTCTCTTCTTGCGGCAAATCCATGAAAGAACAAAAAGAATTCCTCGACTCCTTTATTGAAGAGTGGAAAGGTGAAGGAGAACAGATGGATGATATTCTGGTGATTGGATTCAGAGCTTGAGGTTCAGAAAAGGTATGTTAATCCCAAATAAGCGCCATAGGTTTTTCTGGAAGAATTAAGAATGACATTATACGTTCCTTTGGGGTTGCTCCCTTCATTCTCATCCACCAGGCCATAAAACCCGTGATAACCCCAATCCATCTGAAGTGTATGCTCTTTGTTCAGGCTGAAAGCGGCCCCGATCCCAAAGGCAATCCCTATATCCGTTTGTTTCACACGGGCCACCCCATTTAAGGTGTCGGAGATTTCAACTCCTGTTGATTTGAATGATGTTCCTGACGTGAAGCTGATCTGCGGACCTGCAGTAATGTTAAAACTCACCTCATTTGATTTATCAGTGCTTAAACAAAAAAGGAGCGGAACATCCACATAGTTAATCTTCACTTCATTACTCAGATTACGGTCGGTAAAGCTTTGGGATACTTGGTAATAACTAACTTCCCCCTGTATCCCGAAATGATTACAAAAATTGAAGGCTCCTTTTATGCCAATGCCCTCGCTTACATTCGGAATGCTGCTTGCGTTTTGCCCATTGTAAGTGCGCATGCCAAGTATCGTAAAGGTGGGATTGTAACGGATGCCGAATTCGCCCTTATGGAATTCACCCTTTGGGACTGCTACCGAATCTTGTGCGGAAGCTTGAACCCCTATTGCAAGAATGGATCCGAAAAAAACAAGCCATTTTAAATTGATGTTTTTCATGAAGCCGGACTGCTGGTTTATTACCTAACAAAGATCGTTTGCCAGGCCCGGTTATGCATTACATCTTTTTCTCAAAGCTTTGCATAATTCACAGAATTCAGAGGCTAATCGGAGGAAACGAGTGTAGATCCATTCTGTTCTTTCATCCCGAAAAATTTATTATGAAAAAGGAGCACCAGGCCCACTCCTGTCGAAACTGAGGCGTCTGCAAGGTTGAAGATGTAATTAAAGAACACAAAAGGCTCATTCGCATAACCCGGGAACCAGGAGGGAAAATGCCCGCTTAGCATTGGGAAGTAAAACATATCCACCACTTTGCCATGCATCAAACCCGCATAGCCCTTACCGGCAGGAAACAATTGGGCGATGTTTCCTCCATACATAGCACTCTCGTTGAAAATCAATCCATAGAAGGTTCCGTCCAGGATGTTTCCGATGGCGCCGGCAATAATCAGCGACAAGGTTACCCAGACAATCGTATCCTTCTTTTTCCGGATTACACCAAACAAGAGGTAACTCAGTCCTACGACAGCCAGGATTCGAAAGAGGCTTAACAGTATTTTTCCATATCCTCCTGGAAGCGTCCAGCCAAAAGCCATCCCTTCATTTTCCGTAAAGTGAATCAGTGCCCAATTGCCTGCAATATGATATTCCTGACCCAGATACATATGGGTCTTGACCCAGATCTTGATACACTGGTCGAGAAGGAGAATAAACAAAATAAGAGCGACTGACTTTTTCACCTAGACCTTCTTCAGATGTAATTGTTTTTTCACCACGTTAGCCACCCGATACACCATCAGTATCCCAATCAGCGATATGCATACGATGACATAACCCAGGGTATTGTAATGTTCCAGGGGGCTGTATTTTGTTTTTTGAACCACAATCAAACCACCTACACTGGATGCGATACCGCCAGCTACTTGTTGCAAGGAAGAATTAATACTCATAAAAGCTCCCCTGTCTTGCATCTGCGGTAAGGCAGAGGTGAGCGCCATCGAGGGAACCATCCGGCTGAGAATCCCGATCATCATAGCCACGTTGAATATCATGACCACCCACAGAGGAACCGGAGTCAGGTTGGTATAAATGACTACCACCACCATCATCCAGATGGAAGACATGGTGAAAAGTTTAAACTTGTCGATCTTGTCACTGAATTTACCTATCAATGGCATTAGCACCAGAGAGCTTATTCCACCGACCATAAACAGGAGTGGCAGCTGTTGCGGGGTCACATGCAGGTTATTGATGGAAAAAGCACTACCCCAGGGCATCATCATAAATCCTCCGATCGACAGAAGTGCTGTGCAGAGGAATCCAATTCTGTAATGCCTTTGCTTCAAAGTATTCCATAAGTGCACAAGTGCATTCCGTTCTATTTTGGCATGGAGGTGTTCGGTAATCGGCTTGAGCTTGAATAGAATGGTGGCCCAGATTATTACAGCCATAATTACGATCATCAGAAAAGGGGTTTGCCATCCCCAGGCATTGGCAAGGTATAAGCTGATGGGGATACCCAATACCTGACTGGCTCCAAAACCCATCTGCATAAATCCCATCACCCGGCCACGCTTTTGAATTGGAAAAAGATCTGCAACGATAGCCATCGAAATAGAGCCCATCACCCCACCGAATAATCCCGTGACGATACGGGCTGAGATCAACATCACATACGAGGTGGTGAGACTGCAGAATAAGGTCCCGAGAATAAAACCTACATAAAAAAATAAAAGTAATCTCTTCCGGTCGAAACGATCGGCGAATCCGGCAGTAAGTAAACCGGAGATCCCAGCACTGAAAGCATAAGCAGCCACTGCAAAACCAAACTGCTTGGTAGTAAGATCCATGGATTTCATAAGCATATCACCCATGGGGGACATGACCATGAAGTCGAGCACTACCGTGAATTGGGTAAGTGCAAGAATAGTGATGACAAAAACCTGATAGGAGGTGAATTTCTCTGTACCGGCTGCAACGGGTGTTTCCATATGATTTTTCAGGTAAAAGGCCTGATTCCGGACGCAAAGATAAATCTTAATTACTCTGGGTTACGGGTTGGCAAATGTTCTTTTACGAGAATGATTATCAGTCGATTACCTAAACTCATCCTTCCTTGACCTCGAGAAGCATCCCGTACTGAAGAAGCAAAGATGGTTCGGCACGCCCTGGTGGATTAAATAACTTGCCTTGTAATTCAATAGTTTGATTGCCACACAGCGTTATTTATTGAACCAATTTAATCAATACTTCACACACATGAAACTGAAACTACTTCTCCCGGCCTTTCTGTTGACTATATGTACATCCTATGCTCAGGACTTTGGATCAAACGGGGTTCAAGGCCTTCCTGCTTATTCCTGTCATAACCTGACCGTAGACAGCATTCAAAATTATGCGCTGGATCCAACCCAGATCCAGTTGAATGTATTCAATCATGATACCGGTCAGACCTGGGGACCTACTTACTTCTGCATCACCTCTCTTATCGGAGATACCATTGCAACATATGTAACCTGTGGATGTGTACTTGTATTAAGGAACAGTCCTGGCATTTTAAGATTTGCGCAACGCGACCCCTCTTTTCGGGTACCGAATAACTTTTCATGTAACGTGACTTTGATAGGTGATAATGTTACCTGTCAGAAAGTATATAACGGTGGTATCCTCACCGATGTTCACACCCCTGATATGAGTCCTGCTATGAATCTTTATCCCAACCCCGCTCATGAAGTGGTCACCATCGATTGGGCTCCCTCTGAATCTGGAATTTGCAGTTTGGCGGTCTTTGACATGCAGGGCCGACAGGTGATGTCCCAAATCCTTTCATCTGATAAAACGATTTTGTCCGTCCATTCCCTGAAATCCGGAATTTATTTTGTTCAGTTTTTTAATCAGGGAATCCTGCAGGGAACGCGTAAACTAATCCTGAATTAGGGCCCTAAATCATTATTTTATGGATTAAAACCATAAAATAAATCTGATTTCAGCTTCTAGTTGCCTTTTACCCAAACCTATGGCCGTCTTCCGTACAACCGGAAACGGCCATTTTATCATCCCTAAATTTTCATTTATCAGGCTTTGAACTTTGGTTCTATTTTCTCATTTTTGGTGACTTTATTATTAGCGGCCATTATCTACTTTCACAAACCACACTAACCAAATCAAAAAATGAAACGGAAATTTTTACTCTTAGCTATCTGTGCCACCTCGCTTACACCGATGGTCTATGGTCAGCTCAATTACCTTCCTTCCGGAACATCGAATTTCCTGGGAACGTATACTGACCTTGCGGCCACAGGAACGGTGATCTCTACTACAGGGTTCCACAACACCAATTCTGCAGCTCAGAACATTGGCTTTACATTTAACTTTAATGGCCAGGCCTTCACACAGTTTGTCCTGAACTCTAACGGCTTCATCAAACTGGGGAGTACCCCTCCTACCGATAGCCTTCACTATTTGGGAGGTAACGCTACCAACGGCGGTGTAATGAACAGTTCAAAACCTGCCGATATCAATATCATTTCCGCCCTGAACCATGAACTTTATGCAGGCGTTGGAACAGCTGAATACCGCATGCTCACGGCCGGCACCGCACCCAACCGTACCTGTACTATTCAGTTCAAAAATGTACATGACAGTATTGATGCTGCAACCCCTACACCCTTGGTCAGCCAGTACGATGACATGCAATTCCAGATCATCCTTTATGAGACCAGCAATATGATCGACCTGGTTTACGGAGGCTGGACATCCTCTAACGGAACGTCCGCATTGAAAACTTCAGGAGTCGGACTCAAAGGTTCAGACAGCACGAATGCAAACCTCCTCCTGGTATCCAAGCCTTCCACCGGATTGTGGAGCTCCGCTACCTTCATTGCAGGAAACTATGTAACCAACACCTTCAACTTCGGAAATCCTCCAACACGTGCTACTCCGGATGCAGGACGTACTTTCCGTTTTAAAGCTGCCTCCCCTAAAGATGCGGCCGTAAAAGGACTCTGGACACTCGGTACCTTACCAATTCCATTTGGTGCACCTCGTGTAGATTCAGCGATCATCCAGAACCTTGGATTGACTGTGTTCACAAATCTTCCGGTTACACTCACTATCTCCGGTGCAACCACATTCACTAACACACAGACCATCGCCTCTCTTCCTGTGGGTGGTTATGTTACGGTAGGCTTTGCGTCTTACATCCCTCCTACTACCGGAGTCAATTCGGTGATGGTTTCCATCCCTGCCGATAGCAACAATACCAATAACATGATGATGCAAAACCAAACCGTGAGTGATTCAGTTTATAGCTATTCTGTCGGAAATACCATGTTCAACAGTGTGGGCACAAACAACGGATACTTTTTCAACAAGTACCAATGCTTCGGTACCGGTTATGTAAATGCGGCAAAAATTTATATTTCTAATAACGACACCGGAACTATTCACAAAGGTTTATATGCTATTGTCCTCGATAGCGCAGGTAATCGTCTCGACTCTTCTGCCATCTATACCATCACTGCAGCAGATACCGGAAAATGGCACCGCTTCTCTTTCCCACATGCTCCTGGTGTTTCTAACGGCAAATTCTATGTAGGTCTTGCTCAACCAGGCGGAGGTTATTTTCCTTTGGGCTTTGAAAGTGAAGGAAACCCTGTACGGAATGGTTGTTACTACACAGCCCGAATGGCGGCAACCCTTAACCTCCGTGACGGAGGTGGAATCAACAGCGCCCGTCCACGCAGGTACATGATCCAGGCTGTGCTTGGAAAAGATACCGGGATACTTGAGCTTGTTGAAAATGAAAACCTCGTGAGTGCTTACCCGAATCCATCCAACGACCTCACTACTTTCAGCATTAAAATGGACCGCGTAAATGACCTTACTTTTACGCTGTTTGATGTTTCCGGAAAAGTAGTTCGTTCTACAACAAACATCCATACACCAGAATTTAAGATGGAAAGAGGAAACCTCGCTCCTGGTGTGTACATGTACAAGTTCAACGACTCCACTAAAATGGTTGGTTACGGAAAACTGATCATCGAATAACCTTCCCTCAAGTAGATTCAGCCGCAAGGCAGAATCTACGAGGGGGTCACCCCTGAAGTGATCATGCCGTCAGGCATGATCTACTTCAGGGGTTTTTTATTCCCGTTATTTTGGATTACTTTAGTTCACTCATT
>PLYR01000110.1 GCA_003153435.1 Bacteroidota bacterium
ATGGATGTGGAGCATGTTAATTTCTCCTATTTCACCAAGGCCCAGATGGATAAGTTGTATGCAAACGACAAAGAAGATCAGAAGAAAGCCAAAGCTTCTTCCAAAAACGAGAAAAAGAAAAAATCGGATGACGAATCGATCCAGGCCGATTATGTGGTGGAAGATGTGCAGTCGGTAGGCGAGGACCTGGTGTTGTTTTGTACCCGGATGCGGAACTATTCAGTGACCACCTGCGACAGCAAAGGAAACTGCCATACCAATTACTATTGCGAGAAGAGAAATGTTACCGCTTTCCGCCTTGGAAAAGACGGTAAGCTCATCTGGGCCTCGAATATGGACCGGAAAATCACATACCCCGGTTGGGATGTGGATGATGTCACCACGATCCATTCCAACACCAAGTATTATGTCTCCTACGGATCACAATTTCAGATTGGTGCTGAAAAAAAGAACAGACGCGCCAGGAAGTCCGGTGCTCAGATGACTGATAAGTTTGAATACGCGGTGTTCGATGTGAAGACAGGGGATTTTGTAAAGAAAGAATACAAGGTAAACCCTGATAACACAAAGAAGGCAGAGAAGAAAATGGTTGTCCCTGCCGACATGGTTGTCATTGACAATGTATTTTATGCCAACAGCACCCACATAAACGCAGGTGCAAGACTCATACCCTTTGCAATAGCCCTTACGATGGACCTGGTCGGCGTCGTGTTGGTGTTTAAGGATTTCATTGACAATACCAGGAATGAGGAACTTTTCTCGAAGAACCAGTCATACAATAATCCTAATTATGATCCAAATGCCGTGTATAAACCTAATCACACAGAACTCTATGTGGGTATTGGATTGATAGCCGGCGGAACGGCCTCCCAGTTCATCCTGCCTAAATACTTTCTGAAAGGTTCCGGCAATGTGGGCAAGATCGAACCGAATGAGAAGAAATAATTCTTCGATCTTTTAACAGCTTCACGGACCTCCTCGCTAAGCGTAGCCTCTATTAGTATCTGAAGCTTATGTATTCGCCGTGTGCGCGGGGGAGTCCACGCGTAGTGCGAACTTCAGGATGGATGGCTGGCAGCGTTGCTTGTGCGAGAATCCATCCTGAAGTTGGTACGCGTGGTGGCCTTTGCTCTCACACAAGCCCGCTCAAAGACCTCCCAGGTCTTTGCCGCTTTTTGGCCACGCAAAAAGTAATAAAAAAAAATTCAATTGAACACAAAGCATGTGCGGCCATATGTCGCGCAATTAGGAAGAGCCCCTCGACCCGATAACTATCGGGTCGAAACCCACTTTTCGCACCGAAGGTTAGCAAATTGAGTCTGAATTGTAAAACGTATCGGAAAATGATCTAAATTAGTCATACTCAATTCCCTCTGCAGAATAAAACTGATCGAATAATAAAGGATAGACATATTCATTAATATGCTTTTTGTCGAAGCAAATATTCGGAACGATAAAGATTTTTATACCATGAATAGAAATACAATTATAAGATTATCCTTTGTCTTCCTTGCGGTCATTCTGTTTAGTGGAAGCGGATTTGCACAGAATATGGGTATCAACAGTTCCGGTGCAACACCCCGCGACTGTGCCATGCTGGATGTGGTTTCTTCCAATACCGGACTTCTGATTCCAAGCCTAACTCTTACTAATGTTACCGTTTATGCTCCCGCTACCGGCACTCCGGTGGATGGTCTGTTGGTATATAGCAATGCGGCTCCAACCGGTGGTGGAGGAGTGGGATATTATTACTGGAGTACTTCTGCTGCTCCCAATCAATGGGTCAATCTGGTGGATGTGCTGAACCCGGGATCTGCATGGATGCTTAACGGTAATGCCGGTTCTACCGTAGGTACCAATTTTGTGGGTACCACCGATAATAATGATCTGGAATTTAAAGTAAATAATATCAAGGCCGGTTTAATTGATATTGCCAGTCAATGTACCTTCTTCGGTTTTCAGGCAGGTCTGGCCAATACCGCTATTTACAGCACATTTATCGGATATAATGCAGGAGTAGTGAATACAACCGGGATTGCAAATACCGGTATCGGTGTTTATGCACTCACCAATTGTGTTTCGGGGGGATACAATACTGCTGTGGGAGTGCAGGCTCTGGAGTATGCTACCGGAAGCAATAATACCGCAGTGGGTATTAACGCCGGTTACTCCATCAACTCGGGTAGCTTGAATACTGCTCTGGGATATTATGCCATGAATAATGGAAACGCGAGCGATATCAGTGGTTCAAACAATACAGCCATAGGCTCTGGTGCAGGATCTCTTTGCGGATCGGATACCTATAATACTTTCTTAGGTTTTAACTCCAACCCCAGTTCTACCGGTTTTACGAATGCCACTGCTTTAGGATCCTATTCTTTTGTAGGCGCAAACAATTCCATGGTTCTGGGCAGTATTGCCGGGGTCAACGGCGCTGGTGCAAGCACCAAAGTGGGTATTGGCATTACCACTCCTTCTACCGCTCTGGAGGTGGGTCAGAACAATGCCATCAAACTGGGAACTGCTCTGCTGAGCTGTGGAGGGGCGAATTATCTTCACTTAGGTAATAATACCTGGTTCGATGGTACCAGCTGGCAGTTTCCGATCGTTAATCAGGCCGGTGCTTTGATCCAGATGGCAGGTCAGGATATTAACTTCTGGATTCATGGAGGAAATGTAGCGAGCTTTTCTGAAAATATGACCATCCAGGGTGCTACCGGGAATGTGGGAATAGGAGATGCTCCTGCTTATAAGCTGGATGTAAACGGGGATATTCGTGCGGTGGGAAGTGTGTATTACGGAGGTGCCGCTGGCGTGGCAAATGGTACACTTTATTCGAAACCTGACTTTGTATTTAAACCTACTTATAAAATTTACAACACTAAAGAAACGGAACAATTTATCCGCCTGAATGGCCACCTTCCCTGGGTGACCTCTGCAGTTCAGGAGCAGAAGGATAATAAATCGGCTGTGGATATGACCCGCATGTCGTTCGAAACCCTGGAAGCGGTTGAGAATCTCCAGCTCCAGATCATCGAGCAGCAAAAGCTCATCCTGGAATTGAAAAAGGAAATTGACCTCCTGAAGAAAAAATAATCTTCTGAAAAATTGTTTATCCAGTGCTTCCTGAATAGGGTTTTCCGGGCTTCCCCGGAGAGACGATATATTATTATCTTTAACCCTGATTTATTCAAAAACCCCTTTCTAACCTGCATGAAAAGAATAGTATTCAGCTTATTCATCCTTTTTTTTATCGGAACAGCCGGCGCTCAAACGGACATCAAACAGACCATCCGGGGTCGGGTGGTGGAGAAAGAAAGTAAATCAGGAATGTTCTCGGTTACCGTCAGACTTTTTAAGGACTCGTCTTTAGTGACCGGTACCACCACCGATGCGGAAGGTAATTACCGGCTCCCCGATATTCCCATCGGGAAATACATCATCAAAGCGAATCTTGTCGGTTATCAGCCACTCGTTTACGGAGGGATCAATGTAAACTCTGCCCGGGAAGTCATCCTGAATATAGAGCTGGAAGAATCGGCTGTCAAAATTTCGGAAGTGGAGATCTCCGCCCGTGCCCATCAGGGGGAAGCCAGAAATGAAATGGCCACCGTGAGTGCCAGAGAGTTTTCAGTTGAAGAAACAGAACGTTATGCCGGAAGCAGAGGAGACCCTGCACGGATGGCTTCCAACTACGCCGGGGTGCAAGGGGCGGATGATTCCAGAAATGATATCGTGGTCAGAGGAAACTCTCCTCTGGGAGTGCTCTGGAGACTGGAAGGAGTGGATATCCCAAACCCAAACCATTTTGCGGTGGCGGGCACCACCGGTGGACCGGTGAGTATGCTCAATAATAAAATGCTGGATAACTCCGATTTCTTTACCGGTGCCTTTCCCGCTGAATACGGAAACGGGATCGCCGGTGTTTTTGATCTGAGGATGCGCAACGGAAATAACGAAGAGCATGAGGTGACCGCCCAGCTTGGTTTTCTGGGAACAGAAGTGACTGCCGAAGGGCCTATCTCCAAATCGTCCGGGGCTTCTTATCTTGCCAATTACCGCTATTCCTCCCTGGCCTTATTTTCTTCTGCTCATATCAATATCGGAACGAATGCCATTCCTCAATATCAGGACGGTTCTTTCAAACTTAATTTTCCTTTGAAACATGGAGGGGATCTTTCCTTTTTCGGAGTAGGAGGGATGAGCCATATCGATATCATGGTGAGTCAGTACACCTCTCCTGCACAAGACCTCTACGGAGCCAATAATGAGGATCAGCATTTCGGATCNNGAGTCAGGATCAGATGCACAACATAACGTGGTATACCGAAACCCGGCTGTTTTTAAAACGATAGACTCTATCGTTCCGATTCTGGGGTTCCGCTTCAGCGAACAGAAATACTCTTTCAATTTTTTCCTGAATAAAAAATTCAGTCCCAAGCTAAGCCTGAAAGCCGGGATGCTGAACGACCTCTATCGGACTACTACCCTCGACAGCGCCTTCAACCAGACCTATTACCAATGGCAAAACCGTTGGGATAATACCACCTATTATATGCTTCTCCAACCCTACGTACAGGCGAAGTATAAACCAACAGAAAACCTGACCATCAATGCGGGTCTTCATGCACAATACCTGACGTTGAACGGAAGCAAATCGCTTGAACCCCGCCTGGGATTAAAATATGCGCTCACGCCTAAGCAGAGCATTGCATTGGGACTGGGCATGCATAGTCAGATGCTGCCTACCTATGTCTACTTCTATCACCAGGAGGATGCCAACGGAAATTATGTACGGGATGCCAACGGTAATTACTACCTCCATAATCTGAATGTAGGATTTATCCACAGCAAACATGCTGTACTCTCCTATGATAATTATATTTCCAAAGGCCTGCACATCAAAGCAGAGGCCTATTATGAATACCTCGATCAGGTACCCATTGAAAAGAAAAGTTCTGCTTTTTCCCTGTTGAACCAGGGGAGCGCTTTCAGCCGGTTTTTCCCTGATACGCTTGTGAACAAAGGCACTGGTAATAATTATGGGGTGGAGCTGACCGTCGAAAAGTTCTTCAGTAAATCATTCTTCTTTATGCTTACCGGTTCTGTTTTTAACTCTACCTATACCGGAAGTGATGGGGTGGTGAGGAATACCGATTTCAATGGAAACTTTGCCACGAACCTGCTGGTAGGAAAAGAATTCAAGCTAAATGAAAAACAAGTACTCAGCTTGGGTTTAAAAGCAACATTAGCCGGAGGACATCGGTTCACACCGATTGATACGGCCGCTTCCCGGAAATCCAATGATGTGCAATACATCGACTCGCAGACCAATACCCTGCAGTTGAAAGACTATTTCAGGCTCGATGCCAAAATCAACTGGAAACTGAACACGAAGAAATTCACTCACGAGATCGGCCTGGACCTGGTCAATGTAACCAATAACAAGAATGTACTGGCTCAAACCTATAACCGCGATGGTGCGGATCATGCCACCAACCCCATTGTGAATACCTATCAGCTGGGCTTCCTGCCGATCTTCTATTACAAAATAGATTTCTGACCCGAATGCAATATTTTCTTTATACCCTCCGGCTGATCCTGCGCTTTGTGCTGGGTGTAATTGCGTTTGTCATAGTCTATTTCATTTGTTCTTTCTGGCTTCCTTATCTGAAAGTCAATTCCGATTACAAGCCTTCTGATAAAGGAATATCGATCTATCTGGAATCAAACGGAGTGCATACCGACTTTGTGCTCCCAACGAAAACGGAGCAGATGGATTGGTTCACCCAATTTCCCTGCCGGCATTTTGAGGAGGTGGATACTACTTATCGGTTTGTGGCCATAGGCTGGGGCGACCGTGGATTCTATCTCTACACACCCACCTGGAACGATTTATCATTCTCCACCGCTTTCAAAGCAGCCTTTGCGTTGGATTCAGCGGCGATGCATGTTACCTACCACGCGAATACACCCCGAGTGGATGAATGGACTCAGAAACTGGTGCTCACACCCGATCAATACAAGCATCTGATTGCTTATATTATCGATGGATTCAAGAAAAGAAATGGTTCTTATTGGCATATCGATGGACATACCTACGGAAAGCAGGATTCGTTCTATGAAGCGAAAGGAAGTTATAGCCTTTTTAATACCTGCAACGTATGGACCGGGAATGGATTGAAGAATGCCGGAGTCAGGATAGGATTATGGACTCCTTTTGAGGACGGAATCCGGAAACACTTATTATAAAACAGAGGGTTGATGAAATCAACCCCCTGTTTTGTTAATTTCCACCTACGCCAAGGCTTCGGCGGACGCGAGGTGCGTTAAATTCCCTTCAACTTACTTCGGATCTGAGTCCTCAGCTTGTTCTGGGTTGCATACCATTCGATTAACCCTTTGCAAGCTGTAATTCTGCATCCAGCTTAATCTCTTCTCCTACCAGCAAGCCACCTGTTTCGTTGACTGCGTTAAAAGAAATTCCGAAATCTTTACGGTTGATTTTTCCGGTCACATGAAATCCGGTTTTTGTATTTCCCCAAGGATCCTTCACGGTTCCGGTAAGTTCTGCTTTAAAGGAAACTTCTTTGGTAACCCCTTTGAGGGTGAGTTTTCCTTTCAGCGTATATTCATTTTCAGAATCCTTCGTCATAGCCGTAGAAACGAAACTGAGTGTTGGATGGTTAGCACTATCAAAGAAATCTGCGCCCTGCAGGTGTCCATCGCGCTGCTCATTTCCGGATGAAGCCGATTTTAGCTCTCCTGTGAAGACAATACTGGCTTTTGAAAAGTCGTCACCTTCGGTTTCAATATCCGAAGCATAATCTTTTAAAGCCACGGTAACAGTAGTAATCATGAGATGTCTGGCTTTGAACTGAATCTCACTGTGGGCTTTGTCTATGCCCCATTTGGTTTTGGTTAGTGTTTCCATTTGTTTTTTGTTTTGTTTTTTATTTAGAGTGATTTCTTCTATTAATTAACCGATACGGAATGCTCTCATACTGGCTGAGGTAAAGACTTCTTCATAGGTAAACTTGATCTCTTCCTCAGGCCCAGCCAATGCAAGACTGTAGAGCATCGGTATATAATGGTCGGCCGTGGGAACTGATAGCTTCGCAGAGGAACCGTGTTTTTCGTATTCAATCAGGCTTTTGAAATCTCTTGCATTGATCCGGCCCTTCACCCATTCATCAAATTCAAGGGCCCAATCATAAGGCTCAAGGCCGGGTTTGGCAAACCACATGCGTAGATTATGTACAATGTTTCCGCTTCCGATAATCAGCACCCCTTTATTCCTCAGGCTCTTTAACCGGGCTGATAAATCGAAATGATACTGCATGGATTTTCCATAATCAATGCTCATTTCGAACACTGGGATATCTGCGTTTGGATAGAGGTGCTTGAGAATGGCCCAGGCTCCGTGGTCGAGTCCCCATTGAGTATCTTCTTTAACTTCCGGGATCAGATTCATTAACTCTCTTGCATATTCCGGAGAACCCGGAGCAGGATAAGTGACTTTATATAACTCCGCAGGAAANNCGTGTCAGCCAATGTGCAGAAATCACGAGGATTGCATTCGGAGTCTGTTTGATGCTTTTTCCCATCTCCTGCAGGCTCTTCGTAAACGGGTTCTCCTCAATAGCATTCATCGGGTTTCCATGCCCTATAAAAAAGGCAGGAAGGGGATCCGAAGAGGTGAAGGTATCAGTGAGATTTTTGAGTTCCTGTAGTTTCATGGCTCATGAATTATTACAAGACAAAGATAGACCCTCCGTAAAGGGTATGCATTGATGTAGGATAAGAAGGGATTGATTATTTCTTGCTCACCACCGACTTACGAATCCTGCTCAGGGATTCGGGGGTAATACCCAGGTAAGAGGCAATCATATGCTGGGGAATACGTTGGATGAAGGATGGGTAGGTCTTCATGAAATCCAGATAACGCTCCTCCGCCGAAGCGCTCATGGAGGTGGCAATCCTCCGTTGACTTACCGCCTGGCGTTTTTGCATAAGGCTTTGGTAGAACAAAGCCGACTCCGGAACGATTTTAAGAAGCTTAGCCTGCCCTTGCTGGTCCATCTGCATCACTTCAGAATCTTCGAGGGCATCAATAAAATACAGAGAAGGAGTGTTATCGGAAAAGCTTTGTGCATCGGCCACCCACCATTCTTCCGGGGCAAACTGCATGATATGCTCACGGCCTTTTCCATCAATGGAATAGAGCCGGAGGCAGCCCTGGCAAACAAAGGTGGAGTAACGACACACTTCTCCTTCGCGTAACAGATATTCGTTCTTGCTTACTTTCCGTGGACTGAACACAGAACTCCATAACTCCACTTTCTCTTCGGAGAGCCCGGTCTTTGCAGTTAAGTATTTTTTTAAAAAATCTACCATAGTGAATATCCTGATCAAAGATAATAAATGCTGCTATTTGCTGAATAAAATTTGCTTGGCTATAGGGGCCAGCATAACCATTTCTTTTTCGGAAGAAGCCACCAGGGCAATATGGATCTTCAGACCCGATCCACAATCATCTGCATCATAGATCGCTTCCTGAAGAAAGATGCTGCGGGAAGCATCCGAATAAGTTTTCCAGGTGATCTCTTTACCCAGAAAAAGACCGGTTTGCAGCTTTTCACTTCCTTGCAGGAATTGATAGGAAGGGGCCAGTAAATGAGGTTGTAAGCCTGTGTAGAGAATAATTCCTCCGGGTACATGATTGGTAAGCGGCTCCAGCTTCCGGATCTGATAGGTATTGTAATCAAATCCTTTTTCCGGAAGGATGATATACTTGTAAGGACAGTCGAACGCCAGACCGCAGATTCCCCCCAACACCGCTGCTGTTTCCTGCCTCGCCTGGAATGAGATCTGACGGGGGCCTTCGGTGATGCTCCGAAGGATGGCTTCGGAAAGACTCAGAAATGCCTTGATATTCGGATAGCCTCTGGGATTTATAAAAGCTGCCACCTGAATGAGTGTACTATCCTTGGTCTGAATGAGCATGGAATTTATTAAGATGGCCTCCATGGTGGAATCCCGCTTCAGAGGGGTGGTCAATACTGCTGGATGGTTGTCTGCCGTGGTCGTCCACCTAAACTGATAGTCGGGCCGCTCCTCCGGGGTGTAGAGCCTGGCTACATCCTCCAGGAGATGAGGAGTGGAAAAGGCATTCATTTCCTGTGCAAAGATCACCAGCTTGCCTTGTTCCGTTTCATAGGTAATCCGTGTCTCCTGATTCCCGCTGGGAGGCAGACTCAATACATCGTGAGGCCTGGGTACATTGATGGCGCCTGCCGGACATTGCATATAGAGCCTGGCATTGAGTAATGACATCTTATCCGTCAAAGCAGGTAAAGAAGAGTCTTTCTGCCCGTATGAAAGGAGGGGCAAGAGCAAGAAAAATAAATAGGGGTAAGGAAGTCGGAACATAGGCCAGGCGGCTATTTCATCCGTGTTCTTTTAAGAAGATAGGGGAGGAGGACCTGTTCGAAGCCTTCGTTGATGTCGGCTTCCACATAATCTATACGATATTGACCGCAATGCAGTTTGAGATTGGTTTTGAAATCCTGTATGGCTTTGACATAATTTCCTTTGACCTCCGAAGGGTTGAGTTTGAGTTCTTCCCCTGTTTCCATATCTACGAACCGGTACGGACGATTTTCAAATTCGAAATCCATCTCCATACGCTTATCTACCACATGAAACAGGATGACCTCATGTTTGTTATGTTTAAGATGTTGGAGTGCGGAGAAAAGATCTTCGGGGTTGGTCCGGGAATCGAACATATCACTAAAGATCATGACCAACGATCGTTTATGAATACTTTCCGCAATTTCATGCAGGGCCTCTACAGCCATCGTTTTGCGTTGGGTCTGTTGAGGAAGCTGCTCCAATCGCTTTTCAAGCTCTGTCATCAGCAGCTTGTGATGCAGGGAGCTGGATTTTGCTGCGGTATTCACTTCCACCGTATCTCCGAATATACTCAAGCCAACCGCATCACGCTGCTTTTTGAGGAGCAGCATGAGGGCGGCGGCACAATAGATTGAGAATGTTATTTTGTTGGGAGTCTTACTCTTTCCATCCGGAACCGGGAAATACATGGAAGAGGAATCATCAATGACCAGCTGGCAGCGGAGGTTGGTCTCCTCTTCATAGCGTTTGACAAATAGTTTGTCGGTGCGCCCGAAGAGCTTCCAGTCAATATGCTTGGTCGGTTCTCCTTTATTGTATAAACGATGTTCGGCAAACTCAACGGAAAATCCATGAAAGGGGCTCTTATGCAAGCCGGTGATAAATCCTTCCACAACCTGACTGGCCAGAAGTTCCAGCTGAGAGAATTGTTGGATTTCCCTTTGATTTACGTTCAGGGGCATCTTACTTTAACTGCGCATCCAGTTTACCGGCAAGAACGGATTTGGGAACTGCACCCACCTGTTTGTCTACCACTTTTCCATCTTTGAAAAAGAGGATGGTAGGGATGTTACGAATCCCGAACTTCATGGAGATATCCGGATTTACATCCACATTAACTTTTCCGACTACCGCTTTTCCGCTGTAATCCTTTGAAAGCTCTTCTACAACAGGACCAACCATACGGCAAGGACCACACCATTCTGCCCAGAAATCAAGCAATACGGGTTGAGTTGCGTTGGTGACCATTTCTTCAAAGTTTGCATCTGTGATTTCGAGTGCCATAAAATTTTGTGTTTTGAATATTAGATACTAAAGTTACGCATTATTAATCAAAATGCTTGCCAATTAGCGGGTCTTAGCCCCGAAGGGGTTTAGACCCGCTTATCTCTTGGCCCCGGAGGGGTCAAGAGCTGCTTATTACGACATCTTGTCATGTTTTCCCTAAATCACAAGTAATCCAAGGCTGCTGGGCCTTCATTAAAAAGCAGATCGGCAATGCTCAGATTGGGCAGAAATCCATATTTAGGTTCGAAAACCTGTGGGTAAGTCTTTAAAAAGAATGCCGGATCAGCCTCAAAGGATTTTTTCGGGCTTATGACAGAACGGAGGTCGGTTGCACCCGAAACCTCCTTAAAATATTCCGTGCTATACCCGATCCGGGGTTTGAGTTTAAGTAAACGCAAAACAACTTCCTGAATCGCAAGGTTATATTCATGCAGGAAAACATATTTCTGATCCTTGTAAAATCCTGCAAACTCATCTTCAAAATATTCAAAATAGGGAGAGCTCCGGTAGGCCGATTCTATCGATTGCCAATGCAGATTCTGCCAGGGAGCATCATAAGAGATTCGGATGTCCTTGAAGGCTGTTTTCTCGGGATGCTTTTGCAGAGGGATAATTAATTTCAGGGCTCCGTTGGAATCAAAGATAACCGTGCGATTCCGGTACGTTTGCTTGGGGAAATGTTCATGCAATTCCACAATGCATTCCGCCCCCGATGCCAGTTTCGAATAATATTGAACCGGCCCGAAGTACAGACAGGGTAAAAGAAGTTTATGCGGTTCAGAAAGATTGGTCATAAATGTTTTATATATACTCCTTCACAAGCCCTTGTATATCCTCGTGAGCCTAGATGAACAGCTACTTAACTCTCGTGAACAACCTTTCCCATCTCCACCGCTTATTTTGTTTGTCAATCGAAGTGAGTACCAGTACCGCCTTGCCTACTAAATGATCTTCGGGTACAAACCCCCAGTACCTCGAGTCTTGAGAATAATGCCGGTTGTCGCCCATCATGAAATAATAATTCATCTTGAAGGTGTAGGTCTTTGCATACTTGCCATTAATGAAGATAGAGTCTGTCCGGATGTCCAGTTTATTGTGCTCATAATCGGTGATGATCTTTCCGTAAAGGGGCAGAGAATCGGTAGTCAGATGAACCTGCATGCCTTTGGTTGGAATGATTAGAGGTCCGAAATTGTCGATGTTCCAGTTAAAATCTTTGGAGTAGGGAAAAAGTTCTTCATCCTTCTGCCCGTGTTTGGGAGTGTTGGGGGCTACCGAGATCACATTCTTCCAGCTTCGCAGGGAATCAGCGGTGTTTCGGGTCATCTCGATCAGGTAATGTCCCGGAGAGGATATTCGGTTTACATCGTAGATATGCAGGCTATGCAGCTTTCCTTCGTCCAGTCCGCTGGTATCTGTTTTAACCAGGTATTCATTTTCTGCTTCCGGTGGGGGAGGGATCGCTTTTCCGTTGATGTAAACCAATGAGTTTTTTATTTCAAAGGTATCTCCGGCCAGTCCCATACAACGCTTGATATAATAGGTCCGCTCATCCACCGGGAAATCTTTTTCCATGGGATCGGCCGGAGCATTGAATACGAGCACATCTCCCAGATGCACCTCTGAAAACCCCGGGAAACGGAAATAAGGCAGGGTGATCCAATCCAGGTAGGAACGAATGTTTTCGGTGAGGCGCTGATGGAAGAAAGGGATTGAGAGCGGAGTCATCGGTAAGCGGGCTCCGTAATGAAGCTTGCTCACAATAATATAATCTCCTTCGAGCAGCGATTTCTCCATGGAGGAGGAGGGAATCGTAAAGGCCTCAAAAAAGAAAGTCCGGAAAATGATGACTACGATAAAGGCATAAAAGATGGCCCCGGCCCATTCCCTTAAACGGGACTTTCGGTGTTTCCCTTCCTTGGGATGGGCATTTGATGAAGGAATAAGTTCCGGGTCGGCCAAAAGTTTTGCTGTGTATCAGTTCTTCTTTCCCTTACTCAGGATCTCCTTTACAGGAGTTTCTTTGTTCCTGTTTCTGAACTTTGTAAAACCATAAATGGCTAGAACAATGACCAGGAACCATACCAGGTAAGGCTTTGAGAGATGGTCAGAATGTACAAAGGTAAAGAAACGGTTCCACCTGAACTTTTTCAGGAATGGCACATTTTCTTTCAAGGACATCCAGATGAAAACAGGCTTTCCTACAATGTGATCTTCCGGAACAAATCCCCAGTACCTCGAATCAGCAGAATTGTGACGGTTATCACCCATCATGAAATAATAGTTCTGCTTGAAGGTATAACTGTGTGCTTCCTTACCATTGATAAAGATGCTTCCATTCTTTTTCTCCAGTTTATTTCCTTCATATACGGAGATGATTCGTTCGTAAATGGCAATGTTCACGGTATCGAGTGGGGTAGTGGCCCCTTCTTTCGGTGCGGTGAGTGGCCCATAGTTATCTTTCGTCCATTTATAATGAATGGAGTGAGGAAAAATATCGGCGTCCCTCTGGGGATAATAACCCGAATCGCAAAGTTCAATCAGGCTTTTTTTGCTGACCATCTGACTGAGGACGCTAACATCCGAAGCGGTCAAATTCACCAGTGCTCTGGGCTCAGCTGCATTCTCCTGATCAAACCAACGAGGCTCATCGGTAATATCCAGTTGTGAAGCCAGTTTAGTAGGAATGGATTCCCGGCCATGACGTTCGTACAGGTTCAGGCTGTCGTTATTGATGATATAGCTGTATTGCAGATTTGGAGGTACATAGGCAGGCTGGCCATTGATGATCAACGTTTTATTTTTGATCTCAAACTGATCTCCCGGAAGCACTACGCAACGTTTCACATAGTTATCAAGCTTATCAACGGGGCGGACCACGATATCACCCATCGGACGATGATCGTTCACATCATAGGCAAGTGGATCAAAGACCTTATCTCTTCCATTCCTTCTGCAAAGGGCATAGTAGCTTTCGTTTTTGTGATTCAGCTCCACCGTATCGCCTTCGGGCCAGTTGAAAACAACATAGTCGTTACGTTCTACTTTGCCAAGTCCGGGCAAACGGAAATTGGGAAGTTTAACCCAGTTCACGAAGCTTTGGGTACGTTCTGATAAAGGCATCAGGTTATGGGCAAAAGGGAAGGAGAGGGGAGTGTTGGGCACCTTGGCTCCGTAACTGATTTTGCTGACGAACAGATAATCGCCGATCATCAAGGACTTCTCCAATGAAGAAGTAGGAATGGTGAAGGCTTCAAAGAAGAACGTACGGATGATGGTGGCAGCAACGACTGCAAATAAGGCTGCTTCTCCCCATTCCTTGTAAAATGATTTCTTCTCCTTACTGGTATCCGGTGGTCCGCTCCAGTTATTGTCTTTGCTGAACCCCAGCCAGGGCAGGTAAACAAAGTAACCCACCAGTGCCACTATATGATCTGTAACTTTCCGCTTACCGAAAGCCTTTGCTGTCTCTACAAATAGAATGAAGAGCATAATCCAGGAAATAGTGGGAACCAGGATCAGGAAGATCCACCACCAGGGCTTTTTCAGGATTTTGAGCCAGACCACGAAATGATAAACAGGTACCAATGCTTTCCAGCCTTGTTCTCCGGCTTTTTCGAAAATCTTGTAGAGACCCACGAAAACAAGGATGATACTGGCAATTAAAAAATACTGAATAGGTTGCATAGTTAAACTGATTAGCCTGATGAAGTCTTAAATTATTTTTTGCCGAAACCCAACATATCATTCATTCCGAACGTTCCTTTTTTTCCTTGTATCCATTCAGCCGCATGGACAGCCCCCAATGCAAAACCTTTGCGGTTATGCGCAGTGTGGGTGATTTCAATATCGTCTACCGGTGAATGGTAAATAACTTTGTGAGTGCCCGGAACTTCTCCCTCCCGTTTGCTATGAATGGCAAGCACAGAGGGTGAAGGAGAAGCTCCTTCTTTCCATTCGTTTTTTCTTTGGAGTTCCCGGAGGATGCCTTCCGCAATGGTGATCCCCGTTCCGCTGGGTGAATCTTTTTTATGGATATGATGAATTTCTTCCAGTAGTGGCTCATATTCATCGTAGGCATTCATGATCTTTGCCAGGTATTGGTTGAGCTCGAAGAAGATATTCACCCCAATGCTGAAGTTGGATGCATAGAAGAATGCATTCCTGGATTGATGGCATGCTGTCTTCACTTCTTCCAGGCGTTGAAGCCAGCCTGTGGTTCCGCATACTACCGGAACTCCTGCCTGAAAGCAATTCATGATGTTAGAATAAGCGCACTCCGGTGAGGAGAACTCAATGGCTGCATCTGCTTGTTGGAGTGTTTCTCTGGAAAGTGATTTGGATTGCTGAGCGCCTACTTTAAGAATAATCTCATGGCCTCTCCCGATAGCGATTGACTCAATTTCCTTCCCCATTTTACCGTAACCGATCAATGCAATTTTCATAAATATGGATCACCTGATAATTTGGTTAACGAAGGTACTAAAATAACTTCTTCACTAAAGAGCGCCCTTGGTTCGCCTGCGCCCTTCCATCGAGAAGCTCAGCCGAAAGCCCGGTGCCGGGAGGGCACTGCCGGTCACAGGCAGGCATGAAGGTCTGATCCGGAGACTCAGGTCATCACTCATGAAATCTTTGAAATGGTAGAGATGTGCATCCACTGCAGCATCCACGATATTCAGAAGATAAAGGGCGGCGCAGCCAATGAAGGCAAGATCCCGGTAACGGTTATAATAACCCTTTTCTTCCAGCAGTTGCTCGGTACTATATCCTCGAATGCTTTCCGGAATCCGGTTTAAATTGCCGGCAACACTTTGGTGATAAGCATCTGTAAAATAAGCGAATTTGTTTTCTTCGAAATAGAAGAAGTAACCAAGCCCGGCCCCGGCAGCATAGATAACGGGAATCTTCCAGTATTTATGATTAAAGCCCTGTCCTAACCCAGGAAGCAGAGCCGAGTAGAGTGCTGCTTTTTTAGGCGAATGAGGTTTGGCGAATAAGAGTGGTTTTTCTGAGGCCTCCTTAGCCTTGGGATCAACCTGGGTCGTATGGGTAGTGCTGTCTGTCTGACCCTTTGCCTGCTTAAGGAAAAGAAACGGAAGAATGGCTAACCAGACAAAAATCTTCAGACGTGCAGATACGCTGCTGAAATAGTGTCGAAGATCAGTGCTCAAAGCTTTTCAATATTCGTTGGAGATCGGCTTCGGAGTTGAAGCTGATGAGCAGTTTCCCGGCCCCGTCTGCCTGCCTCTTTAGCTCAATGGTTGTTCCGAGTATCTGGCTCACTTCTTCAAGCATCCGTCGTTCTTCGACCGATAGAATAAACCGTTTCTTGGTTTTACCTTTTGCCTTTTTATGGGAAGAGGTCTGCGGAGTATTTCCTCGGACCATTTCTTCCGTCTGTCTGACAGAGAGCTGATGAGCAACAATATCCTTGAAAATCTTCAGTTGGGTAGCTTCGTCTTCGATGCTGACGAGGGCCCTTGCATGGCCCATGCTGAGTTCTCTGCTTCGGATGCCGGCCTGAATATCGGCTGGAAGCTTAAGCAAGCGGAGGTAGTTGGTAACTGCGGAGCGGGTCTTACTAACCTTTTCACTGAGTTGCTCCTGGTTGAGATTGCATTCGTCAATCAACCGCTGATAACTGATGGCTACCTCAATGGCGTCCAGGTCTTCCCGTTGTATGTTTTCAACCAGCGCCATCTCCAGCATGCTCTGATCGTTCGCTACACGGATGAATGCAGGGATATGTGTTAATCCGGCTGAAGTGGCCGCTTTGAAACGTCTTTCTCCGGAGATCAGCTGATATTTATCGTAACCCATCTTGCGGACGGTAACGGGCTGAATGATTCCATGCAGTTTGATGGAAGCAATCAGTTCATTGAGTGCATTGATTTCAAAGTTCGTCCGGGGGTTAAAGGGATTGGCTTCAATCTGTTTGATAGACAGATTGGATATGGAACCCGCAAGAACCAGGTCTTCTGAATCGGTTTTGGATTTGGAAGTAATATCCGTATTGGAGCTTTCCAGCAGAGCTCCTAAGCCGCGGCCCAGGGAGTTTCTTTTTAAAGTCATTGCAGGTAGAATAACGTATAAGTATGAATGATATTGCAAGGAATTCCGGGCTGAGTCTGATATTTAATCAGGTTCTTACCGGAAAGCGAAGGTAGTGAATTATCCCCTATAGAGGGTGGGAAGGCTGGAAAAAAAGACTCCGGAGATCTTCCTGAATGAAGGATAGATTTCCGGAGGCTTGAAGGGTCTTTTTGAACTAGTTATCTCCGATGGTGTTGATTATTTTTTCAGCATCGGTCATCCTGGTCATTTCATTCTTCTGGAGGATTTCACGTGCCAGGTTCAGGTAATTGATGGCTCCTTTGCTGGTTGCATCATGCATGATGATCGTATTGCCAAAGCTTGGAGCTTCTGCCAGTTTGGTGTTCCGCTGGATGATGGTATCAAAAACCATGGATTGGAAATGGGTCTTCACTTCTTCCACTACCTGATTGCTCAACCGGAGTCTGATATCATACATGGTAAGCAGGATTCCTTCGATGGCGAGATCCGGGTTGAGGCGTGACTGCACAATTTTAATTGTATTCAGAAGCTTTCCGAGTCCTTCCAGCGCAAAATATTCACACTGAACCGGAATGATGAGGGAGTCGGCTGCAGAAAGAGCGTTAAGCGTGATGAGACCCAGAGAAGGGGAGCAGTCTATGACGATGAAATCATAATCGTCTTTAATCTTGCTCAGTGCATGTTTCATCATCTTTTCCCGGTTGGGAAGATTAATCATCTCTATCTCCGCACCTACGAGGTCGATAT
>PLYR01000108.1 GCA_003153435.1 Bacteroidota bacterium
AACTAGCTAATGTTACGCATACCCAGCTTTAACCACCGGAGTTTTAATGATCATGTGATGCCACACAATCATATTATGGAGTGTTAATCCCGATTTCTCGGGGCTATCCTCCAGTTAAAGGAAGGTTGTATACGTGTTACGCACCCGTGCGCCGGTCGTCAGCAGATATTGCTACCCCTGTTACCCCTCGACTTGCATGTATTAGGCCTGCCGCTAGCGTTAATCCTGAGCCAGGATCAAACTCTCCATTGTAAGTTTGTATTATTCGTCCCGCGTGAGCGGGACATGTCTCAAGGAATTATTACCACTCATCTGTCTCGCGACTGAATGAGGGTCACTTGTTATTTCTAGCTTTATTCTCAATATTTTCAAAGAACGAATGCCTTTATATATGCGCTTTTCAGCTTAGCATTTCGATTTAATTTCCCAATCAGTAAAGAACGTTTTCTTTTATTGGGGTTGCAAAACTAGAAATGTTTTTTGTAATCACCAAACATTTCTTAAATTTTCTTAAACTTTCTTCTTTCTGATATTGTTTCCCTTTTCATAGGGGGCGCAAATGTAAACACATTTATCCTATTAACAACAATTTGTTAAAAAAAAGTTTTGCAATTCAAAGAACTTGGAAATACCGTTTTTTCAAACGGGAGGCAAATGTACTGGCTATTTTGAATACTGCAAAGTTTATTTGGGAGAGTTCCTACATCAGAGGGTTAGATGCTGATTATCAGGTGCATTAATTTATCAACCCAGCATCTCAAAACCTGCAATCAGTTCAAGAGCGCTCTGCCCAAATAGCAGATAACTCCACAATCACTTCCGCAGCCTTTTCCATATCCTGTACCGAAACCCATTCCTGCTTACTATGAAATGCATGTTCTCCTGCAAAAATGTTCGGACAAGGAAGGCCCATATAAGAGAGTCTGGAACCATCAGTCCCACCCCGAATACTAGTCCTATGTGGTTGTATTCCACATCGTTCAACCGCTTCCATCGCATATTTCATAACCTCCGGATGCTTGTCCAGCACCTCCTTCATATTACGGTATTGTTCCGTAACTATAAACTCAAAGCTCGATTTATCGTAATGCTTCACCACTTTTTCAGTGATTTGCTTCAGCTGCTCTTCCAGTTTGCTAAGCCCATCAGTACTGAAATCCCTGATGATAAACTTTATCACTGCTCTTTCAATGCTTCCTTCTATATGTACCGGATGAAAAAAACCTTCTCTTTTTTCGGTGGTTTCCGGACTCTGCTTATCTCTTGGCAAGGAACCTACAACTTGTGCAGCGATCTTAATCGCACTTTGCATCTTTCCTTTCGCAAATCCAGGATGAGTGCTGGAACCATATATCGTAATCGTTACGGCATCTGCAGAAAAAGTCTCATCTTCAATATGCCCTCGTGTGGCTCCATCCATGGTATATCCATAGTCAGCGCCAAGTCGTTTCATATCTATCTTATCTACCCCTCTGCCAATCTCTTCATCTGGGGTAAAGAGGATTCTGATTTTACCATGTTTTATTGCCGGTGTTTGCATGAGATGGTTTGCTGCATCCATAATTTCTGCAATTCCCGCCTTATTATCAGCTCCCAGCAGGGTTGTTCCATCTGTGGTTACTATATCGTTTCCGATCTGATCAAGTAATTCGGGATGTGCAGCAGTAGTAATGATCTGATCTGATGCATTGGGCAAAATCAAATCTTTTCCATCATACTTCAAATGGAGTTGTGGATTTACATTTTTCCCTGTACAATCGGGTGAAGTATCCATATGAGAACAAAAACAAAGAACAGGAACTTTCTTAGTAGTATTCTCCGGAATAGTTGCGTACACATAACCATACTCATCCAGGATGGCATCTTTTATTCCCATCTCCAGAAGTTCCGATACAAGTAATTTTCCAAGATCCTTTTGTTTCATCGTGGAAGGAATGGTAATAGAAGAAGGATCACTCTGTGTATCTATTTTCACATACCGAAGAAAGCGTTCAAGGACGCTGTGTTTAAATGCTGTCATACTATTTTATGGGGTTGAAAGGGAAACCGGAAGTATTTTTCCGTTAAAATATTTAGAGCCGTTCAAGGCAAAATCAGCTACATAGAGCGCCATCTCCTCCGGTGTAAGAGGGGCCTGGTAACCGGGAAAAGCTTCATTCAGCATCTCTGTCTGGATCGCACCCAGGCAAAGACAATTGGCGGAGATATGTTTTTCCTTTAGTTCTTCTGCAAGTGATTCTGTAAGTCCCGCAAGTGCTGCTTTACTGGAGCTATATGCTGAAAGGCCTGCAAATTTCATGCTTCCCTGAAAACCACCCATGCTAGAAATATTAACGATATGAGCACGGGGTCCGTTCGTGCGTTCCATCAATGGCACCAACAACCGGATAAGAGAAGCTGTACGGATGACATTTAGCTTATAAACCTTTGAAAAGTCATCCTCCGTAAGGTCCATAAAAGGTTTTACCACTATAGAAGCAGCATTATTGATCAGAATGTCAAGATGACTGGTATGCTTTTTTATTTCCAGAAACAAATCTTGAAAATTTCCATGCTCCAGATCAAAATGAAGTGGAACGATTTTTGCACCCTTATGCTTTTGAAGAGCGGTCTTGAGCAGTTTATCAAGTCCTTCTTTTTGCCGGGAAAGGGCAAAAACCTGACAACCCTCCCTGGAAGAAAGTTCAAGTGCAGTCTGAAAACCAAGACCACGGCTCGTACCTGTAATAAGTATATTCATTTTTTCGTTAGAAGGTCAAAGATACACTTTCTGAAGGCAAATATTTCGTACCTTTATATGAATACTATGAAAAACAAAAGTCTTCTTCTTTTAATGTCATTCCTCCTGATCGGAATCACTAACCTATCTGCTCAGGATGATAGCAATTATGTAGCTCCACCTCGTCCTGTACACCAGGATAAACCTAAACCAAATATTCTGGATAAGCTCTATTATGGTGGGAACCTGGGGTTCAACTTTAGTCAGTACGGTTATTTTGCAGGCATCTCCCCGCTTATTGGGTATAAGGTGACCGATAAATTCTCTGCAGGTATAACCCTTGTCTATAATTATTACGATTATAAAGTCCCGGGCTATGGTGAATTCACCAACAGTATCTATGGCGGTGGCGTTTTTGCAAATTATTTTATACTACAGAATGTCTTCGCCCGTGTGGAAGCAAAAGTGCTGAATGGCGATTGGCTTCAGGGTGGAAACACCCTGGAAGAAGGACGTTCCAATCTATTTCCTTTACTGGTTGGAGGGGGATACCGGGGCCGGATTAATGAACGGGCTTCTTTCTATGCATTAATCATGTATGATCTGAACTACGACCCTTTACGATCGCCTGAAAATTCTCCTATATCCTACACATTTGGTGTAGGACTTGGGTTCTGATGTGCCTTCGACTTCGCTCAGGCACCGGTGACCTTCCTTCTATGAGGTGTCGGGAAATTATTTGAAACTCAATTTCGAAAACCGGCCTGCCCCTCTATGTTCTGTATAAATAATGGCCGTGTTGATGCCTCCTGACACAAAATTTTCACATTCCGGCGGAGGCATAAAGCGAACATCTGCTTCCGTATTAGGTGCAAATCCATACTCATCGTTGGAGAAAACCAGACCGTGATGGAAGGTTCCATCATCCATGGAGAGTGAAGAATAAACAAAGTTACTTCCCATCACGCCAGAGGTTGCTTCCATGGCATCCTGATCAAACTTCTCCGCGTTATAGAGTTTCAAATTTTTGGGGTTTTCGTTGCATAAAAAATAGATCTGATTGTTTGCCGTCATCACAAAATACTGCTTCAACAGATGTGGAGCTTTGAGCATCAGTTTCACTTCCATTGGAGCATTTTTTATCCATACGAATTTCCCTTCTTGGCTCCATTTACATACAATTACATCTCTGTACTCATACTCCCAAAAAGCAGTCACGGTACTGTTATGCATAGTAGTAGTCGTACCAGGGCCAGTATGCATATTATTTGAACCTGCATATGCGCCTCCATAGCCACCGCTCTGAGCTCCACCGTTTGAACCATTATACTGCGTTGTTGTACTGGTATGACGCTTGAGGCTATACGTCTCCTTGAATTCTTCCCCTACAAAATAAACATCGGTGCCGGAATGAAAGATATAGTCCATTTTATACCGGAGTGTATTATCCTCATCAATGGACCCTATTGCTTTGAGCAAAGAGGCGTCAAAAAGCTGTATGGTATTGCTTACAACCTTATTCGAATCAATATTTACTTTATAAGCCAATACGCCGCTGTTGACCTGCGTGCTTCCCATGCTATTTGATTCCTTAAACATCCCTCCTATAATCATCTCCCTGTTTGTTTTTGACATCAACACATCACTCATGATGTATTTTTCAGGAAAACCAAGGTCCAATGATTTAGGTTTGTCTGCTGTCTTATCTAGCGTATAAAGTATTAGCTGGTACTTTCTCTCGCCATCAGCCGTTTCCGTTCCATTGGTGGAGATTCCATAGAACACATTCTCCTCATCATCCAGAAATATACCCACCAGTCCAATATCTTCCCTTTCCGGATCCATCTTGAAACTGCCACCCCTTGCACTGGAAACACCTGTCTTTCCGGCCGGAGTGGACCAGTTGTTGGAAAGAATGTTGTTACGGGTTATCGCATTGAGATTCATCATTCGCTGGTTCACCCCTTTCCTCCAAATCTGACTCATGTCGGTTGAATTAAACAAAACAAGATCCGTCTTCCAGTCGTCCAGCTTTTCTCCCCTGAAACAAGCCTTCACCAGGAATTCGGTTTTTCCTGGATTTTGAATAATTCCTATGTCAATCTGATTTCTGTGATCAACCTTTATCATCAGTATTTCCTTTTCCTTTTTCTGAACCTCACCTGCAGAAGAGACGGTGAGGTAAGTGAGTGTCATTTTGGTCTGGTACTGATCGAAGTTACCTAGGAACAGGAACACTCGGCCCTGACTGTACAGCACGTTCATCACTTCATTGTATGAGCTTTCCATTTCCACTTCCTTCGAAAAAACAAGGCTCATTCCATCTTTACTATATTTCTCAATATAAAAAGAAGTACCTGGCCCTTTTGTCCTTACCCGGTAAGTGTAAAAAGTCCCATCATCACCTTCGAGGAGGCGGTTTACCTTCCAGTCCTTGTCATTGTTTAGCTCTGGACCATTCTCAAAAGTGATCTGAGCTGAAAGAAATATCGGAACGAAAAAAATTATTAAGCTGAGCAGAGCTGATTTCATATTTCTTGGGGATTATTTCTGTGAGTTAAAGACCCACAATTTATGTTAGGTAAAGATACACTATTTAACACTGGTGATCCTTCCTAACCAGGTCTAAAGCCTCGTTCTGGTTTTTGTAACATCCCCTCGCAAAAGCTTGGGGGATCATCTGGTCTTTCCTGTTTTAAAAGGTTTAACCCACCTGCTATTTTCATTTTCTCAGGATTTATTGATACATTTGATTCAAACCCAAAGAATCCATGCGAACAATCCTTACCTCTCTGGCCGTCCTGGCCGGCTTTACTGTTTTCGCCACCTCCAACCCAAACGACTTCGTCACTGAAAATCCTTATCAGAGCTATTTTGATGAGGCATATACTCAAAATCCTAATCTCCAGCATGGCATACTGGAAGCGGTGGCATTTACAAACACCCGATTCAGTCATTTACCGGCAACAGGAGAAGAAAGCTGCACAGGAATTCCAAGAGCTATTGGAGTCATGGGGATGGTACAGAATGGGAAAAGATTCTTTACCGAAAATCTTAAACTCGCTTCCACCTTCTCCGGCATCTCTGAGAAAGAAATCATCGAAAGTCCAGAAAAAAATATTCTTGCTTATGCAGCAATGATTTATGAACTCAGTGGAGGGAATAGTTCTCACAACGTACCTTCCATAAACACTTTGCTGGATGCTGCGGTCGCTTGTGGTGAACTGCCACGCGATCCAAGCAATACAGTCATAGCATTCGCGCGAAACTCTTTCAAATATTCGCTGGCGGCATTTCTCTCCAACAAAACCTATCAGCAACTCTTTCATTTCCCCGATTACCAGTTGGATCTGCCAACCATCTTCGGAGCCAATTACAGCGTTCTCAGTTCTTCTCAGGTAACTATGAAAGGTCAGAATATCACCGGACAAAACGGACAGAAGTTTGTAAACAATGGACAAGTAGGGATTGCTTCAGACTATGGTCCGGCTATCTGGAACCCGGCTGCCACCTGCAATTATACTGCAGGCCGCACGATGACGGTGACCGCAGTAGTTATTCACGATGTGGAAGGAACCTATGCCGGATGCATCAGCTGGTTCCAGAATTGTTCCGCAGTAGTTAGTGCCCACTATGTAGTCAGGTCTTCCGATGGACAGATCACACAGATGGTTCTTGAATCAGACAAAGCCTGGCATGTTGGATCTGAAAACGGATATACGGTGGGTATCGAACATGAAGGCTATGAGGCTCAAACCGGTTGGTATACAACAGCCATGTACACAAACTCTGCCGGACTCGTTGCCAATATATGCAGCCGGCATGGCATCAACCCGAAAAACATGGCCTTCTTCCCCTGGGCTGCCACGACTGATTATAACGGCACCAATACTCCTCAGACCTGCGTGACTGTGAAAGGCCATCAACATTACCCGAATCAGACCCATATCGATCCGGGGCCAAATTGGGATTGGGAAACATTTTACCGCCTCGTCAATACACCGGCACCAACTGCAACTGTATATACCACCACCACCGGAAATTTTTACGACTCCGGCGGATCAGGAAGCAATTATTCCAATCTGGAAAGGAATATCTGGACGATCAGCCCCACCGGCGCCACCACGGTGACACTTAACTTCACCAGCTTTAACACCACCAGCAAATACGATTACCTCTACCTGTATGACGGTAATTCCATCAATGCTCCGCTGATTGGTAAATACAACGGTACCACCAGCCCGGGCACCATCAGTTCAACCGGTGGATCGATCACTGCTGAATTCAGATCATCCTGTGGAACCACCTCTCCCGGTTGGGCTGCTACCTGGTCTATAAACGGCACACCTCCTCCGGGCCCGGACCATACTGCTCCGACAACCACAGTCTCCATTCCCGGAATCTGGCAGACCGCCAATTTCAGTACTACTTTTGCAGAAATTGATAATACCGGGGGAAGCGGATTATTTAAAAGCTTTTATCAGGTCATTGACTTGAATGCCAATGGCGACTGGAGAGCCAATAACACTCAAGGATTTTTTAGTGATAATTTCAGTCAGCCTTCCATCAGCCCTGAATGGACTGCCACCACCGGCACCTGGGCCATCAATGCTCCGAATATTTCCCTGGAACAATCGGATCAGACCCTTTCGAATACGAATCTTTATGCCTCTCTCGATCAGACTCTTTCGAATCAGTACTTGTACGAATGGTCAGGCATGATCAGCGGCACAGGAGCCAATCGCCGGGCGGGCCTCCATATCTTCTGTGATACAGCCGGTAATGTGAACCGTGGACATAGTTACTTTGTCTGGTTTCGTGTGGATCAGAGCACCCTGGAAATTTATAAAACTGCTAACGGTGCATTCTCCCTCGTCAAATCTACCGCTATGACTACTGTTGCCGGCCAATGGTATGATTGGAAAATTGTATACGATCGTATTGCAGGACTCTTAGAAGTTTTCCAGAACAATGTCTTTATTGGAAGCTATACCGATCCTTCTCCCATCGCAACAGGAAATTCGATTTCTTTCCGAAGCGGGAACTGCGACTGGCAAGTTCAGAATTTCAAAGTATACCGTTCCAGAGCTTCCAACGCTCCGCAAACTATTCTGGTTGGCTCTGCTTCGAATGACATGATTCGCTATCAGAACCCAAACCCATCCACTCCATCGGGCAGGGTTAAATCTATCGTTCGCGATTCGGCGAATAACTTTTCTACCATTGCTTCTCAGGATGTGAATGTGGACTGGACTCCTCCCTCCAACCCCACAAACCTGTTCGATGGAACAGGTGCAGATATGGATACAACATATAACGGTACCCAGCTTTCGAATAACTGGAATTCATCTTTTGATCCAAACTCAGGCGTCAGCCTTTATGAATTTGCCATCGGGACTTCCTCCGGCGGGACAAATGTTTTAACGTGGACAGGGAATTTACAGGACACCACGGTAACCTATACGGGATTGACACTGGTACCAGGAACCACTTATTACACCAGTGTAAGAACCACCAATCATGCGGGACTTATATCTTCCGTGGTTACTTCAGATGGAATACTTTACCTGAGTTCGGCTACCGGAGTGAAAGATTATGCTTCCATTATTTCGGGTCTCTATGCATATCCCAATCCGTTCAACTCCAGTTCAACTATAAATTATTCTCTGGCTGAAAGCGGATCTGTACAATTTACACTTACAGATGTTCTGGGTAGGAATGTGCAACACTTCAATGCCGGAGAACAAGCTGCAGGGAATCATCAGGTGGTCGTGGATGCGGGTTCACTTTCTTTGGCAAAAGGAATCTATTTCCTTCAAATGCTTAGCAGTGGAGAAGTGAAGACCTTAAAGCTCAGCGTCCGTTAATCATTCGCTTAGTTAGAGTATAAACTCTTCGTTGGGGTTAACGAGCTTTTCAGATATTTGTTTGAAAGGATAGTGATTCTTATTCCTTCGCGTTCAGTTTAACAAACTCCATATTGTTTCCGGTAATCTTTTCAAATTCTTTCCCTGCATCAAAAATATCTTCATCGCCTTCTTCATAGGTCCAGATGATATTCAATTTAATGAAGCTGTTCGAACGGGCTATGGAAGCCAGCTTCTGGATGATCTGTATAAAGACTTTTGCAGAGGAAGAGTTAAAGTAGGACAACTGAAAACGGAGTTCAATAGGAAGGGGTGATTTATTCGCATCTACAATATAATAAACCAGCTTCTCATATTCATCGATCCACTCAAGCACCGGACCATAGAATTCCCGGATGTCTTCGGGTCTGGATTCTCCTGTTATTTCAAGAAGATTTTTCTCGCTGTTAAGATTTAGACCGGGGGTACAGTCGGTTGGAGGACTGAGGTAATTCTTCATAAAAGAAAATTTAATACTTAAAAATACTAATAAAACCTGGAAATTGCATAATGCTTTACTAGGCAGAAGATCGAGCAGCAACAGAGGGCTATTATTCCAACTGCAGGCCCAGAAGGGTAATATCGTCGACCAGGTCTCTTCCTTTGGTACACCGCTCTATTTCCTGATTAAACGCTTCTTTCTCTTCTGAAATATTCTGATGGACATTCCGGAGGATGAAATCCTGAAAACGCTGCATAGAATATTTTTTTCCATCCTCACCCTTCATATCTACAATACCATCGGTAAAGAGGTAAAACTTATCCAGGCTTGAGAAATTATACAAAAAAGGCTTGGAGTTAATGTTAAGCGGCAATTCTCCTCCAATATTAAAGCTGTCGAACTTTACTTTCTGCATCTCTTTATCCTTGCCGAGAATCAGCATCGTACTTCCGGAACCAAAGCAGGTGGCTAGGTGTCGTTCCTTGTCAAAACAGACAATATTCAAATCAATCCCGATACTGATCAATGTTTTTGCATTGTAGTATTTACTGAAATTAATTCTCAGTTGTTTCACGAACTCTTCCGTATCATTCAGTTGCACACCACTGCTGATAATATTGTTTAACGCTTCAATCGCAAGCACGCTGATCAATGCCCCAGGGACCCCATGGCCGGTGCAATCGCCCACTACCACAACAGTTTGANNTGGATGATGTCCTTTTGTTTTTTAGTCAGTTTCCAGCGTTTGTAAAAAAACCAGGAGAATCCAGCAATGAATAATGCTACAAGCGAGATGAAGGCAGAGAGATACATCTGCCATTTGCGTTTGTTTTTCTCTTCCAGCATTTTCTTTTCCCCATCCAGCTTTAACTCAAATTGCTTCTTTTCCGAATCAAAGCCCAGTTGGCGGATTTCAGATTTGTGCTTGATATCTTTGCTCAGAATACTATCGCGGCTGTCTTTCCACTGGATATAATTTTCAAGACTGTTTCTATAATCTCCTATCGCCTTATAATAAAGGTACAGCCACCTCTTAAAGTCAGCACTCTCAAGTTTTGCCGTTGGGATGAGTTGAGTCAGTTTTACAATAAGAGGAGGGACTTTGTCAAACTGTTTTTTCAATACAGCTATTTTAAACCTTAGCTTGTAGGCGTTGTATAAAACATTCTCTTTTGCGAGCGCTTTTTTATAGAGGAAAGCACTATCCGCATATCTCCCTGCTGCCTCGAGTCTGTCGGAACCATCGTTCAGGCATACCTCCCCCAGATTACAGAATCTTCCAGTCAACGACGAAGAATCTTTTTTGAGGATTCCATAGCGAATGCTTTTATTGAAATAATATTCAGCTTGTTTGTAATCCTTTATAAAAAACAGAAAGCCTGCCATATTGTTATAATCCTGTGCCAGGTAATCATCATTCTTCTTTTTGATATCAAGCTCGATACATTTATTGAAGTATGTTTTGGCAAAGTCATACCGCTCCAGATCAATATAAGCGGTAGCCAGGTTTGAATAAATGGAAGAGAGGAGATCCTGGTCCGGGTCTATTTCCTTTTCAATGATTGTTGCTGCTTTCAGGTAATATTCCACAGCCTGCAAATAATTACTCTTCTGACTCCGCTCATACACCCCGAGGTCATTATAAGCTCTGGCTGTTTCTGTGTGTGCAAATTTGGAATGGATGGATTTCCGGAGCTGGGCCTCCTCAATCAATTTTAACTGCTGGAGGGCATAGCTTTCAATATCTTTTACCTCGCAGGCATCTTCGATAGCACTCAGGGTAAGAATTTTGGAAGAATCGGTTTTAGCCTTACCCAATGCCGGAATCAGAGAATCCATTTCCTGGGCCTGAGCAGCAAAAAAAAGGGTGACAAAAAAAAAGGTAAGATTCCTTCTTATAAAAATCATGAGCTATATAAACGATCTATCTGGTTGGCAGTAGCGTAAGTCCGGCTGATTTCAATTTTAAATTTACCTCTTTTATCTCTTTCTCAAAACTATCCCATGCAATAGATGCCCGGGAAGTTTCTTCATGAATGGCTTTGACGGCCTCGACGGTTTGAGAAGTGGGCATCTCATCAGAAGCCTGCAATTTATTAAACAACGATTTAAGTGTTTCCTGTGTTGAATAAAAACTGCTATTCCGATAGCGTTCAGGAGCACCCACCTGTTTCAGTAGTTTTTTGTTGAATAATTCCAGCTGGGACTTTAAGTCTGAATTGGCTTTCGGAATCAGTTCAATTAGCTTGGTCAGTACAGATTCCCCATCTTTAATAATCATGTTTATCTGCATAAGATCTTTTGTACATCCCAGAGAAAGCATTTCCTGTTTAACCAGCGCCTCTTTGCTTGCATGAACCCGTGGATCCAGGACGATCTTCATATCCTGGGAAAGGGTTTTTCCTCCTGCCGTGAGTTTGACCGTATAGGTACCCGGCAAAACCCAAGGGGATGTTGGCTCCGAAGGGGTATCCCCTACGATAGCTGACATTGGAAAGGAGGCGGGAATGTCGAGGGGTTGGGATCGTATATCCCAAAGAAAACGATGAGCTCCGGAATCGGAAGAAACCGTTTGAGCGGGCCTAACCCAGTAAAGCGGAATATTAACCGGTGGAATCTTCATAGGTTTATCGAGCGAGGAGTAATGTCTGATGAGTGTTCCGGAAGCGTTATAAATCTCGAGTTTTACTTCTCCGTTCATTTTTTCTTTCAGGTAATAATCGATGATGGCACCATCCGGAGGGTTTTGCCCGGCAGGCTCTTCGGCGGGGATGGGTGTATCGGTGTTCATATTCCATTTGATCCGGTAAGCCAGTGAAGGTGTGTAGAGGATTATCTTTTCTTTCGTTTTTTCATCACTGAGCTGGCGGAGGGGATTCATATCATCTAAAATCCAGAATGACCTTCCATGCGTGGCTACTACCAGGTCATTATCTTTTATAACCAGGTCACGGATGGATGTGGCAGGCATGTTGAGTCTCAACGATTGCCAGTGATCCCCATCATCAAAAGACACATACACACATTTTTCAGATCCGCAGAACAGCAAACCTTTCCGGGCTGGATCTTCCTTCACCACATTAATAGGATCATCAGGAAGACCGTTGACTATTTCCTTCCAGGTCTTTCCTCCATCTTTAGTCCGGAGGATATGCGCATGGTAATCATCCGTTCGGATATTGTTCACTGCCGCATAAGCTGTATTCACATCGGTATGACTGGCCTCCAGAATTGATATTTTGTTCCAGGACGTTACCGAAGGAGGGGTCACATTCTCCCATTTGATTCCTCCATCATGAGTCACCTGTATATATCCATCATCGGTGCCGGCCCAGATAGTATTAGAGTCGAGCGCGGAAGGAGCAAGGGTGTAAACCACTCCTCTTCTTTTCATCGCTTTCATGGAATCGGTCTTGTAAACCCCGATGCAGACAGGAAGATCGTAGGAGATGCGTGTTAAATCCGGACTGATCACCTTCCACGAATTCCCTTTGTCCTTTGTTTTAAAGATGACATTGCCGGCATAGAAAAGTGTCTTTTGATCAACCGGTGAAAAGACAATGGGGGCGGTTCGTAGAAAACGGTATCCGAGTGTCTGCGAGGGATCCGGAGAGATGTCTGTTGCCTGTGATGTGCGTTTATCATATCGTGTCAGTTTGCCACCGTAAATGAGATTAGGGTCCAAAGGGTCGGCCACTACATAGCCGTATTCTTCGGCACCTACGGGATGCCAGTCGCGGAAGGTAATCTGTCCGTCATTTCCCCGGGATGCAATTCCAACAGAACCGCTTTCCTGTTGACCGCTGTATACATTGTATGGAAAGGCATTGTCCGCACTTACATGGTAGAATTGTGCAGTAGGTTGGTTATACCAGGAACTCCAGGTCTCTCCCCCATTTACGGAAATGATGGCCCCCTGATCTCCGGCAAGGAGAATGATTTTCGGATTGTCCTGATTAATCCAGAGCCGGTGATAATCATCTCCTCCGGGGGCACCTTTAAAACCGTTCCATGTTTTACCACCATCGGTAGATTTCCAAACCACTACCGCGGCATCATACACCAGATCAGCATTCTTCGGGTCCACCTTTATCTCCGCAAAATCATCTCCCCGGTCCCATAAGCGGTTGTCTTCACTTAACAAGGTCCAGGATTCCCCTGCATCATCGCTCCTGTAAATTCCTCCATCTGATTTGGTGTTCACCACTGCATAGAGCCGGTTGGTCTGGCTCGGGGCGATACAAAAACCGATTCTTCCCAGTCCTTCCTTCTTTCCCGGCAACCCTTTCTCCAGTTTTTTCCAGGTCGTACCTCCGTCAATTGATTTATATAATCCGCACCCTGCCCCTTCCCAGCTCCCATTTTCCCAGGGCGCCTGACGCGCTCCCCACATATCGGCATAGACGATATTCGGGTTGGAGGGATCGATGCAAACCTGCACTGCTCCTGTGTTTTCATCTTTAAACAAAACCTGCTCCCAGGTCTTTCCTCCATTTGTGCTGCGGTATACTCCTCTTTGGTTATTGGGGCCGTAGGGATGACCGAGGGCTGCAACAAATACACGGTTTTCATTCGTAGGGTCTATCGCGAGTCCACCTATTTGCAATGCATCACTGAGGCCCATATTTTTCCAGGTCTTACCGGCATCTTCTGATTTATAGATCCCGTTTCCAACCGATAAGTCGGGTCGTTGAATTCCTTCTCCGCTTCCTGCATAAATGATATTGGGGTTTGAAGGAGCCACGGCTACATCGCCAATCGATCCGGTCGGTTGCTCATCGAATATGGGGTTCCAGGTCCGTCCGAAGTCTGTTGTTTTCCAGACCCCACCATTATTAACCCCTATATAAAATACATTCGGCTGCTTCGTGATGCCACATGCCCCTACTGTTCTCCCACCCCGGTGTGGGCCAATCATTCTCCATTTCATGCAATTGAAAAGAGAAGGGTTGTACGTTTGAGAAGTACTAAAAAGTGGAAGAAGACAAAGACTGAAAATTAATATTCTTAACCTGGTTAGTGTATGATGCATAGAGCAGAGAATGAATAATGGCTATTTCTTTTTGAAAAGCAAAAATAGCGGTAAATGCGACACGGAGAGAGTCGAAAATTATGCTTTTTATAGAGAAGCGGAGGTCAAGCTGATTACTGTCCCTGCATGTCATTCAAGCCGTCGGTATTCACCTTCGTATTTTTTCGTTTGAAGAGTGACACATCAAACTTACCGAAGCGGTAGGTAAAGGTAATGCGGAAGAAC
>PLYR01000146.1 GCA_003153435.1 Bacteroidota bacterium
GATGCTGAATATCTGCTTCAATGTCTCCATTCTTATTTTGCCGATCTCAATCTGAAAATGACCGATATAGAATCTGCCTGGGCAGGGTTACGCCCCCTCATACAGAAGCCAGGGAAAGGTCCTTCAGAGATTTCGAGGAAAGATGAAATATTCGAATCGAAGTCAGGCTTGATTACCATCGCAGGTGGTAAGCTTACCGGTTATCGGAAGATGGCCCAGCGGGTGGTGGACAGGATCTATGACAAAAAAGGAGGAGTGAAGCCTCCCTGTATTACAGATCAGATTCCTTTGCTGGAATCAAAATTCAGAGAGTGGGATGAAAATCTATCCCCTGCAAACGATCCTCCGCCTTTCATAAAAGACTGGCTACGTTATTCCATAGAAGAAGAGTTTTGTTGCACCCTGAGCGACTTCCTGGTCAGGCGCACCTCTGCAGCTTATTTTCATATCGGAGATGTGAAACGGTGGAAAACTGGCTTGCTGGATTATATGGGAGAATTGATGGGTTGGGATGAAGCGACAAAATCTAAAAACAGGCAGGAGCTGGAAAAGACTCTGCTAAGCGTAGCCTTTTCCGGCTACTGAAAGATGCTTCGCTTAGCGGGGAGAGTCCAGAGTATCCTTGGTTTTTTCATCACCAGTCTCCGGCTTCTTTTTCCGCCTGTTCCTGAGTAAGAAAATCACCTGATTTAATCTGCAACTCCGCTTTTTTCAGGCGTTCATTATATGCTTTGGTAGTTAATCCTTTGCCGCCGGTAGTATAAGCGACAATCATTTCATTATCGAGCAAACGATTGACTTTTTTTACCAAGGCCTCATTCCTAACAGTTAACAGCTTTTGAACGGCATTTAGCTTTTCTCCTTTCAGGTTGTACATGACTTTGGTTTAAATTAGCTATCAAAATTATTCAATTTTGTTGTTTGAAAAAACTCGATTTTAAAAGGCCTCCCCTGCTAAGCGTAGCCTTTTCGGCTACGCTTGAATTTTTTGTTAGCGTCCTCGCTAACGTTAAAGGTTTCTGTAGCGAAGTAGCCTTCGCTCAGGCTTCGGCTATTGCCAGTAAGAATAAGAACACTTCATATGTTTATTGCGCGCATTTATTGTATTTGTGTCCCCTAACTCATAATAACTCTCATCATAATAATCAATTAAGCCATTCTTGAGGTAATAAATTTTCTCGATTTGGGTTAAACGATTTTTATCTATCCACCGATGCGTTGAAAGAATCAATATATTGGAAGCATACAAAAATTCACTTCTTAATAGCTCATTTGAATCCTTCAATACTGCCGAATCCAAGCGTTCATTGTGATAATACTCGCAAAATATAGACGACGTATCAGCCCTTTTATTATCCCTGAAATATAAATGGGTCACTTTTTTATCAGAACCTTTAAATGAAACTACAGAATCATGGACGGCATTAGTGTTAGTAAGGGTTCCGGTTTCAGGCATATAGTTAGGCAAATAATCAATGTATCCGATTTTCCTTCCAGAACTGTTGAATGTATTTACATAAACCCTTTGAATTGTTGGTGCCATCATTTCATCAATCCATATCCACAAAAGCTCCCAGCCTGAACTATTATACATATAAAGAACCTTAGACTCGTGCCCCAGGCCCGGAAATAAATTTTCTTCTATCTTCCTTCCATCCGGATCAAAAATAGTATAGAATCCGTTTTTATATTCCTTAAAAAAACTTATAGAATCAGAGTAGTCATATTCTACACATTTATAAACCTTGTTTTTTTTCAAAACGTCAGCTTTAATAAATCCAATATGCTTGGATTGACCTAAACACACACTCGTCCATAATATAAAACATATGAAAGCTCCCGGTAACCTCATAATAATTTGTGATTTGTTGAACTGTTCAAATTTACTTCAATTCCATTTCCTACCAAAAATCAGATTTCGAGTATGCTCAACCCCAATAAGTGAACAAACTGAACAGAACTTTACCTAACTTGTGTCACTAATACATCTTTTCAAGTAAATATGAGAATAAGGGTCATTTTCTCCATGCTGCTTATTGGATTCATTTGTAGAGTGCCGGCCCAATCATATAGGAATTTTCTAACACATGATTCGTCTCAGCAGAATTCATACATGACGGGAGCGGTTAATGTTTTGTATTCACAAGATGGGAAAAGCGGCCCCGGAGGAAAAGGATATTCTTTAAGTGTTGGAATAAATGTCGGCAGATTCTTTAGTAAACAAATAGTATTTGGAGCGACCTTTGACCTTAAAATTTTAAATGGGCAATGGGGATACAAGTATTCTCAAACTTATAAATCTGATTTTAATAAATCGTTCAAAATTAACTCTCAGAGCCCTTCTGATTCAGGCAGAGCAAATTTCATGTACGATTTAGTAAACACCGGCATGGATCGGAATAATTCTTCCGGATATCGCCCAGCAATCGATGGGAACACATTCTATGAATACGGAATTATGTTTTCCCCTTTCCCAAATAAATTTGGAGGTTTTTTGTTAAAAGCGCAAAGAGGAAGCTATTCTTACAGGATTGCTGGAGTCTATGGGAATAAATATATAGAAGGTGGTCAAGCAGATAACCTCTACTTTGCCTCCGACATTCAATACAGATTCGAACTCAGTTTCAAACCGCTCGCTTTTTTTAGGAACACCTGTCTTAGCAATAGCGCTTACTCTAATTTCATACCTCACAGGAAGATCGAATATGAAAAACACAAACTGGAGTTCCTTGACGCTCTAAGTGTGAGTGTTTATTATGAGAGGATTTCCTATCAGAATTCAGAAATTGATGGTTATAAACTTAGTAGCTTTTTGAACCCATGGTTTATGAGTAAATATGGAATTGATGAATATTTTGGGGTTAAAATAAGTTTCGGAATTTATTGATTAGATTTTTCAGTATTCCCCTGCTAATCATAGCCTTTTCCGTCTACTGAAAGACGCTTCACCCAGTGAGAATAGTGCATTAAAAGGCTGAAAAAGCAAGTATTTCTAAATTGATTATATTTGATAATCATGAAAAGATTACTTGCAATCCTCTCTTTCTCAGTTCTTTTCAGCTCTTCCATAATTGCAGGTGGTGATTCAACAGAAATACGGTTGAGAATAGGCGCTTCCTGTTCTGCGTCTTATATTAATCTTCTGAATTCAAACAGCCTCATCTTTAACCCCAAACTGGAACTATATCTTGGGAAAACAGCATCGATATTTGCAGGTGTCCGACTGTTTGACATCCCTCCACAGCTCCAGGCCACTTTGACCGATAATATTCATCTGGGATTTCAGTGCTTCCCTGGGGAATCGAATCAATTGGTGAATATATTCTTCCAGTTTAGTGCCTTTTACGAGGGTTATACATATGACCAGCATTTTGCTGATTCATACTACCCCAATATTTTAATTCCAGCAACCCTTAGCCATAATTACCACCTCTTTGCCCCAGGCAGTGCAGTTGGAGCCCTTATCAATCTGCCGAAAAACTTTTTTATTCGCCTGAGTGTGGGCGGTGAAATCCAGTATGCAACAGATAATGGCGTGCCATTAGACAGAGCATTCAAATATGAATTTGCAGGAGGAGTTGGATATCGTTTTACCGTACTCAAATGAAAGTAATCAAATTAGTTCTTCTGTTGTTTATCCTTGCCGGTGTGATCTCCTGCAAAAAGAATAAATCCACAGCACCTATCAGAACTATTCTTCCTCTGCCCTACTTACCGGTATATCCGGGTTCTTACTGGGTGTATGTTGGCAATCACCACGATACCACTTATTCCACCACGAATTCGTCTTATGTTCTATACAGCTACCCATTCCAGGGAGTTATGACCGAACCGGTTTATGTGCCTTTTTCAAATGGAAGACCGATTTATGGTTATGCTACTCCTGTAGCTGATCGATATGGCAATCCGAATAGCTGGATTCACCAGATTTTATTTTCTGATGTTTTAGGGTTCCGTTTTCCAATTGTAAACCAGGATGTTCATATCAACAATGAGCCGGCCGTTCAAGTAACAGCTGTTGAACAAACGGATACTGTGAATGGTGTCATTTATCCAAATGTGGTGATAAATACCTCCAGTATATGGGGATCGATTCTTGTTGGAAGAGATCATTATGCAAAGGATGTTGGATTGATAAAAGAGGAAGGAATGGATTCCAGTAATCACTGGGTAACAGTGAAGACACTAGTGCGGTATTACATTAACCGTTGATTAAATTCCTTTCTCATCGCGGAAATCTTCATAATGTGAGCAAATAATCTTAAATTTAAGAGATCCACCAACGAACTGAATTCAACATGATTTTTTTCAGACCAGTTATATTTAGGTTGGTTGGTGCCTTTCTTGTTCCAATGTTCTTTTCTCAAATTGCTTCTGCTCAAATTATATTTACGATAGCCGGAAACGGAACGCCTGGTTATACTGGTGATGCAGGTCCCGCCGGGAATTCGCAACTTTACAGTCCCTGGAGTTCAGTATGTGATAAATATGGCAATCTCTATATTGCTGATCAGGGTAACAGTGTCATTCGAGAAATTTTTAGCTCTAACGACACTATTAATACAGTTGTTGGTACCGGCAGTCCTAACTTTGGAGGCGACGGTGGACCGGCTCTTTCTGCATCTTTTAAGTGGCCCACAAGTGTAGCATTTGATACTTCTGGAAATCTCTATTTTACCGATACTTATTCAAACAGAATTCGCAAAGTTGATGCTATAACAACGATCGTATCGGAAGTAGGAGGAAATGGGAGCGCTGGCTGGTCGGGCGATAGTGGATTAGCTACTCAGGCTATGCTCTCGAGTCCGAATGCGATAGCAATAAGTCGTTCCGGTGATGTTTTTATTGCAGATCAAAACAATCATCGTATACGGAAGATAACCCATTCTACCGGAATTATCACCACTGTCGCCGGTAACGGAAATGCCGGTTTTTCAGGAGACAATGGACTCGCTATAAATGCTGAGTTGAATTATCCTGCTGGAATTGCAGTCGATACTTCCAACAATTTATACATCGCCGACCAGATAAATAACAGAATTCGTAAAGTCACGGCATCTACTGGTATTATTTCAACTGTAGCCGGAAGCAGCAATGTAGGCTATGCCGGGGACAGTATGCCAGCCACTTCTGCGGGATTGCATTGGCCGGTGGCCGTGTGCCTGAATAGTAAGGGCGACATTTTTATTGCAGATTACAGCAACAATCTTGTTGAAAAGGTTGACATCTCTACCGGAATCATCATGAAGGTCGCTGGAAATAATATTTCAGGTTATTCAGGAGATGGAGGCTTAGCGACTCTTGCTGAGTTGAGTCCAACTGGCGTGACTTTAGACCCATTAGGGAACTTATATATCACAGATTTCAATCATTCGTGCGTTCGGAAGATTTCCTGGTTAACAGGAATAAATGAAAACAAATTCGGCAGTAGTATAACCCTCTATCCTGTGCCTTGTGAAGGAGCATTTACGGTGGTGTTAGATAACGAGAAATATGAAACATTGGACGTGATCGACATGTTAGGGAAAACCGTCTTTTCCCTAAATCTCAAAGACCAATACCCAGATAAACATATTCCCATTTCCATAGATGCCCCGAACGGAATTTATTTATTGCAATTGACCGGCGTTAAAGGCATTGTTTCCCGAAAAGTAGTTATACGCAGATAGTATAGTTGTTCGTATTGGAGGAACTGGTTATTTCGACTTTTTGCGGTGATTGCTAGGGAAAAAGATTTTATTTCAAATTGAGATGACAAAAGCAAAGTTTCCATGTTCGAGAATTCATGAGAATCCGAAATCAATGGAAATCATAGAAAGTCTTTGTAAGTCAATAAACATAAAAATAATTTTAATACTATTCCTTCTGACAGCGACCATTGCGCGCGGACAATCTGACTTAAACACCATTACCTCTGACTTTTTATCGGACTCGCTTGGTTGTAATGGACTAAGAGCGAAACATATGAAAGAAGCTCCTTTTGAAGATCTAAAAAAGCGCACAAAGGGCACAAAATCACACGTACAAATTCTGTTTGACGGCAAAAGCTTTATTGGCGAATCAAAAGAATCCATTATTTCTTTATTAGGTTCGCCAAATTCTTCTTATTCTGAGAAAAAAAAGAGAAAAAAAGATAAAAATAAAGAGCAAATATATTACTATATCACAACTTGTGATCACAAGCGACCAGGAGATATTCTAGTAATATTCATTTCTGACAATAAAGTAATAGACTCTGGTTTTGTAATCATGGATTAACCCGATGGCGCGGATATCCAGCGCTGGTTGTGTGTTTGCGTATCCATGTTCTTTTTTCTGCAGCCATTCTCGTCCTATTTGTCAATGGATTTGTAAGTACCCCAATTGGACAATTACCAAAAAAACATCTGTTACTCACTGATGAATCCTAAGAGAAACCCTTCTATTAAGGGCTAGCGCTTTCTCTTTTTCGTCTTTTGGTAAGGATATAATGAATTCTTCTGTTAATAGTGTTTTATACGGAAAAGGGCTTTCATCGTCCATTATAAGGAATGGATGATATTCAGTAGTGGTTACTAAAAGGCGTTCTGGATTTACTTTGTGAAGCATCAGGGATTTATAAATAAATTGAGCTCTTTGCTCTGCCAATTTATTTCGATTTATTTCATCACTACTCGCAAATCCGACAACCTCTAGAATTAAAGTTGGATTTCCATCTAGCACACGTCGGTAAACATCAATTATACGTTCAAATGTGGAATCAGATTTTGAAATTGAATCCATATTTCTATTAAAATGAAACTGAGGGTACGGTAAATTAGCAAGACGCATATTCAAAAAAATATTGCGCTGATTTACTAAATTATTTTTATTTACTTTCAATTTAAACTCAGCAAAACCACCCCTGTCAGGAGCACGTTTTGAAATCCAAAATTTATATTCCCTGCCATCTACAAGTTTAATCTCAAAGATGCCACCTTTTGACTTATATTGATATACTCCTCCTTTTTGAGTTCCACACATTTCAATTTCTACATCAATCGGATGTTGAACATCTTTGTCATAAAAATTAAAACGATATAATAATGAATCACTTCCTTGTTGAGCAATACTACGGAAGTTCAGTACTATAAATATGAACAAAATGAAGAACTTAGTTATCGCATTCATCTTCGCATGTATTATCTTGCTTCGCACTATCACTTTTTTGTATTGTCAATGGATTCAGGGCTTTCTATAGTAGCGTCGCACTCACACTGATTTTTTACATCACCTTCCTGATCACCCGCATCACCCATCCCTTCCCTTTATAAGGCGGATAGATAAGCTTCCCAAAACCCACAAACCGGCTTTGATACATAATTCCACGTTCATGCGAAAAGGCTTTGAATCCGAAGAAGCCATGTGAACCTCCCATACCGCTTGCCCCTGCTCCACCGAAAGGAATATAGGGATTCGTCAGATGGATCAACACATCATTGACGCAAACACCGCCGGAGGAAGTTTTTTTCAAAATAGTGCGGACCGTCTTTTTACTTGAACTAAAAATGTATAAAGCCAAAGGTTTATCATGGGCATTGATGTAATCAATGGCCTCTTGAATGTTCTCATAGGTCTTAACCGGAAGTATGGGCCCGAAGATTTCTTCTTTCATAATCCTGCTCTCTTCGCTTACTCCAGAAAGTATGGTAGGAGCAATCGTAAGGTCCGTTTCTGTGAATGTTCCACCCAGCTCTGCTTTCCCGCCTTTTTGTATTGCTTCTTCCGTTAATTCTTTGAGCCGGTTGTAATGGCGTTCGGAAATGATTCTTCCATAATCTTCTTTATTCAATTGTTTGTTTTCCTGCAGATAGAGTTTCTCTATACTGGCCTTTACCAGTCTTATGAATTCCTCTTTTAGTTTTGTTGGAACCAATATATAATCCGGCGCGATGCAGGTCTGTCCTGCATTGGCCCATTTACCCCAGGCTATCTTTTCTGCAGCTTTTTTCAGGTTCACCTGCTCATCAATGATCACCGGTGATTTTCCTCCCAGCTCCAGGGTTACCGTACTCAGGTTTGCAGCGGCAGCTTTCATAACTACCTTGCCTATGCGGGTGCTTCCGGTGAAAAATATATGATCAAAAGGTTTACTGAGCAATTCGGTTGCAACACCGGCATCCCCTTCTATCAGCGCCACTTCATTTTCTTCGTAGGTGGATTTGATTATTTTACCCATCACCTTGCTTGTTTCAGGCGACAGTTCCGAAGGCTTCAGGATACAACAATTGCCTGCTGCAATGGCTGAAACAAGGGGAGACATTGTGAGCTGAAAAGGATAATTCCACGGACTGATAATCAGGCAAACCCCTTTCGCTTCATAGAGGATCCGGTTGCGGGTCATCATATTCACCTTGTTGGAATAGGCTCTGAGCGGCTCCATCCATTCCTGCAGGTTTTCCAGGGCAAATTTTATTTCTGCATAAATCACATTCACTTCAAACACCGCTGATTCAAATTCCGATTTCCTCAGATCTGCTTTCAATGCCGCATAAATTTCCTGCTCATGCGCCTGAATGGACATTCTCAATTTCCGGAGCTTTGCTTTCCGCTCCTTAACGGAACATTGCTTTACACGAAGTGCATTCGCCTTTTGATGATCAAACAGCCGGGTTATCGATTCCATTAGCAGGATTGGTTAAGATACTTTGTGCAATTAAATACTGAGCGGCGGCATACGTAGCCATAATAAGGATTCCTCCAAATGGGATCGGGGCCAGGAATAGATTCAGGGCCAGGAGTCCGTCGGATACTGCAAAGAGCAATGCCCCACCCATCACCAGCCAGAAGCTGGCTGGGTTTACCTTGCCAAAGCGGAGCAAAGCAAAAATGTTCATAAGGGTCAATACCGATGCATATGCAAAGACGGGTATTTTCAAATCACCCAGGTGGTCTTTCAGAAGCCAGCATAATCCGATTCCGTAAGCTACAATCAGCAGGATAAACACATATCCTGCTCCAAACTTCCGGAGGCGTTTTCCTTTGGATGTTTGTATGTAATAGATGATAAAGAAAATATGCGCGATCAGGAAGGATACCAATCCTCCAATAAAAAACAGCGGTCGGTGCTCCTGAAAGATGAGGAGCCAGTCGCCTATCCACGATAGAAATAATCCAAGCATTGCAAAGACGGCTCCAGGTATTTTATGAGCGCCGTTGCTGAAAAGATAAATCAGGAGACTGGCAACAATCATTGGTTTGAAGACCAGGTTCAGATAGAAGCTGTGGGCTTCCACACCACAAAGGTCTAACGCGGTAATGAGGAAATAAATAATCAGGAATTGTTTTTTGCCTATGCTGTTCATGTAGTCGGTTTTCTCATGAGAAATAACCAGATACACGAAACTAAAATCCACGCTATATAGGCTCCGGTGAGCATGGGTGTGGTAAAGTGATACCAGAAGAGTAATGCTCCTACCGAAAGGAAGATCCTTCCAATCTCTATCGCTACTCCGTATTTCTTTGATTCAAAGAGATTGCTGTAATTCACGATCGCAATGATGACAAGACATACAGCTACCAATTTATCTGCCATGCTCATGGCTCCGGTGTTGAACAAAAAGAAGGTGGCGGCGGCAAGGGTTACGGTATACTGAAACAATACATAGAGGTTCACGGAAGCCGGCACCGTCGTATCATATTTTTTATAGGTGAGGGGATCAAATCCTCCCTCATCGGCTGGAATGTATGCCGGACGCCAGCCGGGGGGATTAAACATATACCGAAGCTTATCCCCTGTCCCGCGCATTTGCTTGATTCCGGTATACATTCTTTTCCAATGGTTAAGATTCGCTTCCAGCGGATCCCAGGTATTGATCGGATGGGTGATGCCGTAGGTCGGCTCTTCTTCTTCTTCCTGAAAAGTACCGAACATCTTATCCCAGACGATGAGCATCCCTGCATGGTTTTTATCGATGTATTTTGGATTTATTCCATGATGAACCCGGTGATGAGAAGGGGTATTAAAAAGGAGTTCAAAAGGACCAAGCTTACCAATGGCACGGGTATGCAACCAGAACTGGTATAAGGTGACCAGAGAAGAAACAGCCAGAAACTGAACAGGGCTAAACCCCAGGAATGCCAACGGAAGGTAAAAGAAAAAAGAAAAAAACTTCTGAAACCATCCCTGGCGCAGAGCCACCGAAAGATTGTATTCTTCGCTTTGATGATGAACCACATGTCCACCCCAAAACAAATTAATCACATGACTGTAGCGATGAAACCAATAATAGAAAAAATCGACGCCGATAAAAAGGGCAATGAAAGTGATCCAGTTAATGGGAATATGAAAAAGAGCATAACGCTCATATAGGAGTTCATAGAGTGTCACCACAATCAGCTTGAAAAATACGGCCGTGACCTGCTCTCCCATTCCACAACTAATATTCGTGATGGCATCATTAAAGCGGTAATTCTGGCGCTGATAGATTTTATCGATGAGCAGTTCCAGTCCTATGAGTATAAAATACAGAGGAATGGAAAGCAGAATGAGATTAAAATTCATTTATAAAAGAGATTTCAGCAAAGTTACGATTCTGCCTGCTTCCTAAAGTATTTCATTTTCAAGCATTTAGAAATTTTCTTAACAAAAAATAGAAATTCTTGTAGGAAAAGTGCATTTCCCTCCAGGAAAAATAGAAATGCCTGCAGGAAAAGTGAATATTCCCGCACCGATTCTACATACTCCTGCACGAATAGTGAAAATTCTTGCACCAGTTCTTCAAACTCCTGCAAGAAAAGTGAAAATTCCTCCAGTGATTCCACAAACTCCTGCAGGAATAGTGAAAATTCCTGCAATGATTCTACCGGTTCCTGCACGAAAAGTGAATATTCCTACGAGAGAAGCGAGAATTCCTGGAGCGGTTTTACAAATTCCTGGAGGAATAGTGAAAATTCCTGGATCCGTTCTGCAAATTCCTGCAGGAAAAGTGAAAATTCCTGAAGTGATCTTGCAAATTTCTGTGGGGAAAGTGAAAATTCCTGATTAGGTTCTATTTAGGAATTCAAGACTTGAATAACAAGTTTCCGCATTCAAAT
>PLYR01000006.1 GCA_003153435.1 Bacteroidota bacterium
ATTTGAATGCGGAAACTTGTTATTCCAGTCTTGAATTCCTAAATAGAACCTAATCAGGAATTTTCACTTTCCCCACAGAAATTTGCAAGATCACTTCAGGAATTTTCACTTTTCCTTCAGGAATTTGCAGAACGGATCCAGGAATTTTCACTATTCCTCCAGGAATTTGTAAAACCACTCCAGGAATTCTCGCTTCTCTCGTAGGAATATTCACTTTTCGTGCAGGAACTGGTAGAATCATTGCAGGAATTTTCACTATTCCTGCAGGAGTTTGTGGAATCACTGTAGGAATTTTCACTTTTCTTGCAGGAGTTTGAAGAACTGGTGCAAGAATTTTCACTATTCGTGCAGGAGTATGTAGAATCGGTGCGGGAATATTCACTTTTCCTCCAGGCATTTCTATTTTTCCTGGAGGGAAATGCACTTTTCCTACAAGAATTTCTATTTTTTGTTAAGAAAATTTCTAAATGCTTGAAAATGAAACACTTTAGGAAGCAGGCAGAATCGTAACTTTGCGGAAATCTCTTTTATAAATGAATTTTAATCTCATTCTGCTTTCCATTCCTCTGTATTTTATACTCATTGGACTGGAACTGCTCATCGATAAAATATACCAGCGTCAGAATTACCGCTTTAATGATGCCATCACCAATATTAGCTGTGGAATGGGTGAGCAGGTCACGGCCGTATTCTTCAAGCTGATTGTGGTGACACTTTATGAACTCTTATATGAGCGTTACGCGCTCTTTCATATTCCTATTAACTGGATTACATTCATCGCCCTATTTATCAGCGTCGATTTTTTCTATTATTGGTTTCATCGTTACAGCCATGTGATTAATTTGTTTTGGGGGGGGCATGTGGTTCATCACCAGAGTGAAGAATACAATCTTTCGGTGGCTCTGCGCCAGGGCTGGTTTCAGAAGTTCTTTTCTTTTTTCTTTTACCTTCCGTTGGCATTCATTGGGTTTAGCCCTGTTCAATTTCTGGCCGTTTCCTCTCTGGTCACGTTATATCAGTTCTGGTTACATACCCGTGCCATTGGTAAGCTCGGTCCTTTTGAACTCCTTTTTAATACCCCCTCTCATCACCGTGTTCATCATGGAATAAATCCCAAATACATCGATAAAAACCATGCCGGGATGCTCATCGTCTGGGATAAAATGTTCGGTACTTTTCAGGAAGAGGAAGAAGAGCCGACCTACGGCATCACTCATCCCATCAATACCTGGGATCCGCTGGAAGCGAATCTTAACCATTGGAAAAGAATGTATACCGGAATTAAGCAAATGCGCGGAACGGGCGATAAGCTTCGGTATATGTTTAATCCCCCCGGCTGGCGACCGGCTTACATTCCAGCCGATGAGGGAGGATTTGATCCCCTCACCTATAAAAAGTACGATACCACGGTTCCGGCGTCCATGAATCTCTATGTATTGTTTCAGTATGCGGTAACCCTTACAGCCGCCACTTTCTTTTTGTTCAACACCGGAGCCATGGGCATGGCAGATAAATTGGTAGCCGTTTGTCTTGTCATCATAGCGATCGTGAATTACAGCAACCTTTTTGAATCCAAGAAATACGGGGTAGCGATAGAGATTGGAAGGATCTTCCTTTCGGTAGCAGCATTACTCTTCTGGTATCATTTTACCACACCCATGCTCAACGGAGCCTATTTAGCGTGGATTATCATTTCGTGTATCTGGTTATTCCTCATGAGAAAACCTGCCGCATGAACAGCATCGGCAAAAAGCAATTCCTGATTATTTATTGCCTCATCACCGCATTAGACCTTTGTGGTGTGGAAGCGCACAGCTTCTATCTGAACCTGGTCTTCAAACCACTGATTGTTGCCAGTCTCCTGATTTATCTTTTCAGCAACGGGGCTCATAAAATACCGGGAGCCGTTTTTGCAATGCTTGGATTATTTCTCTCGTGGATAGGAGATGGACTCCTCATCTTTCAGGAACACCGACCGCTGTTTTTTATTGGAGGATTGGTATCCTTCCTGATCGCTCATATCTTCTTTATCATCTATTACATACAAACATCCAAAGGAAAACGCCTCCGGAAGTTTGGAGCAGGATACTTGTTTATAATGCTGATTGTGGCTTACGGAATTGGCTTATGCTGGCTTCTGAAAGACCACCTGGGTGATTTGAAAATACCAGTCTTTGCCTATGCTACGGTATTGACCCTGATGAACATTTTCGCTTTACTCCGCTATGGAAAGGTAAACCCGGTCAGCTTCCGGCTGGTGATGGGTGGGGCATTGCTCTTTGCATGTTCCGACGGACTCCTGGCTCTGAATCTATTCCTGACCCCGATACCCTTTGGAGGAATCCTTATCATGGCTACCTATGCAGCCGCTCAGTATTTAATTGCACAAAGTATCTTAACCAATCCTGCTAATGGAATCGATAACACGGCTGTTTGATCATCAAAAGGCGAATGCACTTCGTGTAAAGCAATGTTCCGTTAAGGTGCGGAAAGCAAAGCTCCGGAAGTTGAGAATGTCCATCCAGGCGCATGAGCAGGAAATTTATACGGCATTGAAAGCGGATCTGAGGAAATCTGAATTTGAATCAGCGGTGTTTGAAGTGAATGTGATTTATGCAGAAATAAAATTTGCCCTGGAAAACCTGCAGGAATGGATGGAGCCGCTTAGAGCCTATTCCAACAAGGTGAATATGATGACCCGCAACCGGATTCTCTATGAAGCGAAAGGGGTTTGCCTGATTATCAGTCCATGGAATTATCCTTTTCAGCTCACGATGGCTCCTCTTGTTTCAGCCATTGCAGCAGGCAACTGTTGTATTTTGAAGCCCTCGGAACTGTCGCCTGCAACAAGCAAGGTGATGGGTAAAATAATCAATTCCACCTTTGAAGAAAAGGAAGTGGCGTTGATTGAAGGGGATGCCAGTGTTGCGACGGAATTACTTAGTAAACCTTTTGATCATATTTTTTTCACCGGAAGCACTCACATAGGCAAGGTAGTCATGAAAGCTGCCGCTGCAAACCTGAGTACGGTAACGCTGGAGCTGGGAGGAAAATCACCGGTGATCATTGATGAGCAGGTGAACCTGAAAAAAGCTGCAGAAAAGATAGCCTGGGGTAAATGGGCGAATGCCGGACAAACCTGCATCGCTCCGGATTATATATTGGTTCCAACAAAACTAAAAGAGGAATTCATAAGACTGGTAAAGGCCAGCATAGAGAGACTCTATCTCCGGGAAAACAAACAATTGAATAAAGAAGACTACGGAAGAATCATTTCCGAACGTCATTACAACCGGCTAAAAGAATTGACGGAAGAAGCCTTACAAAAAGGCGGGAAAGCCGAGCTGGGTGGTACATTTACTGAAACGGACCTTACAATAACTCCTACCATACTTTCCGGTGTAAGTGAAGAGAGCAGGATTATGAAAGAAGAAATCTTCGGGCCCATACTTCCGGTTAAGACCTATGAGAACATTCAGGAGGCTATTGAGTACATCAATGCACATGATAAACCTTTGGCTTTGTATATATTTAGTTCAAGCAAAAAGACCGTCCGCACTATTTTGAAAAAAACTTCCTCCGGCGGTGTTTGTGTGAATGATGTGTTGATCCATCTGACGAACCCGTATATTCCTTTCGGTGGAGCAGGGGCAAGCGGTATGGGAGG
>PLYR01000004.1 GCA_003153435.1 Bacteroidota bacterium
GGGCCGCTGATCCTGTGCAGGGAAAGAAGTTCTTTATGAGTAAATGTATTTCTTGTCATGGGGAAGACGGGCAGGGGAAACTCAGTGCCGATGAAAAAAGTTATATTTACCCACCCTTATGGGGAATCCATAGCTACAATACCGGAGCCGGTCTTTATCGCATTACCCGTTTGGCCGGATATATCAAGAACAATATGCCGCAGGGAGCAAGCATAGAGCTGCCCCAAATAACAAATGAAGAAGCGTGGGATATTGCAGCATTTGTAAATTCCCAGGATCGGCCCAAAGGAAAAATTGAAAAAGACTGGCCCGATATCCGAAGTAAACCGGTGGATCATCCATTCGGCCCTTATGCGGAGACCTACAGTGAAACTCAGCATAAGTATGGTCCTTTTGGCCCAATAGCAGAAGCGAAGAAAAAAAATAAAAAGAAGATCAAAATGTGACAACAACTTATGAGCGAAGAACGTTGCGATAAACCTGGATGCCAATGTGCTTGTCACCACGGAGATGAAGTTGGAAGCGGTGAAAAAGAAAAACACGGACAAAGCCGCCGCGACTTTATTCGTTATGCCGGTCTTGCAACCATCGGCCTGGGAGTGGGTCCAGCGCTTCCCTGGTGGCTTCAGGATAAAGACAAGATTCGGGAAATGGTTCGTAATCCGGCCCTCATCAAAGGCAAGGCAAAGCGATTCACTATCCTCCATACCTCCGATATTCACGGACAACTGGACATTCACGACGAATTTTTCTGGGAAAACGGTAAAGCGGTATACAAAAAACGCGGTGGTTTCGCTACGCTCCAAACCCTGATCAAAGAATTACGAAGACAAAACCCGGAGAATACGCTTCTGGTTGATGGGGGTGATTGCTTTCAGGGAAGCGGCATTGCATCTCTTACACAAGGTCAGGCCCTTATGCCACTGATCAACAAAATTAAATATGATCTGGTTCTTCCTGGCAATTGGGAGATTTTATATGGAAAGAAAATGCTTCTGAAGGATATGAATGGGTATTCGGCGGCCAAGGTTTGCGCTAACATGTTCAACACGGATGATCTAGAGCATGAATTACTGTTTCCTCCTTATCAGATCTTCAATTTGGGAGGGCTGAAAATTGGATTCGTAGGGTATAACGATCCGCTCACACCAATTAGGCAAAGTCCCGCTTATTCGAAAGGTATTCTGTTCACCAAGCCAGAAGTGGATTTAAAGAAATATGTAAAGATTCTTCGTGAAGAGAAGGGGTGTGCCATGGTATTCGTAGTATCTCACATGGGACTTGCGCAGCAGCTTCACCTTTCCAATGAAGAGTGTGCAGAGGGAGTAGATTACATTCTGGGTGCCGATACTCATGAACGGATACGTACCCCTTTGCAAGGAAAGTATAGCAAGGTAACTGAGCCGGGTGCCTTTGCATCTTTTGTCGGCAAGCTGGATATCGTGATTGAGAACGGAAAGATAAAGGACGAAGTGTATGAACTCATCGATGTGGATCCGGAAAAATACCCGGAAGATGCAGAGATGAAACAGCTGGTAGAGTCTGAGAAGAAGCCCTATCAGAAAGTTCTTCAGGAGGTGGTTGGTCAGAGTAAAACCCCGCTCGTACGCTACTACATCATTGAGACTCCGATGGACAACCTCATTACCGATGCAATGCAATGGAAGATGAAGACCGATATAGCTGTTTCCAACGGATTCCGTTTCTGCCCTCCTATTATACCCGATCCACAAACCGGTTTAGCTGATATAACCCGGGAATATCTATGGAGCATGCTGCCTGTAAATTCGAATGTTAAAACAGCTGAGGTGACAGGCAAGCAGATTCATAACTGGCTTGAAAAAGAACTTGAAAATGTTTTTGCCACAGATGCTACCAAACGAATTGGGGGTTGGTTTGTGCGTTTCAAAGGAATGCAGGTGACGTTCACCATTGGAAACAAGCAAGGAGAACGGGTACAGGAGGTGAAAATAAAAGGAGAACTTCTGGATCCGGAGAAGACTTATACAATGAGTGCATGTGAAAGAGAAGGGGATCCGGAGAATATGCTCTGCCGGCTAATGGACGTGCATAATCCGGTCTCTTCCGGTATACTGCTTCATGAGATGATGACATCCTATTTATCTGAGTTTTCTCCGGTCTCTCCGAAGCTGGAAGGCAGGGCTATTGCAACTGATGGGGTACCTGAACTACTTACACAGGCTGCAGAAGGCGTTCCGTATCAGTTCCGATAATTCCAGCCGCTACTCAGTATAGGAATCACGGAGCGAAACAATTTTCAGAGCCTGTTTAAGTTTCTCCAACGTCTGATCGCTGTAAAGAATAATTGTCTTCTCTTTTCCCGGAATAAGGTCGAAAGAATTATCACTTGGATAAGGACCTTCTTTCCCAGAGCCGGATATAAATATATTCTTTGCAAAGTATTTGCTTCTGATCTTCAAACTAAAATGATCATCATCCTTCTTCAGGTCCCACGTGAGGCCAGGGTTTTCCAGCAGCAGGTCTTTGGGAGGAACGACACAAAGCACATTTTCGGATAGGGTGTCCTTGCCGGAGATCAGCGCTGTATAAATAAAACAATTTGTGTTTAAAAAACCTTCGAGTAGTAAAGACTGCTTTCTCGAAAAGACTCGTTCAGAAGCTTTTGTTTTCAGCTCCACATTTTGCCGGAACTCCGTTTTGTGTTCTCCCTTCAAATCTGCAACCAGCACATAGAGTTGAGCCTTGAGAGGTCCCGGCACGTCATTCATGGTATAGACGTTAAGCTCCCCGTTCTCGGAAACCGGACTGACGACTATCGGTTGATAAGCCTTTTTTAATTGAAAAAAGGCTGCTTTTTCTGAACCGAAATAAT
>PLYR01000066.1 GCA_003153435.1 Bacteroidota bacterium
GGTTTCTGACTCATAATAGTATTTTGTGTGAAAGCGGTAAGAGATCCTTGGGAGGAATAACTCTGAACACGACAAAGATACTCATTATTAACGGTTAATCGGAAAAAATTTTTGTTAACAAATGCTTGTTTTCATCCATGATAACTTTGCGTTTCAGGCTGAGTTTGGGGCTGAGCTCTCCTTTCTCTACCGTCCATTCACTTGGAAGTAGCTCAATTTTCTTTATCGTTTCATAGTGTGCAAGAGTTTTATTGATGAGGTCGACAGACTTCATGATTCTCGCTTTGATGACTTCGTTTTTGATGATTTCCTCATTCGATGTAAAAGGTATTCCTTTCAGCTCGCAATATTCTTTAATAAATTTGAAGGAAGGAACCACAAATGCTGCTGCGTATTTCTGGTTTTCACCAATCACCATACTCTGTTCAATAAACCGGCTTTCCTTGAGTTTGTTTTCAATCATCTGGGGAGCAATATATTTTCCACCGGATGTTTTGAATATTTCTTTCTTTCGGTCTGTGATCTTCAGGAATTTTCCGTTCACCAGCATTCCGATATCTCCGGTATGGAACCAGCCTTCTTTATCGATTGCTTCTGCCGTAGCATCCGGGCGGTTGTAATAACCCATCATTACATTGGGACCTTTAACCAGAATCTCCCCGTCGTCTGCAAATTTAACGGTCACCCCTTCAATTATTTTTCCTACCGTGCCAAAACATGCTGAATCGGGATCCAGAAAGTTAACGGAAACCACCGGAGATGTTTCGGTGAGTCCGTAGCCTTCCAGTATATTCACTCCAGCAGCCCAAAAGATTCTTGCCAGCTTAGGGTTCAGAGCAGCCCCACCGGAAACGGTGCAGTGTATATTGCCTCCCAGGGCTTCCTTCCATTTGCTGAAAACTAATTTACGGGCAATACGGAGTTGAAAATTATACCAGAAACCATTGACCCCATTCATCTCGAATTTTTCACCTAACCGGATAGACCAGTAAAACAGGAATCTTTTGATGCCGGTTAGCTTTTCACCGGTACTGAGAATTCTGTCATATACCTTTTCCATGAGCCTCGGAACAGAAGAAAAAACTTCCGGGTGTATTTCCTTCAGGTTATCACTGATGGTATCAATACTTTCTGCATAATAAATAGATACCCCGAGGTACATATATAAGTAGGTAAGCATCCGCTCATAGATATGATTGAGGGGCAGAAAACTTAAAGCCTTACAGGTTTGATCTACCGGAGCGAGGTGACGGGAAGCATATACATTGCTGAACAGATTCTTATGAGAAAGCATTACCCCCTTTGGAGTGCCGGTGGTACCGGAAGTATAAAGCATGGTGGCCAGATCGGTATCATGGATGGAAGCCATAATGCTGTTTAGCTTCACCTGATCACGGTTCTTTTTGCCCAGGTTAATAATTTCCGACCAGTGGGGGAGACCTTCAATCCGGTTAAATGTATAGATTCCTTTGAAGTAGTTATGGCCTTCTGCAGCGGCTTTGACTTTGTCGTAAATGGATTTGTTGGATACCAGGACATACGTAAGCTGCGCATCCTGAATGATGAATTTCAGGTCGGCATCACTGATGGTGGGATAGATGGGTACATCCACTCCTCCGGCTTGGAGGATGCCCATATCGGCCATGTTCCATTCCGGGCGGTTATTCGAGATGATACCAATTTTATCTCCTTTCTGAAAGCCCATAGCCAGAAGGCCAAAGCTCAGGTTAGCGGCATAATCCACAAAGTCCTCGGTACTGTACCTAACCCATTTCCCATTCTCTTTCCCTGCAAGGGCATCTTCTTTAGGGAATTTCTCAGAACAATGATATAGTAAATCAAAAAGACGTGATACTGACATTCAAGGACTGTTTGGTTGATTGTAAGCCGAAGGAATCATTACCTTCGTAATTCTATCGTGTCCAAATATAACGGTTTTATGCATATTGAAAACAGCCTTTGCAGGATTTTGAATATTGAGTTTCCAATGATCATGGCTCCAATGTTTCTGGTGTCTAATGCAGCCATGATGAAGGCCGCAATGGATAAGGGAATTGCCGGTGCATTCCCCTCCCTGAACTTCCGTAAAGAAGGGGAGCTGGCTTCCCTGCTGGATGAATTGAATATCCACCTCCCTAAATCAAAAACCGGGACTTATGGGGTGAACCTGATTGTGCAAAAAACAAATCCATTGTACAGCAAACACCTTGCAGTATGTGTGGAAAAGAAAGTCCCATTTTATATTACCTCTCTGGGCAGCCCCAGAGAAGTGATTGAAAAGGCGAAATCATATGGAGCCAAAGTATTCTGTGATGTGACCAATATTGAACATGCACAGAAATGTTATGACCTGGGATGTGACGGATTTATTGCGGTGGGACAAGGAGCAGGTGGACATGCAGGGCCTTATTCCCTCCAGGTGTTGATCCCTTCCCTGCATAAACATTTCCCCGATAAGGCGGTCATCGCAGCCGGAAGCATTGCTACCGGAGAAGGAATCCTTTCGGTGCTAGCCCTTGGCGCTGCCGGGGTTTCAGTGGGCACACGTTTTATTGCTTCTTCTGAAGCCACCGTGAGTTCGGAATATAAGCAGGCCATTACCGGTGCCGGCATGGAAGATATCGTGATGACAGACCGGATCAGCGGAACTCCAAGCACTATTATTAATACCCCCTATGTGCAGAAAATCGGTTTGCACCAGAACTGGTTTGAACGTTTACTCTCCAATAACTCCACTACCAAAAAATGGTTTAAGATGCTGGTTCAGATCCGAGGTATGAAAAAGCTGGAAGCTTCTATCCATCCCGGTAATTACAAAACACTTTGGATTGCGGGTCAAAGCTCTGAACTGATTGAAGATATTCTTCCCTGTGCTGAAATTATTGAAAGAATGAAGAAAGAGACTTTTGAGGCTAAAGAACTTTTGGATCGGATAGTAACATAGAAGGGAAAATGCTGTTTTTGTTGAAAAATGATTATGTGTTTGTTTGTTTTTTATAAGAGATTTCTTACCTTTGAGAGTACAAAAAGTAAATGCCATGACTACCACCCGTATACTTCAGTCTCATCCCCTCTTCGATCCTGTAATCTTAAAAAAGGTGGAAGAGGCTGTTCTTAAACTTAAAGTTAAACAGGACAAGGAACGTAAACAAAAAACAGGCAAGAGGTCATCCTCCCATAAATAGTGCCTGTAAATACTTCTTTATAACTTATCGCTTTTCTCCCGTATTTTTCCGTCCTTCGCATCTCCCTTATGAAAGCCTTCAGCTATTACCTCGTCTTGCCCTTCCTTTACCTGATTTCCCTGCTTCCATTCCCCTTGCTCTATCTTTTTTCTGATTTTATTTATTTTTTACTCTATCATGTTTTCGGCTACCGCAAGAAAGTAGTGTATACAAACCTCCGGAATTCCTTTCCCGATAAAAGCGAAGCAGAAATCAAGTCAATCCAAAAGAAATTTTACAGCTACCTCTGCGATCTGACTCTGGAGACTTTCAAGACGCTCACCATTTCGAAAGCCGAAGCGAATAAACGCTGTTATATGAGTCCTGAATCGGTCGAAGTATTCAATCGTTTTTACAGGGAAAATAAAAGTGTCATCATTGTCATGGGCCATTTTGGAAACTGGGAGTGGGCAGGGAATACCTTTAGTCTGAATTGCAAACACCAGCTGTATGTAATCTATCATCCGCTCACCAACAAATATTTCGACGGGCTCATCTACCGAATGCGGACCCGTTTCGGCACAAAGCTTATTCCGATGCGGGAGACCTATAAGGATATGGTGAAACACAAAGACGAGCTTAACGCCACCGCTTTTATTGCCGATCAAACCCCTTCCCCCGATAATGCTTACTGGACCCGTTTTCTGAATCAGGATACTCCTGTTTTCCGTGGAACAGAGATGATTGCCAGAAAAGTGAACTACCCGGTGATCTATGCCAGTGTGAAAAGAGTTCGCCGGGGATATTATGAGCTGGCGGTTGAGACCCTTTTTGAAGATCCTCGGGCCACCAAAGACGGGGAGATCTCTGAAGCACATACCCGGAAGCTGGAACAGGAAATTATGGCACAGCCTGAAATTTGGCTCTGGTCGCATAAGCGATGGAAGCATAAACGAAAGACTGTAGCGTAGACGCTACAGAATGACTTTAAATATGATTTTTTCCGTAATTTTACCCCTTACCAAGAACAAAGATGCTGCAGGGCAAAGAACTTATTTTGGCTACCAGGCCGTTTGCGAAAGAAGACCGGAAACTCAGTTGGTTCTACTCGCTTTCAACCCTTTTTCTGATGATCCTGGGTTTTGCCTGCACCCTCTTGATGCCTTGGATCCTCCTCCGTTTGTTCTTTAGTATCCTAACCGGTTTTGTGGTGGTCCGGATGTTTGTGATTTACCACGATCATCAGCACCATTCCATACTGAATAACTCTCTCCTTGCGGATATCATTTTTGGGGCCTTTGGAATCTTTATCCTTGCACCCACCAGTATCTGGAGAAGATCGCACGATTATCATCATGCCAATAACTCTAAGCTTTATACCGCCAGCATCGGCTCCTATCCTATCATGACCCGGGAGAAATTCCTGAAGTCCTCCCCGGCAGAAAGGAAGATCTATCTGGCCATCCGTCATCCGCTCACCATACTTATGGGCTATTTCTCAACCTTTATGTATGGGATGAGCATCAAGTCATTTACCAGCAGTCCACGCAGACACTGGGATTCTCTTGTTGCGCTGGTTCTTCATATTGCTTTTTATGTGCTTATTATTCATTATTTCAATTGGTATTCAGCCCTGTTAACGATTTCCCTGCCTTTTTTGATTGCGTGCTTCATCGGTTCTTACCTTTTTTATGCCCAGCATAATTTTCCAGGAGTGGAATTCAGGGATAAGCAGGGGTGGACCTATGAAATGGCAGCGTTGGAATCGTCCAGCTACATGACTATGGGTCCGTTTATGCAGTGGTGCAGTGCGAATATCGGCTATCATCATATCCATCATATCAATGCCCGGATCCCCTTTTACCGGCTTCCGGAGGTGATGGAGAAAATACCAGAGCTTCAGCATCCGAAGACTACCTCCATGAAACTGAAAGATATATGGGCATGCCTGAGGTTGAAAGTTTGGGATCCGGAGAAAAAGCAGATGCTCCCCCTTTCTGCCATTTGATAAGTTCTTCCCTACAATTCCGCCGGGCGTCTGATCCCTTTTCCTAACTTAGTATTCCATTTCAAACTCCAAATCTAAAAAGCAAATACTGATCCTTCATGTCAGATAATAATACCGCGAATGCTCCATCTTCTAAAGGATCGAGCATGGAAAAGAAATACAAATTCAAAGAGCTGAAAATTTACGGTTCGGACGAATGGATGGCTGGAAGCACCAAGAAATACCGCAGGGTATTCGATCGGGCGGAGACCAGCTACCTCTGGGCGGAGCTTACCTTTTTTAATAAATTATTTGATGAGGAAGACTGGGAAACAAAATTCAATCTCAAATGCTTTGAAGTAACCGGAGCAGAGAATGGGGAAAGGAAGGAAATTTGTAATCTGAGCGACACCCGTACTGTTAGCATGGATGATAATATTATAGCCATCCATAAAGGATGGGGAACTCCTACACCGGGTTCATTCTGGACTAAAGGGGACTATATATGGGAAGCCTGGCTGGATGGACAACTCATCGGGTCCCAGACGGTTTATGTGAATGAAGTTGGAAAAGTTACACCGGAGCTCAATCCTTATTTTTCAATCAATCATGTGAAACTATACTCCGCAGGGGAACAAGGATGGAAAGGGGAGAATAAAAAGTATCTGAAAAAATTCAATAAAGAACAGACTCCGTTTGTTTGGGTGGAGCTGAATTTCAAAGTCAAGCAGAATACCAGTTTCTGGTATGAGGTGTTTTTTAATTTTTATGATGATGCAGGGCAGCCTAAAGGAACCTCCATTCGTATGTATAAGATGGATGAAGGTAAGCTGGCATGGAATTATAATATCGAATCGGCCTGGGGAGCTGCTGTTCCTGGAAGCTGGAAAGATGATAAGTACACCGTTGAAATTGTTTTTATGGATACCCTTCTTGCCGTAGTTCCGTTTGAGACCGGGGAGGCAGAAGAAGAAGGACTTGTAGAAGTGTTGTCAGGCAAGATTGGGGCCGGAGAAATCCTGACCCCTGAAACGGAAGTGAAGCCAGAAGAAACCATTGAACAGCTTTTGGCAAAAATGGATGAGCTGATCGGGCTTGAAAGTGTGAAGAAAAACATAAAGGACCATATTAATTACCTTAATTTCCTCAAGATCCGAAAGGAGAAAGGATTTGATGATGTTGCTCCGGTAGGCCTTCACTCTGTATTCACTGGCAACCCCGGAACAGGCAAGACCACCGTAGTGAATATGCTTGGAAAGATTTACCAGAGAATGGGAATTTTAAGCAAAGGACATGTGAAAGAAGTGGATCGTTCTGATCTGGTAGGTGAGTATATCGGACAGTCGGCCCCGAAGGTGAAGAAGGCGATTAATGATGCCCGGGGAGGAATCCTTTTTATTGATGAAGCTTATTCCCTAGCCAGACCAGGACTTGATTCGAAAGATTTCGGGCATGAGGTCATCGAGATTCTCATTAAAGAAATGTCGGATGGAAAAGGGGATATTGCTATCATGTGTGCCGGGTATCCAAAGGAGATGCAGGACTTTGTAGATGCGAATCCGGGATTAAGATCACGCTTTTCTCATTATTTTAATTTTGAAGACTATCTCCCTGAAGAATTGCTTCGTATAGCAGAAGCAGCATGCGCCAAACAATCGGTGAGTTTGACCCCCGAAGGGAAAAACGTACTCACTGATAAATTAATTGATGCTTACCGTTCCCGCGACAAATCGTTCGGCAATGCCCGCTTTGCAAATGGAGTCATTGTAGAAGCTAAAATGAACCTGGGTATTCGATTGATGAATGATCCCAAACTGGCGGAAATGACTAAGGAAGAAATGTCAGTCATAGATACTCCGGATATACAAAAGGTTTTTGCCGCGCAAGGCGGAAAGCAACTGCACCTTGATGTGGATGAAAAACTGCTGAAAGATGCGCTGGCTGAACTGAATTCCTTAACCGGAATGGAAAATATTAAAACAGATCTGAATGAACTGGTTAAGCTGGTACGATTTTATAAGGAAACTGGAAAAGACGTACTGAATAAGTTTTCTCTCCATTCGGTGTTCAGTGGTAATCCGGGAACCGGAAAGACTACTATGGCCCGGATCATCGCCAAGGTTTACAAAGGCCTTGGTTTATTGGAACGGGGTCATGTGGTGGAGGTTGACCGGGAAGGACTGGTGGCAGCTTATGTAGGGCAAACAGCCATAAAAACAGCAGAGAAGGTTCAGTTGGCTATGGGTGGGGTATTGTTTATAGATGAAGCCTATGCGCTGACGGATACTGGGTCAGGAAATGATTTCGGACATGAATCCGTAGAAATCATTCTGAAGAGGATGGAAGATGAGCGGGGTAAGTTTGCAGTGATCGTAGCCGGTTATCCGGATAAGATGTCGTCTTTTATGGAAAGTAATCCAGGGCTGCGTTCCCGGTTTGATCATACCTATCAGTTCAAGGATTACTCACCCGATGAGATGTACGTGATTGCGCTTTCGTTGTTCAGGAAAGAACAGGTGACACCGGATGCCGGTGCGGAAGCTCATCTGAAAGGCTATTTCAATCAGCTATATTCCAACAGAGATAAACATTTCGGAAATGCACGTACGGTAAGGCAGGTAGTAGGAGAGTCGGTGAAGAATCAGAATCTGAGGCTTGCTTCGATGGAATCAGGTCAGCGTACGCGGGAAATGCTTGGAACACTTCTTCTGGAGGATGTTCAGAATTTTGTCTTCGACAAAGACCACAACGGAGGAAGGGTCAGTATAGGATTCAAGACTCCCTGAGCTGCCGGGAGGTTTTCTTGCTTCCATCATGACTCCATCCCGGAGGGCCAAAAACATACATGAACTTGGCTTTCAGAGGAGCCGGTTTTCGAAGGTCTTTAATTATATTCCTCCATTCGTGGAAGAGCACTTTAGATGGGTTATGAGTGTGGATGTTTTCTGTCAGGCCGAAACGCACAGGCTCTTGCTCTTCTTCAAAAGTCCCGAACATACGATCCCAGATAATAAATACCATTCCCATATTTTTATCCAGATAGGCAACATTGGCTCCATGGTGCACCCGGTGATGAGAAGGGGTAGCCATGAACCATTCGAGAAAGCCTAGTTTCCCGACCAGCTGCGTATGTATGAGAATGCCATAAAGCTGGGTGATTGAATACACCAGCATAATATCCCAGGCATTGAATCCCATCAATGCAAGTGGAATAAACCAGACAAACCTATAGAGTGGTTGAAATGCAGAGGAACGAAATCCCACGGTAAGGTTAAACTCCTCGGAGCTGTGATGAGTGATATGGACGGCCCAGAAAAGCCTGCAGAAATGATCGACCCTGTGCAGGAAATAAAAAGCAAGATCTTCGAGTAAAAGAAGGGAGATCCAGTAGCCCCAGAAATTGGAGATATGCATGATCTGGAAGGAAGCAAAAAAACCGAGTGCCAGGAGTAAAGTAGCTCTCATGAGTAGGTCGAGAAGGAAATTAGTGGCATTCAGCCAGAGGTTAGTGATTGTACCTTTAATGGAATACAGCCCCCGGTGATAGAAATGACTGAACGCAATTTCCCCTATAATCAGCAAGGTATAGAGGGGAACCGCTATTCCGGTAAGGGTTATAAAGGTCTTGTCCATGAGTAAGCAAAATTACAAAATCTTCAGAAGTATAGCTGTTTTCCGGGAACGAGCCATGGAAGCCCGACACGAAGCAGGGTGCCTTTGTTTACCGAAGCTGGCTTGGTTTGTGGGGCAGGAGAGGAGGAGGATATTAACAAAACCTTGATTTATCAACAATTTCGGCGAATATTTGCTCTGAAGCTTGCGCTGATAGCGGACTTGACATATTTTAGCAGCGTTAAACCTAATGTTAAACCTTAATCAACAATCGCATGAACAAAGCAGAACTGATTGACGCAATCTCGTCAGAAGCAAAGATTACCAAAGCAGACGCTGGAAGAGCGCTGGATGGTTTCATCAACTCAACTACAAAGGCCCTGAAAAAAGGTGACCGTGTTGCATTAGTTGGTTTCGGCACTTTCTCTATCAGCAAAAGAGCTGCGAGAACAGGCCGTAACCCACAAACTGGAAAAGCCATCCAAATCAAAGCAAAGAAAGTTGCCAAGTTCAAAGCTGGTGCTGACCTTGCTAAGACTGTAAATAAGTAATAGTCTATTTCAGTTAAACCTCACCCCCTGTCACACCATCTGGTGGGATTAGGGGGTGAAGTTTTTTTATAGAGGTAGATCAGCTGCCAAGCCTTCTGTTAACCAACGCAGAGGTCCTTTCGAAAAGCTGCTGTGGGGTGAAGGTTCTCCAGGGCATTTCATCGAGCTGTCCCCCTGAAATGAAATAGTAATCAAGGTTCCGCTCTTTGAACTCTGCCAGGACATGCTCTCTGAAGTTCATGAATACGATCCATCCGTTTTCCACATCTTCAAACCATTCTTCATAGTAACAGTCATCCGAAGAATGGAAATTCAGTACGTTTTCTCCGATGAGAATGAATTTGTTGATCCCCAGGACCAATAGCTGATCAAGGATGTCCCGCTTGAGAATCATGATATCATTGTTGATAGCATCATTCCATTCACCCAAAAGTTCGATAATTGTGAAACCCTCTGTATAATCGGCATATAGAATTTTGATGTAGAGGGTAGGAGAACCCATATCATCCCATTGAGGATGTATGTAATAATTATAAATGGTATTGCTGTATTCAAACTCACTGTATTCCCTTCCATAGAAAGGAGACCGTTCATCTTCTTCTGCTGTATAAAGATGCCTCCAGTTAAAGTATGGTTCAATATCCTGCATCGGTAAATCCTGAGAATTATTTTTTGTAAGCCTCGATGGCTTTCCGGGCACTGCCGAATTTCTGGAGGAGGTTTTTGGCTTCTTCGTAAGAGATTCCGAGAGCATCTACGACCATTAGCGTTCCCCGGTCCACCAGCTTGTTGTTGCTGAGCTGCATATCCACCATTCGACTACCCTTTACCCGTCCGAGACGGATCAGGGTGCAGCTAGAGATCATATTCAGAACCAATTTCTGAGCGGTGCCTGATTTCATCCGGGTACTGCCTGTAATAAATTCCGGGCCTACAACCACTTCAACCGGATATTTAGAAACGGCTCCAAGAGGGCTCCCCTCGTTACAAGTGATACAAGCTGTGGTGATGTGATGATGGTTGCACTCTTCAACTGCCCCGATTACATAAGGAGTCGTTCCGGAAGCGGCAATACCAATAACCACATCTTTGTCATTCACCTGATGTGCCTGTAAATCTTTCCAACCCTGGACTTTATCATCCTCTGCAAATTCAACAGCTTTGCGGATAGCTCCATCACCACCGGCAATTAAGCCAATGATCAGTCCCTGCTCCACTCCAAATGTAGGAGGGCATTCGGAAGCATCTACGATTCCGAGTCTTCCGCTTGTGCCGGCACCCAAGTAAAATAAACGCCCACCAAGTTTCATCTTTTCAACGATCACTTCAATCAGCTTTTCTATTTGGGGCAGGATTTGTTTAACAGCCAGAGGAACGAGCTGATCTTCCTGATTAATGCCTTTCAGCAGTTCAGCAATACTCATTTCTTCCAGATGCGAATACTTGGATTCCGATTCGGTTGTTTTTTTCATCCCGCTCAGTTTCCTGGAAATCGAACAGGATCAGATTCCTGCATCAGTTTGTAGATAGCGTCATAGACATCATCAGAACTTGGTTTGGAGAAATAATCCCCGTCAGAACCATATGCCGGACGGTGCTCCTTGGAAGAGATAGTTAGTGGGGCGGAGTCCAAAAACTGATACGCGCCCTGCTCTTCCACCACTTTTTGAAGCATATAAGCCGATCCTCCTCCGGGCACATCTTCATCCAGAAAAACAACACGGTTCGTTTTCTTAACAGATTCAACGAGTGAATGGTGGATATCGAAGGGAAGAAGTGTTTGCACATCAATCAACTCTACAGATATTCCGGATTCATGGAGAAGTTTAACCGCTTCCTCTGCAATGCGGCAACAGGAACCATAGGTAATGAGTGTAACATCCGAGCCTTCACAAAGTGTTTCGGGAACGCCCAATGGAGTGTGAAATTGACCAATGTTGGATGGCTTTTTCTCCTTCAGCCTGTATCCATTCAAAGGCTCAATAATAAGGGCCGGTTCATCACAGGCCAGAAGCGTATTGTAGAAGCCCGCTGCCTGAGTCATATTCCTTGGAACACAAACATGAATACCCCGGATGGAGTTAACGATCATACCCATCGGAGAACCGCTGTGCCAGATTCCTTCCAGCCGGTGTCCCCTTGTGCGGATAATGACTGGGGCCTTTTGAGTTCCCTTGGTTCTGTATTGAAGTGTGGCCAGATCATCACTGAGAATCTGGATGGCATAGAGCAGGTAATCGAGATACTGGATCTCCGCAATAGGTCGAAGACCTCGCATGGCAAGCCCAATGGCTTGTCCAATGATAGTGGCTTCCCTGATCCCAGTATCGAATACTCTGATCTCTCCATATTTTGCTTGAAGTCCTTCCAATCCCTGATTAACGCCTCCTATTCTTCCGGAATCTTCCCCGAAGATGACCACCTCCGGATATTCAGAGAGGATATAGTCGAAATTTTCTCTCAGGATTTCCCGTCCATCCATAATCTTAAACTCTTTCTCGAAGGTAGGAGAGACGGGTTTGATATGCTGAATATTGGAGGATGACTGACTCCAGAGATATGAGCTATACCGTTCGTAATTGGCAAGGCGTGACTCATGAAGCCAGTCGCCCAGCTTTTGTTTTATAGCGGCTGGTTCCATCCGGGTAATCCGCAGTGCAGCTCGGGCCGCAGCATTGACATCCCTCCGGTAGGGTTCGCTCACAGCCTCGAGTTCTTTTGTTATTTTCTCAATCTGTTCTCTGTTCACCGAATGAGCAGCGAGTTGTGTCAACAAGCCTGTAACTTCTTTTTGTTCGGCTTTGATGGGACTCAGGTAAGCACTCCAGGCTGCTGATTTCATCTCCCGGACTGTTTTTTTGGCACTTTCTTCAATCTGGGATATTTCCTCAGTTGTGGCCAGGTTGGAAGAAAGAATCCATTCTTTCAGTTTACGGATCGGATCAAAATCAAGCTCCCATTGAAGACGTTCCGGAGTTTTGTACCGTTCATGAGAGCCGGATGTACTATGCCCCTGAGGTTGTGTACATTCTTCTACATGAACAAGCACTGGCACATGTTCTTCCCTGCAAACTTTGGCAGCTTTCTCATAGGTTTCACAGAGATGGACATAATCCCATCCTCTGGTTTTGAATATTTCGTACCCAGGTCCGCCTTTTTCACGTTGAAAGCCTTTAAGTATTTCTGAAATACTCTCCTTAGTAGTTTGATATTTTTTAGGAACGGAAATCCCATGACCGTCATCCCAGACGGAAACAAGCATGGGTATCTGCATCACTCCTGCCGCATTCAGTGCTTCCCAGAAAAGGCCTTCGGAGGTGCTCGCATCGCCAATGGTGCCGAATGCTATTTCATTTCCCTTATTTGAAAATTTAGCAAACGACTCCGATTGAAGAGCCGGATTAAGTTTATAATGCTTGGATGCCATAGCAAGCCCAAGGAGCCGGGGCATTTGTCCACCCGTAGGACTGATATCGGCAGAAGAATTCTTGATTTCAATAAGGTTTTTCCAGGTGCCGTCAACTTCCAGCGTATGTGTTCCGAAGTGCCCTCCCATCTGTCTTCCGGCGCTCATGGGCTCTGCTTCTGCATCGGTATTACCGTACAAACCGGCAAACCATTCCTGAAGGCCAAGGTTTCCGGTAGCGAACATGAAGGTTTGATCTCTGTAGTAACCAGAACGGAAATCTCCGGGTTTGAAAACCTTAGCCATTGCNNTCATCTTTGTTCAGCTTTTTCTGGTCAGTTTTTTTTGCCTCTGTTACTTTATCCATGCCTTGAAATATTAGGGATTCCTTCCCTACAAACATAAGGGAATTTCCCGAACCTTAAAAGGCTGAAAAGGAGAAACAGACTAAGATTTTAGCGATTGAAGGCAGTCAGGAATAGGATGGGAAAATGAAAGGAGAGCCTTCGGGCTAGTGACGTTTTTTCCCTTTATAAGCATCTTGCTTTTTTTCGTTATTAGCATCCAGCTTTTTCCCGTTAAAAGCATCTAGCAAAAGCGCATTATGGTTCTTTCGTTCTATTTTAAAACACAGGGAACTTACTTCACATACAAGAGCAAGTTGCAGAGCCATTACTGTAGCTACTTCACGATCATGGATATTGACTTGAGAACCAGAATTCTGAGTTAAAGAACTGAGAAAGATAAAACTACTTGCAACACCGAGGAAGAGGCCTCCTGCACCTAAACCATATTGGGCTGACTTCCGTGCCTTGGTCTCTTTGGCAAGCAACTTGATTTTGGGATCTTTTTGTTTCTCTGCACGCGCAAAAAGATCGGATTCGCTCATTTTTATATTGTCGTAACGGCCATTTTCATCTTCTGCAGGAGCAGCCTGAACAATTACTGTTGGCGGGGCCGGGACAGGAGGGGGTAGTTCTTTGTCATAATTTTCCCGAAGACCATTTGAATAAACGATGTACTGAACCTCTGTTTTATAAATGCTGTACTCCGGGCCATCCTGATTATTAAAACGCTTGAACTTGATGTCAGTTGTATTCACTTCCAGAACTTTAACAAGCATCTTTTCTCCGCTCCGTTTAACCAGTGTATCCTGACTCCAGGCCTGTGAAAAGAAAGTACATAAGAGAAAACTCAGGACAACAAACCTCTTCATTCAGGAAATTTTATCAAAGCTATTGATTTTAGCTCAGAAAAAAGAGAAGCTCGCCTTTTTATCGGAGGGCACCGGAGGATTTGGTGGCTGTGGTGGAGTTGGACGGGAATGAATCATTTCCAATCCGTTACAATCTACGCAGTTCAGTCCCTCTTCCGTCATGATCCACCTGCGACCTACCATATCATCATCATCACTATCCTGCAGATTATCTATGTCCGAATTGTGAATCAGTGGGCGTAAGTTTCGGGATAACTGAATCATCTTGCCGCGGGGAACCTTGATCAGAATCCGTACATTCTGATTTCTCCACTTATCATCCAGGTTAAAAGAGAATGCAGGATTTAGGATTAGGACGCTGTCTTTGATTGTATAATTATAATTGATGTTTTGAGACCGGCTGAAAGCTTCTGCAGAGGTTGCACCTCTTGCAGAACTGATTACACAAACCTCGAAACTATCGGTTGCACTTGCTTTAATATCAAGTGTGGGGTAATATCCAAACACTTGATGATCCCGCACATGAAAAAGCTCCCATCTGTTAAAATGAGTCATATCATCCAGATCATCTCCTGGCTTGCTAAGCGTTTCCATCCGGATATAGAAAGTGCCGGCAGCAATTTTAACCGCCTCATTCTTTTTACTCTTACTTTCCGCTGAGAAATCACCTGAAGCACGGTAGATAAGGATAGTAGTGAGGATAACTCCGGTAAACCAAAGCAGAGATGAAATAACACTCAGTACCTTGTTCCTCTTGCCCAGATTAAAAAGATGACGGATTCCATTGTAGATCATCATCAAACATGGTATGCCCAAGAGAAGTATTAATGCCAGATAGGCAAGAGTTGAAAGACTGCTATCATTGAAAAAGAGATGCATAAATTCATGCAATGAAACATTCAGGTTGCCACTGTTGATTCCGATATGAATGTTCCGGTGACTATAACCAAACGTTGCAGCGAGCAATGCAATAAGAAGCGAGAACCCGATCAGAATCATAATGCCAGACATGAATTTGACGATAGCAGTACCCAGCATTTTGAAAAATTCTTCGAGGAATTCTCCAAAACGTCCGGCGCCTCTTCGCATCCTCTCTTTATTTTCTTTAGATCCCAATCCGGAAGCTTCTGCTTTGAATTGCTTCATCTTTTTTTTGAGGTCTTCCATTTCATCTGTGAAAGTTTTATGGATATTGTTGACATTCACAGCTTCTCCCCGCATTTCCAGTTTTTCAGAGGTGGTATTTGCCTGTGGAATAATGATCCAAAGCAATATGTAAAGGAGGATCCCAAAACCGAAGACAAAAAAACTGATTGCCAGGGCAAGTCTCAGCCACAAAGGTTCTATGCCGAAGTAATGACCAATGCCCGAACAAACACCACCAAGGATCTTGTCGTCAGGGTCACGGAACATTCTTTTCCGTGTACTGGACTTTGCCTGTGTAAAGCCATCCTCTGTCTGAGACTTTGAATCCTGAGGTTCTTCCCCAGCAAATTCTTCCGGTTTTCCCATCACTGTAATTACATGCTCCACATCATCCATGACTACCACTTGTTTCACCGGACTAACCCTCCCTTGCAGCATCTCTGCTATCCGGGATTCTATGTCGGATACAATTTCATCCCGACCTTCGGAGTTAACAAAATACCCTTTGATAGTGTTCAGATATTTACTGAGCTTATCATAGGCATCTTCTTCAATGTGAAAAATAATTCCACTTATATTAATAGTGAGTGTCTTATTCATGACTCGGATTTTATGGTTTTGGGTTGGTAACAGAATGAACAGCTTTGACTAAATCATCCCAGGAAGTCTGAAGCTCCCCGAGAAATTGAACGCCAACTTCAGTTAGGCGGTAATATTTTCGTGGAGGTCCGGATGTGGACTCTTCCCACCGATAAGTTAGAAGTCCCATATTTTTCAGACGGGTGAGTAAAGGATAGAGGGTGCCTTCTACAACAACCAGACAAGCATCTTTCATCCTGACGATGATCTCCGTTGGATAAAGCTCTTTTTCTGATAATGTTGACAGAATACAAAACTCCAACACTCCCTTTCTCATCTGAGCCTTGGTGTTTTCAATATTCATGTTTTTGGTTGGATTGGTGTTCATCGCTTCCTATGCCGGTTAAATTCTTCTGTTTGAGAAAGTATTCTTCTTTCTTTATGGATTCTATGATACAAAGATATGGTTATAAAAATGTATTATGCAATACATAGTACTAAAATNNTTTTTGCTGGATTTGAAGCTTTCTAGGCTGATAAAAATGAACAGAGAGCCATTTGATTTCGGCAGAAGGGGGCCTTTTTCTTGTAATTTTAAGCATTAATAGGAACGTATGCACGATTTTGCCTCCGACTGGGCCTCCTTATTCAGTCTTTCCTCTCTCATCAGTTTGCTGACACTCACCGTGCTGGAGATTGTACTTGGCGTTGATAACGTTATTTTCATTGCTATCGTTGCCGGCAAACTTCCGAAAGACCAGCAATCCCGTGCAAGGACAATGGGTCTTTCGCTTGCTTTGATTTTCAGAATCGGTTTACTCATATCTATTACCTGGATACTTGGACTGAAGAAACCTTTACTGAGCCTTTGGGGCTTTGATGCAACAGGAAGGGACCTGATCCTTTTTGGAGGAGGAATCTTTTTGCTTATTAAAACAATAGGGGAGATTCTTTCTAAACTCCGCGGTGAAGATGAAGCAGCTTCCCTGAAACTTAAAACAATTTCTCTCTCTGCGGTGATCATGCAGATTGTCTTTATTGATATTATTTTTTCGTTTGATTCGATCCTTACTGCAGTAAGCATGGTTTCGAATGTGCTGATCATGATTGGTGCTGTCATCGTGGCCATGTTTCTGATGTTGGCATTTTCGGGAAGAGTAAGCGATTTTATAAACCGTCATCCGACCATCAAAATGCTGGCTCTGGCATTCTTACTGATGGTCGCATTTATTCTTTTTATGGATGCTCTTCATTTTAATGTAGCGGCGATCAAACCTTATATCTATGTATCTATGGCTTTTGCTTTAGGCGTGGAACTGCTCAATATGAGGGAACGTAGCGCTAAAGGCAAATAAATGAAACAGGGTCTGCACTCATTCCTTATTGCATTTTTTTTATACTCCGCATTCTGTATCTCTGAAGGATATGGACAAAAGTCGCTTCCCAACTACAATGCACTATTTAAACGCGAAGCATTGGAAGGAAAATGGTATCTGGTCATGACAAATGCCAGGCACTGGAACTCGGACAAAACAACCAATATCATTTTTGATTTCGTTACCCTGAAATCACCTTCCGGAGAAGCAACAGATCATTTTAACGAAACAATTTCCTATCTCGAATCTGGCAAGGCAAAAGAACGGACAAAAGCACTGTACCCAAAAGCAAACAAGAAATTCGGTGAGCAGAAATTGTATAGAGGAAAACATTCCCAGGTGCACTGGTATATTGTAGCTACAGCAACTGACAACCATTGGCTGGTTGTTTATCTTCACGGCGGTTTATTCAGGAAAGACGCAATAGAAGTCATTTCAAGAAACCCCAACCTCGATAAGGAAGACCTGGAACAGATCCGGAAATTATTTGAGGAGAGTTATTTTCTTCAGTCTAAGACCAAGAAGATCAGGGAAAATATTCAGAAGTAGATGAATGATATGTCAGATTGTTTTTAGAATCTCTAAAAACCATGGAATGTTGTTCCAAGATGCCGGAACCAGAGTTCGGAAATAACAAATACAGAGAAAATAATGCTCGCAATACCATTCAGGGTCATAAATGCGAGATTGATCCTACTCAGGTCATGGGGCTTTACAATAAAATGCTGGTAAATAAGCAGGAGTATAAATATAGACGCTCCGATCCAGTATAATATTCCAAAGCCTGCATAGACTCCAGCCTGAATCACAAGTAAAGCAGAACCTAGGTGAAGGAATGATGATAATATCAAGGTTCTTTTTTTACCTAACCAAACAGGGATAGATCGCAGATTTTGGGATCGGTCAAATTCTTCATCCTGTAAAGCATAAATCATGTCAAATCCGCTGACCCAGCAGAGTACCGCAAATGAATACATCAGTGGCATAATATTGAATTTGCCGGTTACAGCGAGGAATGCTCCGATGGGAGCGAGGGATAAACCAATACCCAGTATAAGATGACAAAGTGCCGTAAAGCGTTTCGTATAGCTATATCCAAGAATGATTATCAGAGCCACAGGTGATAACTGAAAACAAATAGGATTAATAAACCAGGTAGTAAGGATGAAGAGGGCACAATTTAAAATTACAAAAAACAGGGCGTTCCTCGTGGAAATAATCCCTGCAGGAATTTCACGGATTGCGGTGCGGGGATTCGCTGCATCATATCTGCGGTCGATATACCTGTTAAAACCCATCGCTGCACTTCTGGCAAAAACCATACAGAGAATAACCAGCCCGAGCAGAGACCAGGAAAAGCGGGTTGTACTCATTGTTAATGCAAGAAAAAATCCGATCAGTGCAAAAGGAAGGGCAAAAACGGTATGACTGAACTTGATGAGTGAAAAATAGCTTTTCACCTTTGGAGCAGATTCGTTCATGAACTGTGAAGGGCTTTAACGATCAGAATCATAATGATGGGAGCTGAACAAAGCAAGATGCCAAGAGTCCCCGGCGTAACCTTCTTCTCACTGACCTTATAACGGAGATTCAGGAAAATATAAACATTGGAAGCCAGAAAGCCGATGAGCCCGCTGAGCATCGCAGCGAAAAGAAAGAACCTAATTGGTTTAACTAGAAAAAGTAAAGTGGTGGTAGCTGCGAGAACGCCGATAATGATCGAACAGGTACCCAGAATCCGGGTGATTTTTTCCATACTCAGTGAACGGCAATTTTTCGGGTTTCGCTTTTCATTCCTTTCCGGTCGAGGGTCAGGAAATAAATACCGCTTCCCATATTGCTACGGGGTAAAGTTAAGGACTTTGTTCCCTCCGGAACGGTAAAATGTATGATTTCCTTACCCAGCACATCAAAGACCCTGATTCCGGCACTACCCTGTATTTCATCAAACGAAACGGTCGTGCTCTCCCCAAAGGGATTAGGCCATATTTCCAGATTTCCTCCTCTGTTAATGATCTCTGAAATGGCTAATGGATTACAGAGAGTCATAGCTCCAAAAGCATTTGCTTTACCATATCCCCACTTGTTATCAGGCAGGGAAGATCCTGTATATACATCCTGTGTAGCGGAGCAGGTAATAGCCGCTTTAATATCGAGATTTGTGGCCCCTGGAGTCTGTTGGAGTAGAAGAGCCGCAATTCCGGTGATAACAGGTGAGGATTGAGAAGTCCCCCCTCCTACCAGATGCATCCCTCCATAACCAATCTGAGTGGCTGGTGAATAGTATTGCTTCTGAGACATGACCATGCAGGAGATTACATAATCACCGGTTGCGGCAATGTCTGGTTTTAGCAAGCCAGTTCGGGTTGGCCCGTGACCCGAAGAAGGAGCAAGTCTTCGCGGTCTGAAGATGAAACTGGTATCACACCATACCGTATCATTCTCTGCAAGAAAACAATTCTTATTTACATAATTGGCTACACTGATCACATTCGGAGAACACTGAAAACCTGTTTCCATTGTTTTGTCGAAGTCTGGTAGCTTACCATTTGCAGCCGGAGGATAGATTACAGGAGATGGAAGAGGCCCTGGGAAGAACTGAAAACACCAGGCATCAAAGGTTCCTGTCCCGGAGGTAATTACCCTAAAATTATCATAAGTAGAATCGGGAGTCACGATATATTCAATGGAATATACATTTCCCTTTTTCTGCTCGAACGACTGGATTACAGCCACACGATTGGAATTGCTGAAGATAGTATCATATACAATGACCCCTACCTGAGAGGTGAATGAACGAAAAGGGGTCCTGCCCCTGAATGAATAGGAAGGACTAACCTGATCGGCTCCGATCGCAAAATTAAGTCCTTTCATAGAAGAGGAGTCACCGTAAATCTGAACATCCATTACCGTATTGCCGTTGGCCGTGTCGCTGCTGTTAAAACGCATCCAGGTAAAGGAGGAGTCGTTGGTCAGGGAATTTGTTGAATGGTAAGCAATGTCGCCACTGTTACCGGTAGCAGCCACAAACACCCTTCCGGGTTGGCCCGTAACAAGACTGTCAATGATTTTTGCTTCAAGATCCGTTCCATCATGCGATCCCATTTCTGATCCCAAACTGCAATTGATGACACAAGGTTTCCCAAGGGCTTTTGCTTTGGAGAAAATATATTCAGCCCCGTCTGCAATAGTGGGTCCTGGGTTATTGAAATCCACGGCTACCATAATGATATCAGCCTTGGGAGCGACACCTGCATAACGGTTAACAGCTCTTCCGTTTCCCGCTGCTGTTCCTGCCACACGTGTTCCATGACCATAATAAGGGGTATCCACTTCAGTGCACTTACCACTGTCAATCTGGATGTTCGTCCATTCCTGACCAAAGTTGAAAGGCTGGGGCGTATTCGCTGCAATAGGCATTTTCTGATCCCAGATATACAGAATTCTGGTTTTGCCAAGACTATCCTTGAAATCAGGATGTGTGAAATCTATACCGGTGTCAATAAACCCGCAGACAATACCTTTACCATCATAAGCCTGGGAAAGGGGGGCTGTCCCGTTGTGTACTTTCACAATATTATTCAGATAAACCATCGTGTCATTGAGGGGATGAAGGCGGATACTACCTTGTTCTATCCGGGTAATGAAAGGTACGGATGCTAACTTAACGAGTTGATTGGCTGGAATAGTTACTGAGGAGATGGTACCTATGTGATATTTGTAGTGACCACCACACTGCTCAACGGCCCGCTGAACACCAACAGTGTTACCTTGAATGAGTACACCGATCTGGGTATAATTTTTTGATTTGTTATGAGAGAGGCGGTAGAGCTCCATAGACATTTTGCTCTGCTGTCCATAGATACAGGAAACGCAGAGTAAAAAGAGAACTGAAAAAGAGATGCGGATATACATAGGTGAATTACCATTTAAAGGTAGTCAAAAAAATGAAATATTCGTATATTTACTTCCCACATGCCGAATGAAACTTCCGCTCCTTATACCCTTCGTTTTCTCAATGCTTGCAGGTCTTTTGGAGACAGGCCCGCCCTTGTTGATGCGGTAAAGTCCTATTCATATTCAGAACTGAAAGGAATAGTCTCTGGAATTATGAATTTGCTGACGGAACGATTTCCAGATGAAACCATGATCGGAGTAGTCGATCAGAATGACGTCTATACTTATGCCTCGATTCTGGCCATCAATCTTTGTGGGAAAACACATGTGCCATTCAATATCCGATACCCAGAGGAAAAGTTGGTTGTGATAGCTGAAAAAGCTTCGGTAAGGATAATCCTTTCCTCTTATGCTTTTCAGTGTGGGAATTTACACATACTATTGACGCTGGGTATAACAGGAGGCATTTCAGAGGATTTTGTTCCGGTAAAAAAATCTGTTAATCCTGCATATCTTCTTTTTACTTCAGGCAGCACCGGGGAACCGAAGGGTGTTCCCATTTACAATCATCATCTGAACGCATTCTTTGATTTTTTTCTTGACGGGGGAGTTTTTTATTTTGATGAAAAGGACAGATTTCTGCAAGTCTATGAAACAAGCTTCGATGTGTCTGTATTTTCAGCTTTCACACCATTGCTTTCGGGTGGATGTTTTTACCTGCTTCCCAGGAAGACTTTTGCCTATCTCGAAATCCCGAAAATACTTTCTTCTTGTGAAATAACAGTGCTGAGTATGGTCCCCTCCATGCTCCATTTTCTTTCTCCCTATTTTAAACAGCTAAGATTTGAAAAACTGAGGTATAGTTTTTTCTCCGGCGATAAACTTCTGAATTCCCTATTGCAAGACTGGAGTACCTGTGTACCTCATTCAGTAATCGTAAACTGTTATGGACCTACCGAAACAACCATCGTCTGTTCTCACTACCTATGGGATGCACAAAAAGCGGTGAAAGATTCTTTTGAAGGGATCGTATCCATAGGAAAGCTTTTCCCTGGAACCAATTATGTTCTGAGAAATGCAAAGGAAATCGGGCCCGGCCTCCTGGAAGGGGAGCTCTGTCTATGCGGCCAACAAGTAATAGACGCCTATCTGAACAAGGAGAACTCGGAAAAATTTATGGAATGGACGCTAGACGGAAAAGAATGCCGGTTTTATTGCACTGGTGACCGGGTAAGGGTTAATACCGAGGGAAATCTTTTGTTTCTTGGCAGGACGGATCATCAAATCAAAGCAGGAGGTTATCGGGTGGAACCCGCAGAAATTGAGACCGCTCTGAGACAGGTGTCAGGAAACAGTCTCTGCGTTGTAATGGGTGTTGATTCGCTGCAAGGTTCTACCCAGGTTGTGGCGTTTGTGGAAGGAAAAGGAGATGAAACTGAACTTATCAGGAAGTTAAGGAAAAAACTTCCTCCTCACTGCATCCCTTCCCGAATTACCTTTCTTGATCAGCTGCCTTTGAACATCAACGGGAAAGTGGACCGCCGGGAATTGTGTAAATTTGTTTAAAGAATCTGCCTTACTTTACAGAAATCCATGACCATGATTCTTGATGAGTTGAATAAAGTGTTTTGCAGGGTGTTTCATACAAAGGATCTGGTGATCACCCTGCATTCAGATGCATCTTCCCTGGATGGGTGGGATTCTCTGACGCATGTTGCACTTATTTCGGAAACGGAGAAGCATTTTAAAATTACTTTTTCATTTAATGAAATGATGCAGTTTCGGAATGTGGGCGATCTGGTGAAAGCCATTGAAAAACACCTACAGCATTAAGTATGCATTTTCTCTCTGTTCCCTTCTTTTGTTTTCTTGCAGTGGCAGGGTTTCTTTCCCACTTTCTCCCTTACAAACAAAGGTGGAAACTACTGTTGATCCTAAGTCTCTTTTATATCGGGCTATGGAACCCGGGGGCTTTGCTTGTGCTGATCTTTTCTTCCCTGTTTACATTTTATACCGGGCTTCTAATTGCACAAAATCGGAAATTTCGAGTCTGGGTTTATCTGTTATCAGTGACGATCCAGGTTCTAAGCCTCTTTCTACTTAAGTATGTAGAGTCTGAGAGTACGGGTTTGCATTTTTTATTCCATGAAGCGGGATTCCGGCTGGATCTCATCCTCTACGCTGTTGGTTTTTCATTTTACACCTTACAACATATTGGGTATATTACGGAGATTTATTATTCAAGAGCAGAGCCGGAAAAGAATCCACTGGATTTTCTTCTCTTCTCCTCCTTTTTCGCCAAATTCTCATCAGGTCCATTGGAGCAGGCTCCGAAACTAATTGCTCAGTTCAGGAATCCTTCAGCAGATTTGACTCTGATCTATGAAGGAATTCAACGGGTCGTGCTGGGAATCTTCAAAAAAATGGTCCTCGCCGATCGCCTTGCCCCTTCGGTAGCGCGCGTTTTTGAAGCAGGGCAAGGGCAGGGGAGTGCTGTCACGGTGGCCGGAGCCTGTTTGTTTACAGTTCAGCTTTATTTTGACTTTTCTGCTTATAGTGATATAGCCATTGGCGCTGCAAAGATTTTTGGGATCAGCCTCACAGAGAATTTTGACAGACCCTTTCTTTCCACCTCTGTTTCAGAATTCTGGAGGAGGTGGCACATTTCTCTTATCAGCTGGTTCAGCAATTATATTTATTATCCGCTAGTTTTTCGTCTCCGAAGGTATAAAGGGACAGCTGTCCTGGTTGGAATCCTGGTTACTTTTCTTCTCTCTGGATTCTGGCACGGCCTGGGTTTTACTTTTTTTATCTGGAGCTTACTGCACATTTGTTTCCTCTGTTTTGAAAGCCTCACTAAAAATATTCGACTGAATGCATCACGAAGTATTCCCGCGTTAATTTACAAGCCCTTCAGTATCCTGATTACATTTCTGTTGGTCTGTTTCAGTAATCTCTTTTTTCGGGCTCCGGATATTACAGTCGCCAAGCAATTGTTTCGGCAGCTTTACGGCCCACTCTTTCAGGGTAAGGGATTTATGGAAGGGTTTCTTTCTATCCTTGCCGGAGGTGGTTATCAAGAAGTATTATTCAATTTTTACTTGACACTGATGCTCGTAGGAGGATTTCTAATTCTTGAAAAACACCTTTTGAAGCCACTACTTCCAAGCAGGGGACTCTTTCTGCGCACCTTCTTTCTGGTCACACTGATTTTTGTATTCGGAGTATTTAAACATGCAGAATATTTTATCTATCAGCAATTCTAATGTATAAACGAATTATACTTTTCATTGCTCTCCTACTGGTGCTACTCCTTGGCTTGGAAAAGCTTTATGACCATTTTCTTCTGAAAAACGTAGACCTCAAAAGTTCCTTCGTTACTTCACAACCGGTCAATGCAGATGTGCTCTTCCTCGGTCCCTGCGAACCCTTATGGATGATGAATCCTGCTCTGTTTCAAAAGTATGCCGGTTTGAAAGGCTTTAATCTCTCCACCGTTCATGCCAATTTTGCAGAGAACGAAGGCATGCTACATCTGTATCTGGAGCATAACAAAACTCCTCAATATCTTTTTCTGTATGTTACAACAGAATCAGTAGATGGAGCGTTCAACGTATTCAATTCCTATTCCTTTTCTCAGTTTGTTTCTGATCCGTTCATAAAAAAGATGATCGAAGCTCAGGACCCGCAATATTACCGGTGGGTGGACTGGCCCTTTATGAAGCATGCATATTATAATAGCTTTATTACCTTCAATATGGTTCAAGGCATAAAGCATGGCCTTACCGGAAGAATGATTCCGTATTATCCCGATGGATATGTTCCTCCTCATGGGATAACCTGGGATATGCGATATGAACATTTTGTAAAGGAATTTCCGCTTGGCAGGCATTTTGAATGGAACACCAGTGAAGTGAAGGCTTTGCAGTCGCTTCTGGACCTTGCGAAAGCACATGGAATAAAGATAGTACTCTATGAATCCCCTATGCTGAACGAAATCAAGCCATTTATTCTTAATAGGGATGAAATCAAGCAGAAGATCGCTAAATTCGCCATGCAGAACAAGGTGCCTTATTGGGTGTTTGATACCATGCAAATTTCAAATACCCGATCCTGTTTTTTTTCAATTCTGAATACAAACAATAAGGGATCGGCTATCTTTAACAAAACTTTCGCTGATTACTTCCTTCGGGAAGTGAGGCGTGATTCATTGCTTCATTAAACCTTCGGGATTATGATAAAATTCAGATATATATTTCTTTTATCCGCGTTGATGTTTTCTCAGGTAAGCAGGGCTCAGAACCTGAATGCTTATTCGGATAAGGTAACTCAATACTTTTATATCTTCGACGATGGAAAATTGGTGGAGGCTGAGTACCTCCCTGTAACCCAATCTGCCGTTGGTGGTAATTGCGTTGCATATGTAGACAATTCTTCAAACTTTAAAATTTACTACGACGGAAATACAAATGTAGAAGCTGATAACGCCCCAGATAAATTTTTTGCTACTGATAATCTGATCGTATATGATTTTCAAAAAAGACTGAGTGTATTTGAACGGGGGAGGAGTACTTTACTTACCTACCAGCATGGTATTTACGCTGCAGGCGATAGTATGGTTGCCTTTTATGACACGATATCTTATGCGCTGAAATTCTATAAAGACGGAGTCATCAAAGAAGGAGAAGCCTTGTATGACAAATCACCTCCAAAGAGCCTTCAGGTGGGTGATAATATCGCTGCCTATGTAAACTACAATGACCTTTTCAAAGTTTATTACAACGATCGATTATACGATCTCGAGTCTGCAGGACCGACACAATATAAGGCCGGATGCAATACAGTAGCTTATATTGACAGATACACCCGTAATTTCAAAGTGTTTTATCATGGCAATCTTCTTCAGTTGGAAAGCTTTCCTCCTTCCAGCTTCAAAGTGGGCGATGACATTGTTGCTTACATTGATAACACGGGTAGTTTCAAGGTTTTTTGCATGGGACAGCTCTATACAGTTCAAACGTATGAACCTCAATTCTTTGATGTAACAGATCACATGATCGTTTTTGGAGACGTGCAGAACTTCAATGTTTTTTACGGCGGCAAGACAACTAAGTTGGAAAGTTATAAGCCGGAAATTTATCAGATGGATTATAATTCCCTTGCTTATATTGACAGTTTTAACAAGATCCGTTTATTTAGTGATGGAGCAATCAAAGATGTAAGTGGCTCTATTGTGAACTCCTTCCAGCTTACACGCAATGTACTTATGTACTCAACCGATCTGGAGAGTATGCACTTTTACTGCAACGGAAAAAATTATTAGAGGATTTAATTGTTCAACATAACCGGCATCACCAGCATCAGAATATCTTCAGCTGCTAGCGGTTGTTCGGCAGGAATAAGGATACCTGCGCGGTTCGGTGCGCTCATTTCAATATTCACCTCATCGCTGTCCAAGTTAGCTACCATATCCATCAGGAAACGGGAGTTGAAACCAATCTCCATATCCTCTCCGGCATAGGAGCAAGTAAGGCGTTCGTTGGCTTCATTGGAGTAATCCAGGTCTTCTGCAGAGATGTTTAACTCACTTCCAGCCATTTTCAGACGTACCTGGTGGGTGGTTTTGTTTGCGAAAATGGATACACGTTTGATGGAGCCCAGGAATGCACTACTGTCAATGGTCAGTTTATTAGGATTAACTTTTGGAATGACTGCATCGTAGTTCGGGTATTTACCATCTATCAGGCGACAAATAAGGCGGGAAGACCCGAATACAAATTGTGCATTTGTGGCATTGTATTCAGCCTTTACAGTTCCTCCAGCAGCACCGAGATTATTCTTGAGCAGATTTAGAGGTTTCTTAGGAAGAATAAATGAAGCAGGGGCAGCGGTCTTAATGTCGCTGCGACGGTATCTCACCAGACGGTGAGCATCTGTAGCTACAAAAGTTGCTCCTTCGGGAGAAAACTGAACAAAGACTCCCGACATTACCGGACGGAGTTCATCATTTCCGGTGGCAAAAATGGTTTTGTTAATAGCAGAGAGAAGCGCTTCGGAATCAATTTCTACAGACGCTCCAGCTTCTACTGTTGGAGCTTTGGGATATTCGTCTCCGTTGTGACCTGTCACTTTGTATTTTCCATAATCAGATGAAATTTCAATACTGAATTTCTTTAGATCAACGGAAAAAGTAAGAGGTTGTTCAGGGAATGCTTTTAAGGTATCAATGAGAAGTTTAGCGGGGATCGCAATGACTCCTGAATCTTTGGATTCAACATTCATTGTGGTAGTCATGGTTGTTTCTAAGTCTGATGCAGAAATGGTGAGGTCCTTCCCGTTAACTTCAAACAAAAAGTTGTCCAGAATAGGAAGTGTATTTGAACTGTTCAGAACCCCATTCAGCGATAAGAGATTTTTCAGCAGTGTGGAACTGGAAACAATAAATTTCATAAGGTGTTGTATTTGATTAATTTGACCTTCATCCAGTTTATACCGGAATGCGAGAGCCTACAAAATTAAATTTATAGTGCAGATATGAGGGTAGTATGCAGCCATAGTTTTAAGCTATTTTTTAACACCCGGACCTTTATTTGCAAAGTATTCAATATCAGTGAGTAGCTTTCCAAAAACATAATATTGGGTGACTACAAATTCATCCTTGTTGATAAGTGTATACATCCTGTCCATATCAAATTTTTCCGGCTTCCCTTTGGCATCCAAAGCTTCCCGGTGAGGCTCCATTCCGAAGAATCTCAGGTTTGTTACTTTATCATTCCTGTCGGTAATAGTCATTTCATAAAGTGGAGTGGAGCTTAAGATGGAATCTTTCCTAAAGGTCTGCATATCGTTCAGAAATGTCTCGAAACCAACCCCTTGAAAGTAAGAGAGGTATTGCTTCACCGCTAATGTGTCGATATTCGGATAGTTAGAATTGTTTTTCAGAAAATGAACTTCAAACAGATTGGGGCGGGAAGATTTGACTTCAAAGGAATTTCCGGCAGCACCTATAAATTGAAGTTTAACAGATTTAATATTTGGAGGGAAATAGGAGAATGCTGTTTTATCCCTCCATTCGGCTTCGCTAGTCACATAAACAGGAGTCAGGTATCTGGTTTGACCCTCAATACACATGACGAAAGGACGGGACGAATTTTGTTTGGTTTCTGGGTTCACGAGTAGCATATAAGTGCCTTCATCATCCGGAGTTGCTCCTCCGATATAATACATTCTCACCAGTTTATCCCCCTGGTATAATTCTATCTTCGTAGCCCCTGAAGCGAGGTTCTTGATTACATTTTCCTGGGCCTGGACCCCCACCATACTTTTGATGGAAAGGTTTTTGACTACAAACAGAAGGTTAAAGATCCCGTCATTTCTCGCTTTGAATTTCTTGTTTACGGTCCAGTTTCCCTTACTTACTTTTTCTAGTGTAACCTGATGCCCTCCCTTATCTGCAAGAAAAATTTTGGTGATCGATGCGGTATCTGCAAAAGCAAAATCACGGAGTTCTTTAGGAACAGTGGTACCGGTATCCTTCTTCAAAAGATAGATGGTAATGCATGCCAACAACAATACTATCAATAAGGCAATCTGATTTTTTTTCATTGTAGGCTTTGATTTAGATAAAGGTTATCAGGGGGATGGAGGCGGGGAAAGCATTGCTAAATTACGAACTATATTTCTTTTTACGGATATAATAGCGGGAGATTCCGAAAATAAGGATGAGGAGAATCGGAACACAGGTATTCACGATTTTCCACTTTAGCTCTTCACTTCTGACTTTCTTCTTATCCAAAAGACGCAACTTGACCTCCCGGGTCCTCACTGAGATCAGACCCGAGTCGTCACAGAGATAGTTCATACAGTTGAGTAGGAAATTCTTGTTTCCAAAGAGCTGGTTCATATATTTATCCCAGCCCAGTGGAACAATATCACCTCGATCTACTTCATTCCGGATAATATCCCCATCGGATACAACAATCATCTTTGTTGGAATTCCTTGTTCACGGAACCCGATTATCTTGCTCTCCCGGATGGCAGTAGAAATCCGGTCTTTGTAATTCGATTCAAAAGCTCCTTCCAGTAAGACAGCCACTGGTTGGAATGAATTCCGGAAAAGTTTTTCATTGGGTCTCATATTCACCATTTCCAGTGAAACGCGGCTGGGTGCTGTAGCTAAACGTGTATATCGGGAAGAGTTTAGCAAAATGGTTTTAGATATTCCCTTGGCTGCTATCGTGTCTATTCCGCTTACAAATTGGAACTCAATCAGATCGAGATTTTTTACGATCGGATGTTTATTGGTTGGTGAAGGTCCGATAAGGGGAAAGAAGATCCAAGGCTCCATCTGAATCCGGGGCTGGGTCCCTGCAATTGCTTTGTTGATTGGGATGCGAGCACATTGCAGGTCCATCAACAGGTTTGCATTCAGTCTGACCCCGTATTTGAAGAACATATCATCGAGGTTTAGTTTGTTCGGAATGGATAAGGTGTAACCATATCGTCTGAGACTGTCCATTGGAGTGAAAGCAGGATCAACAAGCCACAATACCTTTCCTCCATACATGATAAACTGGTCAATAAGAAACTTATCCTTCTCTGAAAAAGCACTATCAGGCTTTGCGATAATGATGGCTTTATATTTAGGAATGAGGTTAGTGGTATGACCAAGGGTGTCCATAAGGGAATGTACATTCCCATTGATAAGGGTTCGGTCGACACGGTAATATTCGGCGAGTGAACGTGTGATATCCTTGGTATGAAGAGAGTCGAGCTCTCCATGACCTTCGATGAAAGCAATTTTGGGCTTAAGATCTACTTTTAGTTTACGGATGACGTTGGAGAGTTCATATTCCAATCCTTCAATGGAAGCATTTAGTTGTTCCTCAGAACCAATGCCCTTTTGAGTTTTCAGGAGTTGTACAGGGAGTTCCTTACCCTTGTAGGAAACTAATGCTCCGGGAAACACATACTGTTGCTTGACTCCTGTTTCATCGTTCGATTCTAGGTTGGTGGGTTCAATGCCTTTATCATACAACTGTTTGAAAAGTTCCTTTTGCTGTTTCTTGTCAGGGTTAGCTGTCGGATTGATGAATTCATACTCGATATTGTGAGAATAAGCCCTGAATTCATTCAGCATTTCTTTGGTCTCGTTTTTTAATCTTACGAAGCCGGAAGGGAAGTCTCCGTCCAGGTAAATCTTGAAATACACTGCATCATTCAGGTTTTTCAGGAGGTCCTTGGTAACAGGACTGAGTGTATAGCGTTTTTCTTCGGTAAGGTCGAAGCGTTTGAAAACGAATGAGGAGATGAAATTAATAAGCACAATAATCACCAGAACCAACATCAGGTTCACCAGATCTCTGCGTTTTTTATTTAGTTTCTTTTGTGCCATTACCATTTCCGGCTTTCAACCACCGTTCTTGTTGCAAAGAGAAAAATCCCTATCAGGCTAATAAAATAAAGCATATCCCGGGTATCAATCACTCCACGGCTCATTGATACATAGTGGGTGTTAATGCTCATGGAAAGAAGGAATGTATCTGCTTTGTTAAAAAAATCAAGGGAGCTGAGGTTGTCGAATCCAATATAACAGAATGCACAGAAAGCTACAGCCATCACGAAAGAGATGATCTGATTGTCACTCAGGGCGGACGCAAAAATGCCGATAGCGACGAATGCCCCTCCAAGGAAGAGTAAACCGATGTAAGATCCCCACATCCCTCCAGTATCAATATTGCCTGGAGGACTTCCCAACTGATTCACTGAGTAATAATAGACCAGCGTAGGAAGTAGTGAAAACATGACTAGGATGAGGCCGGCTAGAAATTTTGCAAATACAATCTGTATATCCAGCAGTGGGCGAGTGAGGAGTAATTCAATGGTTCCGCTCTTCCTTTCTTCTGCAAATGACCGCATTGTGATTGCCGGGATAAGGAATAAAAAGACCCAGGGAGCAATTTCAAAGAGGGGATTGATATTCGCATAGCCGTTATGAAGTACATTGGAGTCTACAGAAAAAACCCACATGAAAAGTCCGAGGACCAGCAGGAAGACTACTATAACCACATAGCCGATCAGTGAACTTAAAAAGCTTTTGATCTCTTTCTTTAGGAGTGCGTACATAATTCAGCGCAAATTTAGCATTAAAAGCCGAAATAGATATATTTACACTCACGTGGAAAAAGACAGCTCCCAACGCATATTCGGATTAGATATCCTGCGGACCCTTGCAATTATTCTTGTCCTCCTCGGGCATAGCTCGGGTATCATCTGTCCTGCATTTCCTGCATTTCCTTGGATTCCAATACCCGATGGAGTAGACCTGTTCTTTGTGCTGAGTGGATTTCTGGTAGGAGGGATCCTGATGGATGGGATCAGGAGCGATGGCCAATGGAGTTTTACGGATTTGCGTCAATTTATACGGAGAAGATGGTTTCGCACACTCCCGAATTATTTTCTCTTCTTATTCATTAATATTATTCTCGTCAACCAGGGGGTCATTTTCGGGGAGCTTAACCGGCACCTAATTACCTTCTTTTTCTTTCTCCAGAATTTTCACATTACCTATTTTGATCTGTTTACGGAGTCCTGGAGCCTTTCCGTGGAAGAGTGGTTTTATCTCTCCTTTCCGATCCTATGCTTTCTGTCCTTAAAGTTAAGGAAGGTGAAGTTTAGCTCCGTTTCATTACCATTAATCATTAGTGGTTATTTACTCTTCCCCCTTCTTTACCGCATCCTAACCGCAGGAAGTATAACTACTGATGAGCACTATGAGCTTTTCTTCCGGAAGTTAGTGCTGACCAGACTTGATAGCATAGGTTTTGGAATTCTGGCGGCATGGTTCAAACGCTGGCGCCCTGTATTTTGGCAGCGTTTTCGGCTTGTGGCTTTCTTTACCGGGATTGTTCTTTTGTTCTTTCTTTGCCGCATGCATACCATGCCAGCGACTTTTTATCTGAAAACACTTCATCTGACGCTTCTTCCCCTCTCTATAGCCATATTGCTGCCAGCCTTGGATAGTGTGAAAACGGAGAAGTTGCCGGGTAAACCCTTTGCTTTTATCTCCCGGATTTCCTATTCAATGTATTTCTGCAACAGCCTGATATTTCAGATTTATTACCATTACTTTCATCCTGAAACAACAATAATTCGTTTAGTATCTTTTGCAGGGTGCTGGTTCGCAATCATTTTGATATCCTGGTTGAACTTCAGCTTCTTTGAACGTCCGCTTACCGGGCTCCGGGATAAGTGATAATCTGATTTTTTTTATAATTAAAAAAAGGAGAATTTAGCAGCTCTAAATGGTTGAACACAAGTTTATGAAAGTATTGAAATTTGGAGGAACCTCCGTAGGATCCCCGGAGCGGATGAAAAAACTGGTTCCGTTGATTCAGGCCCCTGAGCCTAAGATTGTTGTGCTCTCTGCGATGAGTGGGACAACGAATAGCCTGGTCGAAATCTCCAAGGCTCTTCATGACGGACAACCCGGACAAGCCAAACAGCTTATCGGTATTCTGGAAGCGAAGTATAAAGAAGTCGTAAAGGCACTCTATACAAAAACAGAATCCCTTCAAAAAGGAAGTGAACTTATCAAAACCCATTTTGAATATCTGAACTCCTTTTGCCTGAACCCATTCGGCAATAAGGAAGAAAAGGCTATTCTCGCCCAGGGAGAACTGTTATCGACAGCCCTAGTGCATTATTACCTTGAAGAAGTAGGTATTCCTTCAGTATTGCTCCCTGCTCTGAATTTTATGCGCATAGACGATAATGAAGAGCCAGATCTGCATTATATTGAGGAGCATATTCAGAAAGAACTGAGCAGGCATCCTTCTGTTCCTGTTTATATCACTCAGGGTTATATTTGCAGGAATGTGTTCGGTGAAATAGACAACCTGAAACGAGGAGGAAGTGATTATACGGGCACACTCATTGGTGCTGCCATACAAGCGGAGGAGATTCAGATCTGGACTGATATTGACGGGATGCACAATAACGATCCAAGGGTTGTAGAGAAGACACATCCTGTAACTGAATTGTCTTTTGATGAAGCGGCCGAGCTTGCCTATTTCGGGGCCAAGATTCTGCATCCTACTTGTGTTCTCCCGGCACAGTTGCGTAAGATCCCAGTGAGGTTACTCAATACTATGCAGCCTCAAGCAAAGGGCACATTGATTTCTGAAAAGAACAGCGGAGCAAGTTTTACCGCTGTCGCAGCTAAAGATGATATCACTGCAATAAAGATCAAATCTGGACGAATGTTGCTGGCATATGGTTTCCTGCGTTCCGTATTCGAGGTTTTTGAAAGGTATAAAACCCCGATCGACATGATTGCCACCTCTGAGGTCGCCGTTTCGCTTACTATAGATAATACTAGAAACCTGAAGAGTATTCTGACTGAATTAAGAGAAATTGCAACCGTGGATGTAGATTCAGAGCTCAGCATTATTTGTGTGGTTGGAAATTTTACTGCCGAAAAGGAGGGATCTGCCTTCCGAATACTTCAGTCTATGAAGGAAATTCCAATCCGAATGATTTCCTATGGAGGAAGTGAGCATAATGTCAGTATCCTTGTTAAAACGTCACATAAAAAAGCTGCACTCGTTGCCCTCAATAAGGGATTGTTCTAAACAGAATTCATTTATCTTGCTATGTTTCCAAAAAAAGTGTTTGAGTCATTTCAGAATATTCCTACTCCGTTTTACTACTATGACCTGGAGGTGTTGAAAGAAGGCCTTAGAAGGATAAAAGCAGAGTCAGAACCTCATGGATATCAGGTTCACTATGCGCTCAAGGCCAATCCCAATATAACTATTTTGAACATTGTAAAGGGGTATGGTCTTGGAGCTGACTGTGTGAGTGGGAATGAAGTGAAAAGAGCCATCGAAGCAGGTTTTGACCCCAGGCATATTGTATTTGCGGGAGTAGGAAAGAGCGATGAAGAGATCACCTATGCGATTGGATGTGGGATCTTTTGTTTTAATTGCGAATCAATGCAGGAATTGGAAGTGATTCATAAACTGGCTGTCAAAGCAGGGAAAAAAGCACGTATAGCACTTAGGATAAACCCGAACGTGAATGCGAATACCCATAAATACATCACTACCGGACTAGAAGAAAATAAATTCGGGATCAACCTCTGGGAACTGGAGAGTGTGATGGAGCGTTTGCCTGAGCTCAAATCCCTCGAACTTATCGGTCTTCACTTTCATATCGGTTCACAGATCACTGATCTGACTTCCTTCAAGTCACTCTGCCTGCGTGTCAATGAAATTCAGGGGTGGTTTGTAAGCAGGAATATAAAAATTGAGCATATCAATGTTGGCGGAGGGTTGGGCGTAGATTATCACGAGCCGGACAAGAATCAATATCCCGATTTCAAAGCCTACTTCTCACTCTTTCATGAATTCCTCGAGGTAAGACCAGGGCAACAGGTACATTTTGAATTGGGAAGAGCCGTTGTAGCACAATGCGGAACACTTGTTTCCAAAGTGCTGTACATCAAGAAAGGTCAAAACACTAATTTTGCAATATTGGATGCTGGCATTACGGAGCTGATCCGTCCTGCCTTGTATCAATCCTATCATTCCATTGATAACCTTAGCAAAAAGTTTATGCCGGCAGGATCCGTTCCTGTATTGCGTTATGATGTGGTGGGTCCGATCTGTGAATCCTCTGACTGTTTCCGAAAGGCAGTCGATTTGCCGGAGACTGAAAGAGGAGACCTGATTGCCATTCGCACTGCAGGTGCCTATGGAGAAGTTATGGCTTCTTCCTATAATCTCAGAGACCGTGTCAAGGCTTTTTATTCTGCGTGACAAAGCCTAGCCAGCTCTCAAATTATAGTGTATTTTTGCCTTAATCCTCAAAACAAACTATGAAATTTATTTCCGAAAAAAAGTGGGATTTTTTCTTTCTCCTTTTACTGATTTTCGTTTCCTGGGGTTTCGGCTATCATAAGATCTTGCATTTTCGTCCATCCTCCATTCACCAATGGAGGCAAGCAGATTGTTTATCTTTTGCTATCAATTATTACCAGGAAGGGATGCATTTTTTCAAACCGGCCGTTCACTGGATCGGAAACCAGGGGGATGGGAGAACAGTGAGTGAGTTCCCTATTATCTATTATACAGTAGCCTTTCTCTGGAAGATATTTGGGTATCATGAATCTATCTTTCGCATGGTGGATCTCCTGATCGTTTTCTCAGGTTTGTTCTCCCTTTACAAACTCTGCTCCGGCCTTCTTGAGGATAAAGCCTGGGCTTTGATGATTCCCCTCTACCTCTTTTCTTCTCCGATATTTGCCTATTATGGATTCAACTTTCTGGCTGATGTTCCGGCCCTTTGTCTGGCCTTGAATGGATGGTATTTCTTCTTTCGTTTCTACCAGACTGAAAAGAACCGTTATCTCAGCATTTCTATGGGATTCTTTCTGATCGGTGGATTGATCAAGATCACCTCTTTGCTTTCATTTGTCCCACTTATCCTGGTCTTCCTGATTGAAGCCTTGAATTTATTTCCTTTCAAGAACGGACGAAAAATATTCAATAATACGAAGCGTTATCTTATTCAGTTCATTCTGGTAATAGCAGCAATAGTGAGTTGGTATGCCTACGCGATCCACTACAATAAAATTAATAATGCAGGTTTATTCAGTACCTCCATTCTTCCAATCTGGAAAATAACGGCAGCTCAAAGGGAGGTGGTCCTGTTTCGTTTATACAATGAGTTACTTCCTCAGTTCTTCAATAAAGCCGGTTTTATGTTCCTGACTGCGCTCCTGCTCGGGATCTTGATTTCCTGGAAGAAGATTAATGCCTTTCTTTTCCTAATTACGGCTTCTGTTTTTGTTGGGGTAATTACCTATCTCATCCTTTGGTATCAGGTGTTTACCGTGCATGATTATTACCTTTCAAATCTGCTTATCATTATTCCTCTGGTCATGATTACTTTTTTTTCTTTACTGAAAGAGGAATACCCTGCTATTTTCAAGTCTGTCCATGTGAAAGTTGTATTTGGAGTGGTGCTGTCTATCAGCTTGTACAGTTGTGCAATGCAGATGCGGGTTAAATATAATATTCTGGACCGGTTCGAACTTCCGAAGCATACTTTCATGCTTGAAAAATCGGAGAAGGAGCTTTGGGATTGGTATCACTGGGATTACAACAATCATTTCAAAGCACTCGAAACAATTACTCCGTACAATCGTTCACTCGGAATAAAAAGGGAGGATAAAGTTATCAGTATTCCAGATCAAAGTATAAATATTTCACTTGTGCTGATGGATCAGAAAGGTTTTTCTGAATTCGGTTACGGAGAACTTGTTGGTGAGACCAGGATACGTACCTTCATCGGCATGGGTGCCAAATATCTGATCATTAATGATGAAGCCTTATTAAAGGCTCCCGACATACAACCCTTTCTTGTTAATAAACTTGGACAGTATAAGAATGTTTCTGTCTATGATTTGAAAGGGATAGAAGGGATTGTTCCGAAATGATATTTGTGAAAAGACTACTTCAGTTTCGATTGAAATACTTTTTTGAATTTATCTACTTTGGGAGCAATCACAAATTGGCAATAGGGCTCTGACCCGTTTTCCTTGAAATAGTCCTGATGGTAGTTCTCCGCTTTGTAGAATATAGTGTAAGGAACAATTTCAGTGACGATCGGTCCGCTGAAAGCTCCTGAATTATTTAGTTTCTTCTTGTATCCTTCCGCTAGTTTTTTCTGTTCATCATTGTGAAAAAAGATAACGGAACGATATTGAGTTCCTACATCGTTGCCCTGACGATTCAATGTCGTAGGATCGTGCGCGCTCCAGAAGGCCTCCAAGAGTTGGTCATAGGTGATGATCCCTTTATCGAAATAGATCTGCGTAACTTCGGCATGTCCGGTTGTGCCCGTGCATACTTCATGATATGTGGGATTCTTTACGGAACCTCCGGCAAAACCCGATTCAACCTTGGTCACTCCTTTCAATAGCTGAAACTGAGCTTCCATGCACCAGAAACACCCTCCTCCAAAGGTTGCGGTATCCGGACCAGATAAAGTTGTTACTTGTTTGTTTTCATCTGCTTTGGGAAGATTCATAGGCGCGTTTTTAGGTTGTTGGGCACAGGAAGTGAAGGCTATGCCCCAAAGAAGTAAACTGCATAATTGGGTGAGCTTTTTCATGATTCGCAATTATTGATTAGTATGCTCTGTCAAAATCTTCTCAAATGTCGCTATTTGATACGCGAATATAAGAAACAGGTTTCCTTAATCTTCTTAAACAATGTTAAATCGCTAATAAGCTCATGAAAAGGCGATGAGGGCAATGGAAATAATCGAAAGCACAATCCCTCCTATGTTTAGAGGAGAAAGTTTTTCCTTTAGAAGAAAATATCCCCCTGTTGCACTCAGGATGACTATTCCCATATTATTTATTGGATAAAGCACCGAACTTTCATAGATATGCGTATTGAGCGCCTTGATCATGAAATAAATGGAAAAGTAATTAGGAATACCCAATGCAATCCCACCAACGATATTCCGGATCGTCACTATCTCTCGTTTAATATAAATTTCTGACATAACCCAAACAAGGCCTATTGTTCCTGCAACAGCAAAAAAAGAGGCCACAAAAAGGCTGCTTTCTTCCTTTGGTACCAGCTTTTCCTGAGCATAATTGACAAATGCATCTGCAATTCCGCTCCCAAGAAATACAATGAGCGGGAGGATCAGTAAGAACGGGTTGGAGGTTTTAGGATGGTCTGTATCTATTCTTTTTTTGGAAGTCATATAAACTGCCACCAGTGCCGTTAAGATGCCAATGGCTTTCAACACTCCGAAACTGTTATGATAGGCAAGTATGGCGATGGTTACAGGTATGATGACTGACATTTTATTTGCCACTGTAGCCACTGAGACTCCTACTTCCTGAGCGGTTTTGGCTATGAGAATAAAAACAACTATAAACATACCCCCAAGCAACACTGCTACCGGAGCCCAGGGGGTAAAGGGAACGGAAGTCAATGGTAAGGAAGTATGATTGTTCATTAAGCCCAAGGCGCAGGCGCAAAGGTAATTGGTGACAATGGCTTGAAGATTATTGATTCGGAATTTCTCGAAATATTTGAGAATTATAAAGAGAAGGGCATTGCAGAATATACTAAGGAGGAGATAAATCATAAATTATTTTTGGGATGCAAAAGGATCTTCTTCATTCCGGTAAATCAGGAGCTCATCCTTTCCGCTTCTTTCTACGGAGTGTGAATAGCCCGGTTTTTCAGGTGCCTTGACACCTGAGCCAATTGTCTCCGGGGAGATGAAGATTCTTGCCTCATCCCACAATCCCTGACTTAGAAAGGTATTTAATGTTTCGTATCCTCCCTCTATAAGGACGGAAAGGATCTGACGTTTATAGAGATTTTCCAGTATATCTTCTAGAACTTGTTCAGGCCTCTGAAAGGCAATCTGAAGATATTCAAGATTTGTTGTTCCTTCCAGCCTCTGACTCGTGAAGACAAGGGTAGGGGTAGAGCCATCTTTCAGATGAAAAGTCTGTGGGATCCTATTTTTCCTGTCTATCGCAATACGCAATGGATTTTTACCTTTAATGGCCCTCACATCAAGCCTTGGGTTATCAAGCAGGGCTGTATTGGTGCCTACCAGAATAGCCTGCTCTTCAGCCCTCCATCTGTGAACCAGCTTTTGGGATTCGAATGAGCTAACCGGGTAGGGATGGTCGTTGCCGGGTGAGCGGAATTTGTCTAGGAACCCATCTGCCGTTTCGGCCCATTTAAGGATCACAAAGGGCCTTTTTTCCTCATGAAATTTAAAGAATCGACGGTTCAGATATCTTGATTCTTTTTCGAGGACTCCGATTTTAACGTTAATACCCGCACGGATCATTTTCTCAATGCCTCTTCCCTGAACCTTGGAAAAGGTATCGATGCAACCGATGACTACAAAAGGAATATTCATAGCAATAATCAGTTCAGCACAAGGCGGTGTTTTTCCGTGGTGGGCACAGGGCTCCAGGTTTACATATAAGGTGGCACTTTTCAGGAGCTCTTTATTCTTTACGCCGTTAATTGCGTTTACTTCGGCATGTGGGCTCCCGAACCTTTCGTGCCATCCTTCACCAATAATAATTCCTTCGTGAACAATTACAGAGCCCACCATAGGGTTCGGGGCAACCATACCCATACCCTTGATGGCAAGATCGAGGCAACGCTGCATATAAGCTTGTTGATAGCTCATTCCGCTAAATTAATCCTTTCCGGCTAAAAGGACATAAGGCAGGTTTAGTCAATTCAATAATATTCCCCAGATTTGTATTAGAATGAAAATACCCAGTAATAAGATCAAGTCGGTTGTCCACTACTTTTATACCGAACTTGAAGGATTGTATGGAAGGGAAGAAACGGAAACAATGCTTTATTATTGCCTCGTCTCTTACTTAGACTTTAAGAGACGGACTGATATCTTGCTTCGGGAAGAAGAAACCATAAGCGAGTCAGACCTGCTTAAATTCAGTTTCGCCGTAAAAGAACTCAAAAAACATCGCCCTTTACAATACATTCTAGGTGAAGCCCTTTTTTACAAACTTACATTCCTGGTTAATGAATATGTTCTCATTCCAAGGCCGGAAACTGAAGAACTGGTAGATCTTATTGTGAAGGAAAATGTAGGCAAGGCGCTTCAAGGGTTAGATGTCGGAACAGGCAGTGGCTGTATAGCTATTGCCCTAAAAAAAAACCTCCCATTCTCTTCGATTACGGGCATTGATATTTCTGAGGAAGCTATTGCAATTGCCAGGCAGAATGCAATACGAAACAATGTATCAGTACTTTTTACGAAGATGAATATATTAGACCCAACTGGCTGGCAAGGGGAGGGGGATTTTGATATTATTGTTTCCAATCCACCATACATCATGCTTTCAGAGAAAGATGCCATGGAGGCGAATGTAAAAGATTATGAACCATATTTGGCTCTTTTCGTTCCGGATGATGACCCTCTTCTGTATTATCGACATGTTGTGGAGTTCGCTTTCCTGCATCTGAATACCGGAGGGAAGATTTACTTTGAAGTGAACAGGGAGAAAGGAAAAGAGGTAGGCAGACTTTTAGCTTCCGACGGTTATAGAGAAATACGGATACTGAAAGATATTCAGGGTATGGATCGAATCGTAACCGGCATTAAAAGCTAATATGCAATACTAACATGTAAGATGTTAGTTCGAATAGGTTATTGGGTTTATTATTTACAATCAACGATTCTGATCCGCTCCTCTTCTTTAACCACATTCCATCCGACTCTGTCGGTTTCAATGATTACGAAAGGAGTGACCAGTAATTTAGCGTTGTGACAGTTTTTTTCAAAAGAAATGCGTGTGAGAACTATGCAAAGCTTACCTTTCTCATTCCTGAGACTATCAACTTCTAGTCCATTTGTTTGTGACCCAGCGTAGCAGGCAATAACGACTTTTGCTTTAAAATTAACACTAGGCGGTATATCAGGGAGAGAATAGTCTGATTTCCTAAGCTCGAGCCACCCCTTTAGAAATTGTTTTTTATTTGAAAATAGAGTGGTTTTACGCTCCATCACCCCGCTGTTTTTGCCAGAAAAAAGAAGTTTCCATTCCGGATTTTTATCAGTTAATACAAACCCACAAAAGAGGAAGACTGCAGGGAGCAGAAGAAGTTTGCGCATGGTTAAAGATAAGCATGTTTCGGATTTGAACTATTTGCTATTTTTACAAAATGACGGCTACAGAGGCAAAACATCGTATCGCTGAACTTTCCAAAATTATTGAGGAGCATAATTATAATTATTATGTGCTGGATAAATCCATTATTAGCGATATGGAGTTCGATAAACTCCTGAAGGAACTCATTGATGTGGAAAATGAATATCCGGAATTGATTTCCCCTGATTCACCTTCTCAAAGGGTAGGAGGAACGGTTACGAAAGAATTCAAGACTATTCGTCACAAATACCCCATGCTTTCTCTTTCGAATACCTATAGCGAGGATGAACTGATTGAGTTTGATAACCGTATTGCCAAAACACTGAGCAGCAAATATGAGTATGTCTGCGAACTGAAATATGACGGGGTAGCAATTGGAATAACCTATAAGCAGGGAAAGCTTGTTCAGGCTGTAACCCGGGGTGACGGGGAAAAGGGGGATGAAGTGACTGCAAATGTAAGAACCATCAAAAGCATCCCGATAAAGCTCCGTGGTAATGATTATCCGGATGATTTTGAAATTCGTGGAGAGATCGTCATGCCACATGATATATTTGATGAAATCAATAAAGAAAGGGAAGATATTGGGGAAGAGCCCTTGGCTAATCCCCGGAATTCTGCCTCTGGAACATTGAAAATGCAGGATTCTGCCGTTGTCGCGAAACGTAAACTCGATTGCTATCTTTATTTCATCCTTGGCGAAGACTTGCCTTTTCAGTCGCATTACGAGAATCTGGATGCAGCCATACGTTGGGGCTTTAAGGTTCCCAAATACAACATGAAAGTTGGGAATATCAAAGGTGTTTTTGAATTTATTAGGCAGTGGGACAAAGCCAGGCATGGCCTACCCTTTGATATCGACGGTGTAGTTGTTAAGATTAACTCTTATGAGCAGCAAAAGACCCTAGGTTTTACGGCCAAATCCCCCCGCTGGGCTATTGCATATAAATTCAAGGCAGAGCGGGTTAGCACAAAGCTTGAATCTATCGCTTATCAGGTAGGAAGAACAGGTGCTATTACTCCTGTTGCGAATCTGAAACCAGTTTTGTTAGCTGGAACTACTGTTAAAAGAGCGTCCCTTCACAACGCCGATATTATTGAAAAACTGGATGTTCGGATTGGAGATCAGGTTTACGTTGAGAAAGGAGGAGAGATCATTCCAAAAATCGTTGGGGTCGACCTCTCTAAACGTCCAGTGCATTCCGTAGCCGTAGAGTTCATTACCCGTTGTCCTGAATGCAATGCTAAGTTGGTCCGAGGAGAAGAAGAGGCTGCACATTTCTGTCAGAATGAGAATGGCTGCCCTCCACAGATAAAAGGTAGGATAGAGCATTTTGCAAGCCGAAGGGCTATGAATATTGACAGTCTTGGCAGAGAAACAATAGAGCTCTTGTTTAACTCTGGTCTCGTGCACGACATAGCCGATCTCTACGATCTGAAAATGGAAGACCTACTTCCGCTGGAACGAATGGCAGAGAAGTCAGCTTCTAACCTGATTTCCGGAATCAAATCCTCCAAACAAATCCCTTTTGAAAGAGTACTTTTTGCCATTGGCATCCGTCATGTCGGAGAAACCAGTGCTAAGAAGCTAGCCTACTATTTTAAAGATATCAACGCCCTTGAAAAAGCCTCCCGGGAAGAGCTGCTCGAAGTAGGCGATATCGGAGAAAGGATTGCTGAAAGCGTACATAATTTTTTCTCGGATGAAAAAAATAAGGAAATCATCAGCCGGCTTCATCAGAAAGGCCTTAACTTTACACTTTCAAAAGAGGCACTGGCAACCACCAGTGATAAACTGAAAGGATTTACAATAGTTATCTCCGGGAAATTTCATAAGATTTCAAGAGATGAGTTAAAAAAACAGATTGAGCAGAACGGGGGCAAAAATTCTTCGGCTGTTTCAGGAAGCACCAACTTTCTGGTAGCAGGAGAGAATATAGGACCAGAGAAACTGAAGAAAGCAGAAAAGTTGGGTGTGAAGATTATTGCAGAGGATGAATTTTTGAAAATGATTGAGTAGTAGGCTAAAAGTAAACCCAGACCCTTAAATTAACTCATTTGGCCCTGATCGATAAAATAAGACAGACTATTGGCAGGTATTTTCTGAATCAGGAGATGACAACCTTGAAACGGCAGCGAGGCATCGTTAATCTGAACGATGCAAAAACCATAGGCATTCTTTTCGAAGCAACAGATAAGGAAGAATTTGAGCTCGTCAAGAAATATGTGCTTTACCTCAAGGAACTGAAAAAGAAGGTTAAGGCAGTCGGCTATTTTAGTACCGGTGATACACCCGATTTTACGTACTCCAAGCTAGAGTACGATTTCTTCTCCAAAAAAGATCTGAACTGGTATTCCAAACCCAGCGATAAATTTGTTAGTAATTTTATAGAAGAAGAATTCGATATCCTAATGGATCTTAATGTTCATGAACACTTCCCGATCCGATATATAGCAGGAACTTCAAAGGCCAGGTTTAAGGTAGGTCGGCAAAAAGAAGGAGATGATGCAATCTATGACCTGATGATTGAAGGCACAGAAGGGAAGGGCCTCAAATATTTTCTTCGACAGGTGGATACTTATCTTCTAATGTTCAAAGGCCGGGTTTGATTATTTTATAAAATTCTAAAGATGTCTATTCAAAAAAAACTTACAGGAACCGGAGTTGCTATCATCACTCCTTTCAAGACCGATGGATCAGTAGATTTTAAATCACTCACCAAGATTGTGAACCATCTGATAAAAGGGAAAGTGGAATATCTGGTTGTGCTGGGAACCACTGGAGAGTCGGTTACGCTTGACAAAAAGGAAAAAGTAGCGGTCATAGCTCATGTGCTCGAAGTGAACGCCGGAAGAGTGCCATTGGTGGTCGGAATCGGTGGAAACGATACAAGGGAAGTAGCGGGTAGCATGGAAAAGATGAACTTGAAAGGATATGATGCGATACTTTCTGCCTCTCCAGCATACAACAAACCAAGTCAACAGGGAATTATAGCACATTACAAGGTTTTGGCCAAAGCTTCACCATTGCCATTGCTGCTCTATAATGTGCCAGGGAGAACCTCCAGCAACCTTGTTGCAGATACAACCCTACAGCTTGCTGAGGTGAAAAACATTATTGGAATCAAAGAAGCTTCCGGAAATCTGGAGCAGGTAATGAAACTCCTAAAGTACAGACCTAATAATTTTATGGTCATCTCTGGTGATGATAATCTGAGCCTTCCTATCTTGGGTTGCGGAGGTGATGGTGTGATATCTGTTGTAGCCAATGCATTTCCTCTTAACTTTTCAGAGATGACACGTCAGGCCCTTAAATACAATATGAAAGAAGCGCAGCGCCTGCACTATAAATTGATCGATATTACGGATCAATTATTTGCAGATGGAAATCCAGGAGGTGTAAAAGTGGTGATGCAACTGCTGAAACTCTGTACCGACACTGTCAGACTTCCTCTGGTTCCGGTCAACGACACAGTCAGGAAAAAACTGGAAACACTATTCAAGGCATATAAGCCTGGATAGTTCTTTACAGGCTCTTCTTAAGCTTTTTCCATAATTTCATGTACATCTCCGAAGCTTCTGCATAGGGATATTTGTGGACGATAGGTGCCAAGTACTCTCCCATCCTCTCAATTTCTGAATTGTAAGGAATAGCAATTTTAATGCACTCTGGATAATTTGAGGCAAAAATATCCATGCTTTCGTTATGCATGTTTTTTCTCCGTTCATACATTGAGAAAAAAGGGAATAATTTTTTCTTATCAAATCCTTCTTCCTTGAAGAATTCCCGGAGTTGCTCATATGTACGGATAGACAGAATAGTTGGTATTACAGGCACCAGCATGGCATCTGCATTTTCGAACAGGTTTCGAGATACGGAAGTAATGCTAGGCGGGCAATCAATGAATACATAATCGTATTGTTTCCTTACCGGACTAAAGAGTTTGCTCAACCACTTATCGCTTTTCTTCATTTCGTAAAGAAAGTGATCGAGTTTACGATATTTGGAATCAGCAGGAAGGATATCCAACCCTGTGAACTCAGTTTGGCGAATAGCACTTTCAATGGACCTACCTCCAAAAAGTATTTTATTGGCATCTCCATCCATGGAAGGCTTGGTTTTGAAATAGAATGAACTCGCGCCCTGAGGGTCAATATCCAGCAATAAAACCTTGTTCCCATCAATGGTAGCAGCGTAGGATAAATTCACAGCAGTCGCAGTTTTTCCGACTCCGCCCTTTATATTATAAACTGCAATAACCTTCATGAGGTATATTTTAAAAGTTACTATACTGTTCGAAATTTATAAAAGATATTGGAATTTCGGGTACAAACGAGCAGAGAAATCTTTACGTTGTTTGCTGGTGGCTGGTTAAAAGGCAAGATAATAATCCTTGGTCAGTTCCTTGTATTCTTCGGTATAACTGTGTCTTTCATCTTTTTCAATGACAATGGTCTCCTCCGAAAAGGAACTGGGAGAGAATTCAAATTGCATCAGATGTCTTTTTTCAGTTTCTTTATCGATGCGTGTCCTGACCCGCAGTAACTTACTCAAATGCAGTCCCTTTTCTTTGGCAAGCTCCCTGAAAATTGCGGCTTCTTTGACTGGAAGAATAACACAAAACTTTCCTTTTCTATCGAGTAAACAGATTACACTATCAATCAGCTCCACATGTGGAAGCAAATCGGCATGCCTGGCGGTGGTCCTTTCTAATCCGCTCGCTTTTGAAGAATCAAGAAAATAAGGAGGGTTGCTAACAATGAGATCGTACCGGGTAGTAGTTTCTTCGCAATAACCCTGAAGGGAATGATGCAAAATTCTAACCTGTTCCGACCAAGGACTGAGCCTGACATTTTCTTCAGCCTGGGCACAAGCCAGATCTTCTATATCTATTCCATCAATTAGGGCTTCTGTTCGCTGCGCCAGCATAAGAGCAATAACCCCTGTTCCAGTCCCAACGTCCAGGATTCTTTTCGCTCCATTGGTCTTCACCCACGCACCGAGCAATACTGCATCGGTACCGACTTTCATAGCGCATTGCTCTTGCCGGATAATAAACTGCTTAAAGGCAAAATGCTGGTTAGCCATAAAGAAGTGTTACGAAAGCATGCTCCACATATAGGTATGTAAGGCTAAGTTAATACAAAATAAGGACAAAGAAAACCGTTTTGAAAGATCTTGTTATTCTTCTTCCTCATCCGGTCCTGGCGTGAGATAAATATCTAGAAGGCCATCGGGAGCCTTAAGTAATATAGTTTTCAGATTTCGGTCTATTTTGAGAAGAATGCCTTCAACTGCCGGAATAAGTATTTCTTTATCATCTTTCATTATGAGGAAGATTTGCTGCATAGGTAAGTCCATGACTTCTTTAACACGTCCAAGTTCACCAGCAACTAAATCACTTACCAAATATCCAATCACTTCCTGGGCATAAAAATGTTTCTCATCCGGTTCCGGAAGATCGGATGGTTGCATAAAAACTTCTTTCAGGACGAATGCAGAAGCTGAAGCTTTATCTTCAATCCCTTCAAGCTGAACTAACAAGATGTTTTTATTCAGAGAAAAAGAAAATGAACTGACGAAGAATGGTACAGGTCCTCCGCCTGGATTGATAAAAAGCACCTCAAACATATAATCCTTGAAAAGCTCAGGCTCATGCAGGGAAATGCTTAGTTGACCCTTTACACCGTGTACACGAGTTATTTTTCCGGCTTTGTATAAAGGCTCTGACTTCACTTCGCAAAACTAAGTATTCTTAGGATACTTAAAACGAAAAGACCGGCTTCTGAATGAAACCGGTCTTTAAAACAAAGCTTGTTGTTTTAAGCTTCTGTATTTTCTGTTGAAGTTTCAGCAGCAGCTTCTGGAGAACTCTCAGTGGCTGTAGGTGTAGCTTCCACTTCGGCAGCAGGAGGAGGTGTGTTCTTAATAATGATAGCAGCAGCTTTTGCTTCTTTGGATTTTGCTTCAGCAGCCATACGCTTTTTGTAAGCCTCTTGCTGTGCTCCACTCAGTCCGTCAATTTTAGCCTGAATCTTTGCATCTTTTTCGCTCAGCCATTTGTTGAATTTTGCATCTGCAACTTCTTGGGTAACAGCACCTTTAGCAACCCCGATCTGGAGATGATTACGGTACATAACCCCCTTGTATGAGAGAATTGCTCTGCAGGTATCAGTGGGTTGAGCACCATTATGGAGCCAGGTCATTGCTTTCTCAAAGTTGAGATCAATGGTTGCTGGATTTGTAGTTGGGTTGTACGTGCCTATTTTCTCGATAAACTTCCCGTCTCTCGGTGCACGACCGTCCGCAATTACAATGTGAAAGAAAGCCTGAGCCTTTTTTCCATGACGTTGTAATCTGATTTTTACTGGCATCTTGTTGTTTTTTAATTAGTTATGATATCCTAGCTTTTTTAGGACAGCAAATGTCGGAAAAGATATTCAATCCACAAAGGATATATCACTGTTTTAGAGGATCATTTGTTTTGAATGATAAATTAGCATTATCTTTGCGCCCAAATCATCAAAATCATCGATAAGTGGAAAGTAAACCGAATTATTTCCTGATACCCACCGATTTCACGGAGCAAACCTATATTGCTCTCGAACAATCGTATAATCTTGCCCGTTTTCATAATGCTCGTCTGCTGCTTCTTTTTGTTTCAGACGAGGAGGATAAAAATGCACGTAAGAAGCTGGAAGACATGGCGGTTAAGGCACGGAAAGAGTCAGGCCTAGTGGTTGAAACTATGGTTAAGAGAGGTAATATTTATACTGAGATAGAAAAACTTGCGGATTCCATTGAACCTAAAATGATTGTAATGGGTCTTGAATCCAAAATCGGATTTGATAAACTTATAGGGCCGAACGCTTTTCGACTAATTCGGGAATCCCGTTTTCCTGTGCTCACAATTCGCGGAAAAGTGCACAAAAAGGGTTGCGAAAACATCCTCCTTCCGCTGGATTTGACTAAAGAAACTCGCGAGAAAGTATCTAAGGCTCTGGAACTTGCGAAAGATTATGGGGCTAATATCCGTATCGTTTCCGTACTCTCTTCTACCAAGGAAAGAGATGAAAATAAATTAATGGCTTATTCTACTCAGGTACGAGATTATATTAAAAAATCAGGGGTTAAAACCTCTATCCGTACACTTCGCGGAAAAGATGTTCCAAAAATGGTTCTTAATTATGGGTATAGCATCGATGCGGACCTTATTCTGATCATGAGTAAGGCAGAATTAAACCTGCGGGAATTTTTCATCGGCACAGTTGCACAGAGACTTATTAATGAGTCAAATATTCCTGTTCTTAGCATAAGACCAACTCCCAAAGCTGTTACAGGATCAACACTTGGTTCCTAGCGCAAAAGCTGGTATAGCTGTTCAGGAAGGGTGTTGAAAATTACTCACAACATCCTTTTTTTATTTTACCCCTCCTACTTAACTTTAAGTGATGTTAAGGGCTGTAGATACAGCACTCAATGCATTCATCTTACAATTTCCTATGCCAACATTTTCCCACCTTCATGTTCATACGCAATTCTCACTGCTTGATGGAGCGGCTGATATTTCTTCTCTCTACAAAAAAGCCGTTGATGACGGAATGCGGGGCTTAGCCATTACTGACCATGGAAATATGTTCGGAGTCTTCAAATTTGTTGCTGAAGCAGGGAAACATAATACACCGGATAACCCGAATAAAATAAAGCCGATAGTTGGATGTGAGTTTTATGTAGTAGAAAATAGACATAAGCACCAGTTTACAAAAGAAGATAAAGATGTAAGACGGCACCAGCTCCTCCTCTCCAAAAATGCGGAAGGATACCGAAATCTTGTGAAATTGTGCTCCCTGGGATATATGGAAGGGCTCTATGGGAAATATCCCAGGATTGATAAAGAATTGATTCTTCAATATCATAAAGGACTAATTGCGACTACTTGTTGTCTCGGAGCATCGGTGCCTCAGACTATTCTACGAAAGGGCGAGACGGAAGGAGAAAAGGAATTCAAATGGTGGCTCGATGTTTTTGGAGAGGATTATTATGTGGAACTACAGCGTCACAGTATCCCTGAACAGAATACAGTGAACGAAGTACTGCTTCGCTTTGCTATGAAACACAATGTAAAAATTATAGCTTCCAATGATTCACATTATGTAGATCAAGCTGATTCTAATGCACATGATATTCTGCTTTGTATCAATACTGGCGAAAAGCAAAGTACCCCCAGTATGAAAGAATTTAGTGATGAAGAAGGGTTTTCAAAAGGAAAACGTTTTGCGTTTTACAATGATCAGTTCTATTTCAAAACAACCGCTGAAATGTCAGAACTCTTCAGCGACATACCCGGGGCCATAGATAATACTAATGAAATTGTTGACAAGATAACTCCCCTCAAGCTCAAGCAGGATATACTGCTCCCTCATTTTAAAATACCAAATGGGTTCACTTCGCAGGATGAATACCTCAAGGATATGACCTATAAAGGTGCAATTGCAAGATATAAGGAACTTACCCCGGAAATAGAAGAACGGATCAGGTTTGAACTTTTTACCATAAGCACTATGGGTTTTGCCGGATACTTTCTTATTGTTGCCGACTTTATCCGTGCCGGTCGCGATATTGGTGTGTTGATTGGACCTGGCCGGGGATCTGCAGCAGGATCAGCAGTAGCATACTGCATCGGAATTACCAATATTGATCCAATAAAATATAACCTGCTTTTCGAACGATTCCTGAATCCCGACCGAAAGAGTATGCCCGATATAGATACTGATTTTGATGATGAAGGCAGGCAGAAAGTGATTGATTATGTGGTTGAAAAGTACGGCCGAAACCAGGTAGCTCAAATCGTGACTTACGGTACGATGGCTGCTAAAATGAGCATTAAGGATGTCGCACGTGTACTCGACTTGCCTTTGCAGGATTCCAATGCCTTGGCCAAACTCGTTCCGGAACGACCAGGCATTGAACTGAAACGTTTGATTAACGCTCCAATCTCTGGAGAAAAAAGTCTGGAAGAGAAGGAAGGCTTGAGTAAGGAAGAACTCGATGATGTAAAAAAACTCCGTGAAATCCATAAAGGAAAGGATATCCAGGCGGATGTCCTTCGCGAAGCCTTGATCCTTGAAGGCTCTGTAAGAGGTACAGGAATCCATGCAGCTGGGATCATTATTGCCCCTAAGGACCTTACAGAAATTATCCCGATCTCTACATCTAAAGACAGTGCGCTGCTTATTACCCAGTATGATGGAAAAGTAATTGAGGAAGCGGGTGTAATCAAGATGGATTTTCTGGGCCTGAAAACGTTGACCATTATTCGTGATGCGCTTAGATTGATTAAACAGAACCATGGAATTGATATCAATATTGATACTATCCCGCTGGATGATAAAAAAACTTTAGAACTTTATCAACGAGGTGAGACCAATGGGACATTTCAGTTCGAGTCTCCTGGAATGCAAAAGCATCTCATTGCCCTGCATCCCGATAAATTTGAGGACCTCATTGCGATGAACGCATTATACCGTCCAGGGCCAATTGAATATATTCCAAACTTTATTGCGCGTAAAAACGGGAAAGAAACTATTACTTATGATCTTCCCGAAATGAAAGAATATCTGGAGGATACTTATGGTATTACTGTTTATCAGGAACAAGTCATGCTGCTCTCGCAAAAACTCGCTGGTTTTACAAAGGGTGACGCCGATGTTCTCCGGAAAGCGATGGGTAAAAAAGACAAGGCCACCCTTGATAAAATGAAGTATAAATTTGTGGAAGGCATACGTAAAAATGGGATGGATGAAAAGATTGCCGAAAAAATCTGGGTCGACTGGGAAGCTTTTGCGCAATACGCCTTCAATAAGTCACATTCTACTTGTTATGCCTTTGTTGCATTTCAAACGGCCTTTCTTAAAGCTCATTATCCTGCGGAGTACATGGCATCTGTACTTACCCATAATCTTAGTAATATTGATAAAATTACATTCTTCATGGAAGAAGCCAAACGTATGGGGATTCCCGTCCTTGGCCCTGATGTGAATGAAAGTGAATACCAGTTTGCCGTTAATAAAAAAGGTCAGATTCGTTTCGGCTTAGGCGCGGTTAAGGGAGTGGGGGAGGCTGCTGTTATCTCATTAGTCGAAGAGAGAATCAACAAAGGACCTTATGTCAGTGTTTTTGATCTCGTACGGAGGATAAACCTGCGTGCAGCCAATAAAAAAACCTTTGAAAGTCTTGCATATGCAGGGGGATTCGATTCTTTTGACACGATACATCGGGCTACATATTTTATCCCGGACGCAGATGGAAATACTTTCCTTGAAAAAATGATCAGGTATGGTAACACGCATCAGGAAAACCTAAATTCTAGCCAGCATTCACTTTTTGGTGAAGAGGCCGGAGAAGGTGCCGAGATGCCGGAACCTAAATTCCCTGTGGTGGAACCATGGGACAGTCTAATTAAACTTAAATTCGAAAAGGATGTCATCGGGTTTTATATTTCTGGTCATCCACTGGATAACTATAAAATAGAATTGGAAAATTTTTGCCACAATAAAGTCTCCGACCTTAAAGATCTGGCAAAATTTAAAAATCGAGATATCACTATCGGGGCAATGATCACCTCTGTTACGCATCGCACCACTAAAACTGGAAAGCCTTTTATGATCTTCACGATTGAAGATTATACAGATTCTTTCGAAGTGGCATTGTTCGGAGACAGTTATCAGTTATTCCGCACATCAATTCTGGCTGGAGATCTGGTGTTTTTGAAAGGTAAAATAGGAGAACGTTTCGGCCAGGCTGACAATCTTGAATTGAAGGTGGCATCCATACAACTGCTCTCGACACTAAGGGATAAACTTGCCAAAAGCCTCACACTTCAGCTAAACCTTCCGGATGTATCCGAAGAATTCATTCAGAAATTAAATGTACTGATTGAAAGCAATTCCAAACAAGACCATCCCAAGAATTGTAGTTTGAAATTTCTTGTAAGGGACACAGAGGAGGGCATTCTGGTTGACTTGCTATCCCGAAAGGTGAAAATTAATCCAAGCAACGAGTTTCTGGCTTCATTAGAAGTGCTTGGAACCGTAAAGTATAAGTTGAACTAATAATCAGTCAACTTTAGCAACTAAAGGAGTTTTGTTTAAAACAAGTTCTTCCTTGCGATAAATTACTTTTCGTTCCTTCAGATAACTGATGAAGTAGTTGAAGCAGGCTTCATGCTTTCCAACCAGCTCTGGTGGAAAAACCCCCTTTTCGGTAAACAATCCATCAAGGAACATATTGACAGCTGCTGTAGCTGTATAGCCTGTGGTACGTGCCATGGAAGAGGTTTGAGTGGTTGCATCATACTCATCATGAAGATAATAGGTTATTTTTTTTTCAACTCCTTTTTCAGTTCCCTGTACACTCACTCTCATAACAGTAATCTCCTCCTCCTCATCACCCAGCTTCCATTCACTAAAAAGAATTTTGGATGTAAAGTCTAATGGGGTAATGTCCACACCATTTATTTTAATTGGAACCTTACTCAGAAATCCAGATTCCCGAAGGGCCAATACTTTCTCAATATGACCAGGATATCTCAAGGTCTTTTCTTTCATATTAGGAATGTTGGGCATTGTAAAAATGATGGAACGCAACCCATCAGAGTTGAAGGACTCAAGAGTTCCAACACCTTTCATTTCAATATGCTCAATATCACTCATAGCTGATTTGGTTATCACCTGACCATTTTCAACATATCGTGCAGGACGGGTATATTCTTCAATTACATCCACTGGTGAAAAGGGTGCCTTGTAGTTGAAAGGCCATTTTTTGACCTTTGGCAGTCCACCAACAAGACATTCGAAATCAGTTAATTGCATCTTTGCATTGTAATATCCCAAAATGAGATTATCCATGCCTGGAGCAACTCCACAGTCTGTAATTGCAGTTACTCCTTCCTGCTTCGCAAGAGCATCTAGTTCGAAAACATTTTCGGGAAAGAAAGAAATGTCAACTACATTTTTACCTGCTTCGATAATGGATTTAAGTGTTTGAAACCCCATAAATCCTGGTACTGCGCAGACAATAATATCGAATGGCTGAATAGTAGTTTTTAATAATGCAGTGTTCTTGGCATCCAAAACAATTGTGGAAATGGCATTGTTCCGGTTCTTGCTTTTCAGTAAGGCTTGTTCACTAAGATCTGCAAGGGTAACTTTATGTTTTTTTGCGAGGTCTAGCGCCATAGCACTACCAACCATTCCTGCACCCAATACGATTATATTGCTCATTGACTAAAATTTTGACGATTAAGAAAAGTTAAAAGTAAGCCAATTAAGTGGAATTGGCAAAAGCCATTTTTTCGGCCGGCCAAATCATTTCATATTTAGTACAAAAATCAATAAACTAGGATATTCGGTCTGGCAGATTCAAGCATTTGTTGAAGCATCACCTAATTGGGAGGGAGTTTTAAGAAAATATAAAGAAGGTTAGAAAAGAAAGTCATTGCTTAGTAAAAAGACCATTTTTTAGACTGCAGATTCTTCGATTGGAGCTGAATAGTAGGCTTTAAGTGGAAGCTTATAACCTATATTGGAGAGAATTATATTTGCAGGGGAATCTGACTTTCCAGTAAGGAGACTCAGGAGATGAGCGCGGTCTTCTGCAGGTTCAACTTTTGCAATTTTTAATAACAACCGATTTTCAGCCTCCCTCTTCCAATGATGGAACCGATTGGTATTCATTACAGTATCATACATGTTTGGAGAATCATACAAGTCAATCAGTTTGTAGGAGGTTGTATCGAAGCCAATTTTGTTGGGCGTAAATTGTGCATCGATAAGCATTAGTATTCCACCGCTTTCTGGAACGTTTAATGGAGCTTTTTTTTCAGTGATGTCCCATAAACCTTCCCAAAACAATTTTACTTCTCTCATGATGGTTAATATTTTAATGTGTTTGTGCTAAAAAGTAATTATACCAACAAAATTAGCGCTGATACCCTATCAGAGAAATGACAAATAGGAATTTTTTAGACCCTCATCTTAAAGAGATAAAATCTTTGACTCAGAAAATAAGCCGAAAACTCTTTAGAGTTTCCGGCTAAGTATTAAATATGAGAATCTAGGTTGCTTAGATTAATTAGGAAGATTTTGTACGGCAACAATACTAAGTCCATGAAGAATAAGAATTTGACCACCTGCAACAACAGCATCATAGTTTCCGCTTCCATCAGCATTCAGAGAGACTGAGAGCACTGTATAACCGAGCTGATTAAGGTAGTTAGTGATTTGTTGAGTGGACAAAAAAGCTTTTTGAGCCGTTGGATTTTCAGTTTCATTAGCCTGGCTAAATGCCGTTTTGTCGAATGATAGCAAAGCTATTGCGAGAGTTACGGTTAAAAATAAATTGGTTTTCGTTTTCATAATCTTAAGTTGTTAGTGGTTAAAAGAAATGAATGATGGTTTGCTGGTTCTGAAACATAAAAAGTGCATAGTACTTAAAGAGAAGCATTGAAAGTGTCTCCCGCAGTTTCAATGGTTTTCCTCAACTGATACAAAGTACGGGTTGAAATAGTGATATATCAGAGACAAAACAAGATAACTTTGACACTCATTTGTTTTATTAAATTGCTGTTAACCTAAACAATTGTTAATATTAGAGCGAAATATTAATATAAATTTGGAACTATATCTTGACCCTCATAACTGTTTCTGATGAACAAAGTCCACGACTTATTACGTAGATTATCAAGCCCTCAGTTAAAAATGTTTCGGGACTATCTACATTATTTTTCAGTAAGAAAGGATCCAGACACACAGTTGATGAAGTTGGCTGATTTGCTTTTGCAGAGCCAGGAGGAGATTCCCAGCCTGGAGGATTGTTCCCGCGTTATATATGGGTCAATGAACTATAATGGAATCCAGAAATTGAAATCTCGACTTCAGAAGAAGGTAGAAAATTTAATACTTATGGATACTGGAACGGAAAAGCGGGATACGGGGTTGGATGAGCTTGATAAATATATTATTATCATTCGAAGGAAAGTAGCCTTATTCCATATTCTTTTACTTTCAGGGACAGATAACAGTTCATTCCTGACTTCTGAAATGGAGGATATTATAAGACTCTCCAAGAAGTACGAACTCTACTCTATTTTGGTGGAGCAGCTGAAATATAAAAAATGGATGCTTGGCCTGAGAGAAGGGGAAAAGGTTCTAATTGAAATTGGTAAACAAATCGCATTCTACCAACGCTGTGACGAGGCCCTGGCTAAAGCCGTGGATTGCTATTATTTGGCAGTGATCAGAAATGTTCACCATTCTAAATCAAATCAACTGAGCATGCAAAAATTTCTAAAAAGAAATATTACATTTCTTCAAAGGGAAATTAGCTTGACAGGCTCCGCAATGATTCAATATTATACAAAGCAACTTGAGGCGATGTATTATGATAGCCTCAACAAAGTTGAGCGGGCTCAGGAAGCCGCAATCGAAATGCTTAAGATTATCCAGTGCAATAAGTCTGTTTACAGAAAGCGAAGATTGGCAATAGCTTATATCTATCTTTCGAACTGCGATATCCGGATAGGTCTCTATGACCAGGCTATCGCGTATGCCATTTCCGCCAAAAAGCTTTGTGCCAAAAATTCCGTTAATTATTTCGCTTCCATTGATTATGAATTCTTAGCGAGATTTTATGATCTTGATTGGACCCATTGTCAAAGGCTAAGCCAGGAATTACTCAGGAGTGTAAAGAAGGAGATTGGTGATTTTTCATTTGCAAAATATCTTTTTTATCAAGCCAGTGTTTTCTATGTGAATAAGAAGTATAAAGAAGCACTTCGCTTACTTAATTATAAGTTGCAGTTGTCAAAAGACAAACAAGGCTGGGATGTAAGTATTCGGATACTTAAAATTCAGACCCTCGTGGATATGGGTTTGCTTGATGAGGCTTCGACACAAGTGTTGGGCCTTCTTAAACACGTCGAGCGTTCATTTCCTGAGAGAGAGATGAAGCTTAGAGGGAAACTGATCTTAAAAACCTTAAGATTACTTGAGCATGAAGGTTTTTCAGGACACAGGGTCAAAACTAAACTGGAAAAATCATTGGAATTACTCAGAGGGAATGAAAATTATAAGTGGGAACCACTCTCTTCCGAACTTTACCCTTTTGAGAATTGGCTAATCGCCAGATTTAGGTTTCTCAAACTCAATAAATAATCCATTCTCTTTTTCAAAGCATTGAATTTTCTTTTTTCATTTCAACTATTAATAATGTTTAATCATGGTGCTTGTTAGGCTTTCTCCATTGTGGGTTTGCTCTGTTTTTGATGAAAATGAGTGTCAAACATTTTTAAATATGTCGTCTGAATTCGATAGTTGTTCTACTACTTTTGATTTATAAAAACTAAAGACAACCTAAGACAACCTAAGACTTAACCCGTAGACCTATGAAAAACAAATATTTCCGGAGGGCTCACATCAGTGAGGCTAAATTTAAACTCATACTCAAACTATTCTGTGAAGAAAAGACTGCAGTCGAAATTGCTGAGCTTACGGGAATCAGCAGGGTTACCGTAAATAAATACCTTGGAGATATCCGAAACATGATTGTGCGATGTGATGATGAACTCTTAAAACAAGACGCTGAATCATTATTCTCTGAAACCTTTTCCGAAATGAAGCCAAGCTTAGGAAAAACTGAAAGTAGAGAGCCGATCAAAATGGTTGGAATTGAAGCGGAGGGAAGGAAACTAAGGATCCGTCCGATTGAGCAAGTTCCTCTGAGTAGAATGCTCCGGATTACAGAGGGTAAACGGATTGGAAAAAAAGAGGAAGAATTGGCTCAACGATTTTGTGGATTTGTAGATTTGAAAGAAAGACAGTTTTATCAGTTCAGAACGATCTCTCATCGCAAAAATGGGAAACAAATTGCAAAGGATACAGATCGTTTGTGGAGTATCTTCAGAAATCAGATCCACAAAAGTAAAGGCTTAGCTTCGAATACGATTTACCTTCATTTGAAGGAATCGGAATTGCGCTGTAATTACACCAAAGTGCAAATTTATGCAATGCTCCTGAAGGTTCTAAGTCGAAGAAATGTTAGGGTTGACCGGGCAGCATAGGAGTTAGACCATTCACCATACTTCAGGTCTGGATTACACCAACATTATAAGCCTGTTTAATCGGCGCATGGTTAGCCATTTCTATTCCCATAGAAATCCATTTACGCGTGTCAATTGGGTTGATAATAGCATCTAGCCAAAGTCGTGCAGCTGCATAGTAAGGTGACGCCTGTGCATCATATTTGTCCTTAATACGGTTATATAATTCAGATTCGACTTCAGGAGTGATTAATTCTCCTTTAGCTTTCAACGAAGCAATTTCAATCTGCACGAGCACTTTGGCTGCCTGGGCTCCTCCCATCACGGCTAATTGGGCAGTTGGCCAGCCAATAATAAGGCGAGGGTCATAGGCTTTTCCACACATTGCATAGTTGCCGGCTCCATAAGAATTACCCACTATCACAGTGAATTTGGGAACAACCGAGTTGCTCATAGCATTGACCATTTTGGCACCATCTTTAATAATACCACCCTGCTCGGACCTCGATCCAACCATAAATCCGGTCACATCTTGAAGGAATACAAGTGGAATTTTTTTCTGGTTACAGTTCATTATAAACCTTGCGGACTTATCTGCAGAGTCTGAATAAATTACTCCCCCAAACTGCATCTCCCCTTTCTTGCTTTTTACAACTTTTCGTTGGTTCGCTATAATTCCAACAGCCCAGCCATCAATCCTACCCAGGCCACAAAGAATGCTTTGTCCATACCCTTCTTTGTATTCTTCAAACTCTGAATTGTCGACAAGGCGGGCAATTACATCCAGCATGTCATATTGTTTATCACGTGTATCAGGTATGATTCCCATTAATTCCTGAACATCTTTGGCAGGCAATTGAGAGGTAGTGCGGTTGAAACCTGCTTTATCATTTTCACCTATTTTATCCATGATCGTCCGGATCCTAGTCAGACAATCTTTATCATCTGTACATTTGTAATCGGTAACCCCGGAGATTTCGCATTGGGTGGTGGCACCTCCCAAACTCTCATTGTCTATCGTTTCGCCAATAGCAGCCTTAACAAGATAGGAGCCAGCAAGGAAAATAGTTCCCGTCTTATCCACAATCAAGGCTTCATCACTCATAATTGGAAGGTAAGCTCCTCCGGCAACACAACTTCCCATGATAGCTGAAATCTGAATAATTCCCTGAGAAGACATGATTGCATTATTCCTGAATATCCTTCCAAAGTGCTCCTTATCTGGAAAAATTTCATCCTGCATGGGAAGGAAGACTCCGGCACTGTCTACCAGATAAATAATTGGGAGTCTGTTTTCCATTGCAATTTCTTGGGCCCTTAGACTTTTCTTTCCTGTAATTGGGAACCATGCACCAGCTTTTACAGTTGCATCATTGGCTACTACAATAGTTTGACGGCCCTTCACATACCCAATCACGACAACTACTCCTCCAGCAGGGCAACCTCCATGCTCCTGATACATGTCTTCTCCTGCAAATGCTCCAATTTCAATATTTGGTCTATCTGGATCAAGCAAAAACTCAATGCGTTCACGCGCGGTGAGTTTTCCTTGATCATGTTGTTTTTCAATACGAGTCTTTCCACCACCTAGATATATCTTTTCCAGTTTCTTCTCCATGGAAGAGATTAATAATCTGAGCTTATCTTCGTTTTTGTTAAATTCTATATTCATAGTATTCGGTTTGAAATTGCAAAATGAAAGGCTAAGATAAGGATGATTTGCATTCACTTTTAATCCAGACCATTAGGTGGCACTTGATTTTATTGTGAACAGTGCCTGCTATTTAGTTCCTGGATGTTGAAAACCTCCTGTATTTGAGTCTTAATAGTATGTACAGCCCCAATCAGGGATGTTGATAAACGCAGCGTTAAGACCCACCGGCATCGTTTTAATAACTCTAATTTTGAGAAACACTGCCTATTATGAAAATGAGCACGAAAATCTTCCTTTTTTTGTTTTTTGTGGCTTATGTATTTCCTGGGGCCGATTGTACAGCTCAACAAGCTGTTAAGAAGAAAGGTTCCTATCTCGAAAAGTATGCTAATGGCAAGAAAAAACTGGAGGGTAATTTTGCTGATTATTTGAAGCAAGGAGAATGGAAAAGCTTTGATGAAACAGGAAATTTGATAAAATTAGAAAGCTTTAATAACGGTCTTTGGGATGGTAAATACCAAGAATGGTTCGAGAGTGGAAAACCAAAAGTAAGCGGATTTTACGTGTCTGGTAAACGATCCGGCCTTTGGACCATATGGAACTCACAGGGTGGGGTGCTTTCCAAAACACTATTCAGTGCTGATAAGCCCGACGGAGATTACCAAAAATGGTATCCTAACGGCAATTTGGAAGAAAGTTATGTGTACAGGAACGGTTTGCGTGACGGACGATTTGTAAAATGGTATCAGAATGGAAAAACAAAGGAGGATGGAGCCTATCGCGAAGATAAAAAGGAAGGTACATGGACCAAATGGGATGAGTCAGGTTCACTGGAGTCTATTAAATCATATAGGGATGACCGCAAAGAGGGACTAAGTAGCTCTTATGAGAAAGGAATCAAAATAGAAGAAATCATCTATAACAATGGAAGAAAAGAAGGGAATTATACGAAGTATTATATCGACGGTAGCATTAAAGAAAAAGGGAAATATGAGAATGATCACCACGACAGCCTTCGGGAGAAGTGGTATGAGAATGGTCGACTTTTTGAGCAGGCTTTTTATCTGGACGGAAAAGAGGAGGGAATAAGTCGTACTTGGTACCCTGACGGAGCTCTTAAGGAGCAGCAGTTCTACGTGAATGGTAAACTCGATAGTACTAGTATGGAATACTACCCTTCCGGAAAAAGAAAGTTCATGATGAACTACCATAAAGGCAAACAGCAAGGAGAATTCATTACATGGCATGAATCTGGGAAGATTCAGATGCAATGCCGGTACGAACGAAACAGGCGCACAGGGCAGCTGATTGCATATTATCCGGATGGTAAAAAGGAGAAGGAAATTTATTATGATGATGGGGAAATGGATGGTTTGTATTTAGAGTTCTTTCCTAACGGGAAACGGAAGATCCAAAGAACCTTTGAACGTGGAACTCCAACTGGAATGTATTACGAGTGGGATGACCGGGGGAAGTTGGTAAAAACCGGAACCAGTGAACAGTTTTCTGGAGAGATTGAAGCTTCCAGCGATCCTGCTATGTTAGAAGGATCTGATCCGACTAAAGAATAATCTGTAATTTTAAGCATGAAAAAAATCATTTTCTCCTTTTGGAGTTTATTGCTGCTGAACACCGGTTGTAAGCAGGTTATTAAATTGCGTCCGGTTGGTGACACATCTAAAATGGCTACAACTTCAATCTACGATTTCAAATTGAAGAGTCTGGATGGAACCATTATTGATTTTTCCAAGTACAAAGGGAAGAAAATCCTTATTGTTAATACGGCTTCGAAATGTGGGTACACTCCTCAATACGAAGATCTTGAAAAATTAAACAAAGCTTATGGAGACAAGGTTGTATTGCTTGGCTTTCCTGCCAATAATTTTCTGCACCAGGAGCCTGGAACCAATAAAGAAATAGAACAATTCTGCACTAAAAATTATGGAGTGAGTTTTCAGATGTTTGAAAAGATATCTGTGGTGGGATCGGATCAATGCGAACTATACAAATGGTTGACCCGAAAAGAACTGAATGGATGGAATGATCAGGCCCCTTCCTGGAATTTCTGCAAATATCTCATCAGTGAAAAAGGAGAGCTATTGGGGTATTATCCTTCGGCCATAAAGCCATTGAGCAAGGAAATACTAGATGCAATACAGAAATAACCAACTCCGCGTTAACCTTTCCAACAAGAATACCTGATTAGTCATTTGATTCGTGAAGTCTCTGGATTCCTTAGTCCCTTATAGCTGAATAGTTTCACCTTTACGGTGCCTACGATGATAGGTGTCTCCACGTAAAGAGGAACCTTATTCTTGTCGTCAGTCACCCAAACGGTCATTCCTTCCCCTCCCCGGAATATGGTTCCTTCGACAAGGAGGGGACTAAATTTGATGCAATTGAATTTACCCAGATCCTTATCGGTGTAAACGCCCTTTCCCAGATATCTTACGTATATCGGATAGAGTTTGTTGTCGAGAAGCAAGGAGATACTCACAGTATCCCGCACTTTACAATTGGAATAATCGATATTTCGCGCATAATAGATAGCAGTAAGTACATCAATAGTATTAGATGCGATATTCATACTGTCAACCCGGGTATGGGCTTTCCCTCTTTGGATAGAAGTGTAGACTTTCTTAGTAATATTATTAAAGAAGTAATCATGTTTTTCCTTTTTGCCTCCTTCCTGAATATTTGCCCGGAAACGCAAGGGGCGAAAGCTTGAAGAATCGAGGAAAGTTTCAAATTCATCCTGAACCTTATAGAACCAGGCGTATTTCGGGTAGGTAAAGCCTGTTCCTATCAAATGATAACAGGATCTTCCCTTCACAAGGGCAGGGGATACGGCAAAGGTTGCTTCAGCAGATTCAAGCCAGATAGCCCCCCAATTATAAATGACCTTGAAATGGAGTTCCTCCCCCGAAGAAAAGGCGGAATTGGAGGTTACGACACCTGTTTGCGCCAACAGGCTATAACCTTGATATAGAATCAAAATGAAGGAGATGAAGACCTTGTTGAGCACACATTAAAGATAAGGATTAAACGAGACCTCTAATGGCTTTCTTCTTCCTTGCTGGTATGCATATTAATCCTCTGTAGTTTTGGGATTTATGTCTGAAGAGTACTCCGGTGGAATAGTTGGGATCTGATTGCCAGGCCTCTTGCTCTGAGTAAGTCTATAGCTGCGCAGTTCTTACATCCCTTGCATCACGTGCAGTCTTTTGGGATGACACTCTCTTTTTCAGTATTTTTAGCACTCAGTTATTACACCTTATTGGTGTTATCAAACTCAATAGGATATGGAACAGGGAAAAGGTAATTATTTAGTGCGTACAATTCGGAGTTTTGGTTTTGCATTCAGAGGCCTTGGCTTTTTCTTTTCAAAGCCATCTAATGCCTGGATTCATTTGGTGTCAGCAATCTTAGCCTGTTCGGCTGGCTTTTATCTGGATATAACAAAGATTGAGTGGATAGCCATTCTTTTTGCAATAGCCCTTGTTTTTGTTTCTGAAATGCTCAATTCTGCTCTGGAGACTACAATAGATCTGATTTCTCCTGAATTTAACGAGTTTGCTGGCAGAGCTAAAGACATTGCAGCTGGAGCAGTCCTGATTGCAGCTCTAATTGCATTAATTATAGGAGGGCTTGTGTTTATTCCCAAGTTGCTCTGAAGGTGTCCCTTTAGGCTCTACTTCATGTTTACAAACTGAACCGGGAGCTCGTATGATTTCTGGCGCACAAGGGAAATTATTTTTTGTAATTCATCAATTTTTTTTCCCGTGACTCGTACCTGATCATCCATTAGTTGAGCCTGCACTTTTAATCCGCTGTCTTTTATGTCCTTGATAATTTTCCTGGCTGTATCCTTATCAATACCTTCTTTAACTTTCACATCTTTCTTTACCATATTTCCGGAGGCATAAACTTCCTTCCCCGCATCCAGACATGTAGGATCAATATTTTGCTTTGCCATCCGGCTCCGGATTACGTCTATTATTGAATTCATTCTCATATCATCTTCCGTAAGAAGGGAGATAAGGAGGTCCTTCTTATTGAAATTTATTTCAGTTTTAGAATTCCTGAAGTCAAACCGGTTCACAATTTCCTTACGGGCAATGTTTAATACATTGTCAAGAGTCTGATGGTCCAGTTTGCTTACGATATCGAAGGAAGGCATAGGAAATGGTTTAGCATTGACATCTTCAGAAAAGGAAATATTTCTGATGCACAAATTCATTGTTATGACGGTAGCGGCCATCTGGCCTGACATTTGTTTTGTATACGATTGTAATTTCGTTGGTCCCTTTCTGATAACTTCCCAAGGGAAAAGTAACAAAGTCATAAGAGTATCCGATCTGAATTTTTCCCATCAGCACCCAGCCTCCTTGTATAGCGATGGCATCTCCCAGGCGGATATCAGTTCCGATATAAACCACTTTCTTTATATTCAGCTTTAAGTTGTATTCAATGTTGATTGGACTGGCCGCATTATACATTGCAATAAGATTGTTCTCCCAGATGAATTCCGGATTAGCTGAGTAATTATATCCCACATTGAAATAGTAGTTTGGAGACATGGTATATTTGGCAGTATGGCCAGGGTCATCCTTAAAGAATATGGCATGCTCTTCAAGCATGTTGATAATGGATAGTCCGAAGTGGAAGCGGTCATTGTATATCAACCCTCCAAAGGAGGCATTGGGTATCCATTTGTATTCAACATAATTGCGGTCAACCGCAGGATCACCGGAGTTATGGACAGATACAAGTCTCGAATCCCAAAATGTCTTGGTGTCATTTCCGGCAACACCAAGGGAAAGCTCTACATCAGGGAAATGGATGTGGTAGGCTGCATTGAGAGAATAACTAATTCGTTTATAAGGTCCAGTTTCATCACTAACAATGCCACCCGCAACTCCAACTTTGCCTTTCAATAGACGGCTGTCTATCATGAAACTCTGGGTGACAGGAGCACCTTCAAAGCCATACCATTGATTCCTGTAATCCAACAATACATTAATATTCTTCTTGACTCCAGTAAACGCTGGATTATAAGCTATGTAATAATTAGAGGATTGTGTATAGGCAGGGAGCTGCTGGGCGAAGCCCTGAAGCAGAAATGTGTATAATATAACAATCAGAAGTGTAAGAGTTTTCTTTTTCATCTTCTTTCATCGGATAATTGAAACAGAACCTTTGTAGGGGTTACTTCCATCTCCCAGATCCAGTTTATAATAATAAGTTGCGTCAGGCAGCTTTTCGCCCTGATTTGTACCATCCCAATCATTCATATATCCCACCTTCGTATAGACTAGCTTTCCGTACCGGTTATAAATATCAAGTTTGCAATTAGGAAATGAGAGGATATTACCAATATACCAGGTATCATTATTGCCGTCTCCATTCGGAGTAAAAGTGTTGTATATAATTACGGAGTTATCCTGAATCACAAAGACAGTAACTGTATCCTGTCCAACGCACCCGTAGGAGTCTTTTGCCTGAACAGTGTAAGTTGTTGTTAAGAGAGGTTCGGCGTCGGGATTAGCAGAACCATTATAATTGATACTTCCTGATGGACTCCAGGAATAGACGGATGCTCCTGAACCGTGAAGAGTTGTTTTTTCGCCTATGAAAATAACGGTCCAATGCCCTGCACTAACCGGGGGGGGCTGATGTATTGTAACCGTAACTGTTTCCTGATGAGGTGGACAAGTTCCCTGATCAACAGTCATTGTATAAGTAGTTGTGACTGTTGGGGTGGCAACCGGGGAAGGCGAGGTGGTGGAAGATAAGCCTGTTGCGGGGGACCAGGAATAAGTCGGGCCTGCGGTAGGATTCCCGGCACCAATTGTTGCACTTAGGCCGACGCCTCCGCAGAAAGATTGAGCTGATCCCGCATGAGCATACCACATACTATAATAAGATACGGTTACTGTTGAAGAGCTGGTCGTACCGGCTGAATCTGTAACGGTCAGGGTATAAGTCATGGTCGGGCTGGCACCTATAGTGGCAACCGGATTAGAAACGGATGTACTGCTTAGTCCTGACGATGGGGTCCAGGAATAAGTATAAGGCAATTTTCCTCCTGTTGCTGCCGGAGTTCCCCCAATGGTGGCTGAACCGCTGTCGCAAACAAGAGCAGTCGATCCTGCATGGGCAACCAAAGCCTGAGCCTTCAAGGCTGATCCGGCTGTGGAAACCAAGAAAAGGAGCACGATTAGTTTTAAAATCAGATGATTCAGGCCCATACGAATAGTAAAAGTAAGGATTATAAACCGAAAATCATAGCTGTTCTCCGGTGCAGAATAGGAAGACACAGGGTCGTTTATGGAGCTCAGGCTTGTTTTTTTTCCAATTATCAATACTTTGTGTTTGGATCAATTGGGAAGGAAGGGTGATGTCGCATGCAATACAGAGAAGCGTTTGATCTTTGCATTCCCGGAGTAGGTCTTCCAGCATATGGTCATTCCGGAATGGGGTTTCAATAAAAATCTGGGTTTGCCGAAGCTGAGTCGCCTGCTTTTCCAGTTCCTTTATTCTACGGATTCGGTCTGGTCTTTCCTTAGGGAGGTATCCGTGAAAACAAAATTGTTGACCATTTGAACCAGATGCCATCAGGGAAAGGAGGATGGAGGAGGGGCCTGTCAAAGGAACTACCTGGATGTTTTTTTGATGGGCCAGGGCCACGATTGCTGCTCCGGGATCTGCCACACCAGGGCATCCTGCGTCTGATAGCACACCAATGCTTTCACCCTGAAAAATGTTTTTAAGATAGGAGAGATAAAGGTCAGGGTTTGTGTGTTTCCCGACTTCATGAAAGATCAGACTTTCTATGGGTTTTTTCATTCCCATAAGCTTTAAATGTCTTCGTGCCGTGCGCAGATCTTCAACTATAAATTCTCCGAGTGTATTAATGACTGCAACATTAAAACCCGGTATTACTTCCTCCGGGTTGTTTTCTCCCAAGGGTACCGGAATTAAATACAGTTTACCGCTAGTCATCAGCGTTAGTTTATTATTTAAATTTAGCACTGATAACCTCACAAGCCTCGTCAAGCAGATTATACACCAGCTCGAAACCTTCTTCTCCTCCGAAATATGGATCGGGGACTGGTCGATCCTCGCCTGGATAAGATTCGTTCAGAATGAGTCTGACTTTTGAACGATCGTGCTCATTTCTAGCCTTGATGAGTACATCCTTCTGATTCGAATGGTCCATCACATAAATGACTTCAAAATCATCAAAATCATGAACGGAAAACTGTCTTCCAAGATGTTTTGAAATATCGATACCATGCCGGAGAGCATTTTCAGTGGATCTTTTATCTGGATGCTCACCAATATGGAAACCTGCCGTACCCGCAGAATCAACCATAACATTCTTCACCTTTGCTATACTCAGTTTTTTTCGAAGGATTTCTTCTGCCAGAGGAGACCGGCAAATATTACCAAGGCAAACCATAACAATTTTAACCATTTGAAATCAGGAATTTGAAGGCATCAATTCTTCAGAGCTTTAAAAATCATTTTATAATAAGTGCCATCCATTTCTATCTTCTCAATATACCCGTTTAGCTGATCTGCAAGAATTTTTACAAGTTCCAGGCCCAAGGTTTGATGAAACTGGTCATCAAACGGGTTACCATTATATCCTTTCCCGTTATCACCAATAATGAGCACAAAGCTGTTCATATCCGTAGCTGTATTAAGGCGAATTACAATTTCTCCTCTTTCCTGACCCACAAAAGCATACTTAAGTGAGTTGGATATAATTTCATTGAGCAGCAGTCCAAGCGGGACAGTAGTATTCAGGTTAAGGAACTCTATTTTCAGGTCCAGTATCAGTGAAATCTTTTTATCGATATTGTAGGTTTTAATCATGCTCTGAACAAGCAACTGAATATAGTCTTTGATGTTTATCCTACCGAAATCCTCTGAATTGTAAAGTTTTTCGTGGATCAATGCAATAGCCCTAATTCGGTTTTTACATTCTTCAAACACCTCGAGGGATTTTTTATCTTCTATGAAAGATGATTGAATACTGATCAAACTGTTAATGACCTGTAGGTTGTTTTTTACCCGATGATGGATTTCTTTAAGCAGTACCTCTTTCTCTTCTTTTTGCCTCACGAGTTCTCCCGTTCTTAGGTTGATTACCTTTTCTAGTTCTTCTTTTTCTTCCTGCTGCTTTTGTTTTCTGAATTTGTTGTAGGTATATAATAAACCAGTCAGGGAACAGAGACATAATCCAATGAACCACCAGGTCTGCCAGTATGGTCGAGTGATGGTAAACGCGAATTCAGAGGGAATGTCATTCCACCCATCTCTCTTGTTAGCAGCTTTTACACTAAAGACATAGTGGCCCGGGGCAAGGTTAGAATAGGTTGCGAATGGAGTCTCAGTTTCAGGACTCCAATCGGGATCAAATCCACGGAGTTTAAAGCTGTATTTGATATTATCGGGAGATGTTTTGTTGATGGCCTTAAAGTCAAAAGTAAGGTGATTTTGGTCATGTGGTAGGGTAGGATTTAAAGGAAGAAAATCCCATGAACTGGTAGAGTCTGTGAACGTGCTCCAGTCTGTGAGTTCATAAAAGAGCCGGACCTTGGAGATATGAACTGAAGGAATTTCATCAAAATCCCTTTCCTCCGTGGGGTTGTACCTGATTGCTCCCTTAATAGTACCAAACCAGAGATTGCCACTGTTATCTATACATGTTGAGCGGGAGTTACATTCAACACCTCTAAAGCCTTCGGTCTTTCCAAAATTCCGAATTCGTTTAATTTGACCATTTGGATTTAGTTCAATTTTATCAACGCCTTTATTGCTCCCAACCCAGATGTTTCCATAATCATCCACATTCAAAAGGTAAATGGTTCCGGAGGAAAGTCCATCCACAGTTGAAATACTTGTAAATTTTTTTCCGTCATACCTCATCACACATTGGTCTGTACCCATCCAGAGGGCACCGAATTTATCTTTCACCATACTTCCAATATATGCGTTGCAAATGCCTGATTCAGGGCCATAAACCTGGATGAGACCTGTTGGCGAATATTTGTACACATCGATCCCTGTGCCAAACCAGATATTCCCCGCATTGTCTTCGCAGATCGAATAAACGTACGGGCTTTTAAGTCCCTCAGCAGCACCAATATGTTTCACCTTATTTTTATTGTCTATCTGGAAAGCGCCTTGTCCTCGGGTTCCAATCCATAAATTCCCATAGCTGTCTTCCGCAAAAACGGAAACATTGAGAGGAGTAGTATCTGAAGAGAGGGTAAAAGTTTTAAAAGCATGTCCATCAAAGCTGCGTATCCCTTTCGGTCCGCCTATCCAGAGAAGTCCGTTATGATCGCAATATATTGCCCTCACTCCGAATCCCTTCAGGAGAGGATTTGAAGAGTAAGAAACTGTTTTGTTCCCGTCATAGCTATAGAGCCCTTTTGAGGGAGTCCCAGCCCACATGGTCCCTGTATGATCTGAGCAGAGCGCAAAAATGTCACTTTCCTGAAACCCTTCCAGGTTTTCATAATAGCTGAAAGTCTGGTCCATAAACTTAACGAGGCCAGCCCCACTGGTTCCAATCCAGAAACACCCGATTCGGTCTTCAAAAATGCAGCGAATATTATTGGTTGGAAGTCCGCTTTTCTGGTCAAAGTGGTTGACTTGGCCTTTATAAAATTTGAAGATACCATTGTTAGTGGTTGTGACCCAGAATTGCCCTCTGCGGTCTATGTGCAACGCAGAAATTGTTGAACCTGAAGGAATCAGTATCGTGTCCTGAACAACGGCCTTCAGATTTTCAAATTTTTCGGAGGCATGTGTATCGACATGGTATATCAATCCGTTTTCTTTGGCAAACCATAGATTTCCTTCATTATCTCCAGTTATGGAAAGGATGTTCCCTTTTCCGAGTATGGGATCTGTCCTGTAGTCGTGAAGAATTTGTCCTTTCAGCACGAAAACGCCTGCCTGGCTTCCCATCCAGATATTCCCAAGAAAGTCCTTATAAACGCAGGTTATGCTATTCTCTTTAAGTGTAGGGCTGTCTTCTGAAACGGTTCTAACTTTTTTACCATCATAGAGGGCAATATTCCCTCTGGAACATAACACCAGTTGATCTTGGTTATTAATAATAAGTTGATTGATCGTTTCATCGGTGAGGAGGTCTTTCTGAGGAAAGGAGTTGAATTTTTTTCCATTATAGGAGCAGATACCTCCCCAAGTAGTGCTTACCCAAACGTTTCCTTTTTTGTCTTCAGCCACTGAAGTAACCAGTTGCCCTGATAATCCGTCTTTTTGTTCAAAGGGATGAAATTCCTTGCCATCAAACTGGCAAACTCCGCCGCCAGTTGTTCCAAGCCACAGATACCCTCTGCTATCTTCGAGGATACATGAAATTTCAGATTGAGAGAGACCCTCGTCGAGTGAGTAAGTCTTGAAATTATAGATTTGGGCAAAACCGGAATTACAAGACAGGGCCATATAGAAGAGGGAAAACCTCAGGTACTTATATACGGATCTATGGGCTAATCGTCTCACTTTAGAATGATATACTAAATTAAAAAAAAAGGAATCAGTAGCACTGATTCCTTTTTTTTATCATTTTGATGACAATTATTGAATGCTTAGCTTTTTATCCAACTCTTCGATATAGGCTTTGAATCGCTTATCGGTATCCATGAGGTTATTGACAGTCCTGCAAGCATGAAGCACAGTTGCGTGGTCTTTTCCTCCGCAATGCATGCCGATGGTAGCAAGAGAGGATTTTGTCATATTTTTTGCAAAGTACATGGCAATTTGTCTTGCCTGAACGACTTCACGTTTCCGTGTCTTTGATTTCAGTAGCTCAATGGGTAGATCGAAGTAATCGCAAACTACTTTCTGAATATAGTCAATGGAAACCTCTCTAGCTGTATTCTTGACAAATTTATCAATCATGCTCTTGGCAAGATCGAGCGTGATCGCCTTTTTATTCAAGGAAGCCTGAGCGAGTAATGAAATAAGAGCTCCTTCCAGTTCACGAATATTGGTTGTAATACTGTAAGCCAGGTATTCTACTACTTCCTTCGGAAGTTCGATCCCATCCGTATAAAGTTTCTTTTCAAGGATGGCAATCCTGGTTTCCAGACTTGGGGCCTGCAGGTCAGCACTTAGACCCCATTTGAACCTGGAGAGGAGGCGTTGTTCCATTCCCTGCATTTCAACCGGGGGTTTGTCTGCCGTAAGAACCAGTTGCTTTCCTGTTTGGTGAAGATGATTAAAGATGTGGAAGAAGACATCCTGAGTTTTATCTTTTCCGGCAAGGAACTGAACATCGTCAATGATCAGGACATCGATCATCTGGTAGAAATGAATAAAATCGTTGGTGTTGTTATTCTTAACAGCATCGATGAATTGATGACAGAATTTTTCAGAAGAAAGGTAAAGAACTGTTTTTCCTGGGTAATTTCTTTTGATTTCAATTCCGATGGCATGAGCAAGGTGTGTTTTGCCGAGGCCGACCCCCCCATATATAAGAAGCGGATTGAAAGCAGTTCCTCCAGGTTTATTGGCTACTGCATATCCAGCAGAACGTGCAAGGCGGTTGCAATCACCTTCAACGAAATTTTCAAAGGAGTAATTGGGATTCAGTTGAGATTCAACATTAACTTTTTTAAGTCCCGGAATGATAAAGGGGTTCCGGATGGTATTCTTATTTAAATCGATCGGCATGGAAACCGACGGGTTTTTAATATCCCTTGAATTGGATGTAGGTATCTTAACGGTATAAGGCTTTGTACTGTTATGGTTATTTTCCATAATAATACTGTATTCCAGTTTACCGTCTACACCGAGTTCTTTCCGGATGGTTTTTTTAAGCAGGGAGATATAATGCTCTTCGAGCCACTCATAAAAAAATTGACTGGGCACTTGAATCGTCAGAACGCTTGCTGATAATTTTACTGCTTTAATAGGTTCGAACCATGTTTTAAAACTCTGTGTGCTGACGTTGTCTCTGATGATTGATAAACAGTTATCCCAAATTTTTTCATGCGATTTCTCCAATTTTGCTTTCAATGGTTTGGATTTATATGTTGTTACAAATGATTTTTTTCGAGTTGTAAATGTATGCAAATAAAAATACCGGACTCTAACTTTTGAACAAAAAAAAATTAAATTATTTTTCTTAAGCCCTTGACTTTTTAGATTATTTGATCTTTGCTTGTTATTTTTCTTTTTTGACCTTGGAAATGAAACCCTTAATGAGCTGACTGAAACAGCTATACCCCTTTGCTTTCCTTGCAATATAAGCATTTTGGGAGGTTTCCACAAATTAAATCTGGCTAAAAAAAGAAAACAGCATTTTATTTTGGGTATTGGTTTTTGCCTATCTTCAAGAAAATTTTTTTCCAGGTTCTTCTTCTTTTATTATTTCCGAATTATGGTTCAGACTGAAATAGAGATCAGGGTCAGATATGGCGAAACCGACAGGATGGGTTATGTCTATTATGGGAATTATGCACAATATTTTGAAGTAGCCCGGGTAGAATGTTTAAGGTCGATGGGTGTAAGTTACCGTGAAATGGAGGAGGAAGGAATATTGTTACCTGTCTATACCTATTCTGTTAAATTTCTAAAGCCGGCATTCTATGATGATCTGCTTTTCATTAAGACCTTGATTCGAAAAGTTTCAGGGGCCAGGATTTATTTTGAATTCGAGACCTTTAATGATAAAGCGGAGAAGTTGAATACCGCAGAGGTTGTGCTCGTATTCTGTGATGCAAAGACCAGGGCCCCATGTGCAGTTCCTGAGAAGTTAATGGTCCTTCTCAATAAGTACTCCTGAACTCAGGCAAGGGAGATAAGGGAATTGACACTCCAAGCCTCCGGTTTTTCCGAAAAAAGCACTTTTGTGAGCGCCCAGGTTTCTTGAAATAAGGAGGAAGTACGGTATGCCTCCAGATGAGCTTCGGAGATCCACTTACTATAAGTAATGAAAATTTCCGGTCTTTCGGTATCCTGGAATAATTCGAGGTAGACACAACCATCGCAATGCCTTATATTGTTCTTACGTTCCATGAAGATCTTCCGGAAGGTTTCAATCTTCTCCACATGGAAGGTCATCTTAACGATTCTGGTCAGGATGGAACTCGATCCGGATACTTTCATTCATGGTTTTTTTTAAGGATTTAACTGCATTGCCTTTGTTCTGTGCTATTTCCAGAAATCCGCTTGAATTAAAAAAGGCGAGCATTTCCCCATCAGCCACATCAGAATATTTGCCTACAATCTTATCAATATTATAGCCTGCAATTTCAATCGTAAAATTTCTTCCCTTTCCGGTTTCTTTGAAAACAGACTGGGTAATATCCGTAACCAGGTTCCCGGCTGAATCAATGTATATAATATTTCCACGGATATTAAGTTCTCCGGGGGGCTGGTGAAGCCGGCTCCGCTCGGAGAGTTTCTCCTTCCTCTTACCCAGCATCTCCAAGGTTCCACCGCGTGCCAGATGGCATGCTGCCTTTACAAAAATATCCCGTGTTGGAAAAGTCAGGGAGTCGCTGTCTTGTCTTAAATTGAACTCTACAATAAGCTCAGGCTTTAAGGGAAAGACCAGGGAAAATAAACCATTGTCATTTCCAATAAAGTAATGTCCCTTATGAAGGATTCCTACATGAGGATGTTCAATACTGCTGATTGCATTTACAGCAACAATATGAATGGTTCCAGCCGGAAAGTGTGACCAGGTATTTGAAAATATGTATGCTCCCTGCAGAATATCACAGGGGGGGATAAGGTGACTGATATCCACAATCTGCGCTTCGGGCAATTCTGAGAAGATAGACCCTTTGACTGTACCCACATAATGGTCCTTCAATCCGAAGTCAGAGGTGAGCGTTATGATTGGCATCAGAAGTAAAAATGTTGATAATTTTAATTCAGGTTAAGCGCTAAATTACGTTATTTTGTTGGAGTAAAATTAAGAATTTAGTAAAGCAAATCGCCTTGGCAGAACGAGTAATTGATATCCGATCGGTAGACCCCGTTGAGCTGTATGGAGTGAATGATGCGAAGCTTGAGCAGATTCGAAAATACTTCCCTAAGTTAAAATTGATTGCAAGAGGTCAGGCTATCCGCGTTAAAGGAGATGAAAAGGAATTGCAACGATTTGAGAAAAGTCTTGATGCGTTCATCAGCCACCATTCCAGATATGGCACCCTTACAGAGTCTATCATTGACCGGATCATGAGCAAGGGAGAGGAGAAAGAAGAAGGACCTCAAAATAACGATATTATTGTCCACGGTAATGGTGGGTTGATTATTCGTGCGAGGACCGTGAATCAGGCCCGGCTTGTGGAGAGCTGCACCAAAAACGACATGATATTTGCCATAGGCCCTGCAGGTACGGGAAAAACCTATACTGCGGTAGCACTAGCAGTACGTGCACTAAAAAATAAAGAAGTAAGGAAAATTATTCTTACCCGGCCGGCAGTGGAAGCTGGCGAAAATCTGGGCTTTCTGCCAGGCGATATGAAAGAAAAGCTGGATCCTTATCTCCAGCCCCTTTATGATGCCTTATATGATATGATCCAGCCGGAGAAACTGAATTATTATCTGGAGAATAGAATTGTGGAGATTGCTCCGCTTGCATTTATGCGCGGACGAACGCTTGACAATGCATTCGTAATCTTAGATGAGGCTCAGAATGCAACAGCCGCTCAGTTGAAAATGTTCCTGACCCGAATGGGCCCTTCAGCCAAATTTGTTATCACCGGAGACCTCACCCAGATTGATTTACCGAAGCAACAACCATCCGGACTCGAACCTGCCCTTTACAAAGTCAATGAAATTGAAGGTGTGGAGGTAATCTATCTCGACGGAAATGATGTTCTCCGACACCGCCTTGTTAAACGAATAATTGAAGCCTACGATAAACCATGAAAACAACTATGAACAATGTATTAAAAGCTACGGCTTTTCAACTCCCAGGTCAGGTTTCCAGGTACCAGGGTAAAGTAAGGGATGTATATACGCTCTCCAACAAATTACTTGTAATGGTAGCGACAGACCGGATTTCTGCTTTTGATGTCGTCCTGCCGGAAGGAATTCCTTACAAAGGGCAGGTCCTCAATCAGATTGCAGCTAAATTTCTTGCCGCTACTTCCGACATTGTACCCAACTGGGTACTTGCTGTTCCAGACCCTGTAGTCACAGTAGGTAAAGCATGCGAGCCGTTTAAGGTTGAAATGGTCATCAGAGGATATCTGAGCGGACATGCTGCAAGAGAATATGCTGCAGGAAAGCGGAAAATCTGTGGAGTATCTATGCCTGAAAACATGAAAGAAAACGATCGTTTTCCGGAGCCACTCCTCACCCCAACCACAAAGGCCACTGAAGGACATGATGAAGATATCTCCAGGGAGGAGATCCTGGCTCAGGGCCTTGTTTCCAAAGCGGATTATGAAGCGATTGAAAAGTATACACGTGCTTTATTCAAGCGGGGCACTGAAATGGCGGCATCCCGGGGACTAATCTTAGTCGATACAAAATACGAATTTGGCAAGGCGGATGGCAAGATATTTCTTATCGATGAAATTCATACTCCCGATTCTTCCAGGTATTTTTATCTGGAGGGCTATGAGGAACATCAGCGAAAAGGGGAACCTCAAAAGCAGCTTTCAAAAGAATTCGTCAGGCAGTGGTTAATTGAAAACGGATTCCAGGGGAAGGAAGGACAAAAAGTTCCTGAAATGACCGAGAAGGTGATCAATGATATTTCTGAACGATACATTGAGCTGTTTGAACAGATCACAGGAGAAAAGTTCGTTAAATCAGATGCTTTGGATGCGATGGAAAGGGTAGAAAAGAATGTTCTTTCCTTTCTGACTTCCCTATAGACTTGTCCTGATTATCCTTATCTTTCCTGTTCAAACCAAAGCCTGCGAATGAGGAATTGTATAATCGGTCTTGTCTTTCTTTTATACTCTACCGCAGTCTTTGCACAAGGCAAGTACCTTATTACACTTGATCTGAATAATATCCTGAGCGACAGGATCAAGGTTACGATAGTCCCACCCCGGCTGAATGACCGTGAAATACGGTATGTGATGCCTGCCTATATCCAGGGTTCTTATTTCCGGAAAGATTTTGGGCGTTTTATTTCCGACATGCTCGTGATTACCAAATCCGGCAATTCCCTGGACATCAAAAAAGACGGTGAAAATATATTCGTGATTAAAAATAAGAATGCTGAAGAGATTGCCAAAATCGAATACTACATAAGTGATAGCTGGGACATGGAGAAGCCTATTCCCTCTATGACTGATGAGGAGTTTAACTATGTATTTCAGCCAGGGGGAACCAATATTACTGCCGGCCAGAATGTAGTTATCAATCATTATGGCTTTTTCGGATATATCGATGGATATAAGGATAATCCCTATGAGCTTCTTATTCAGAAACCAACTTCCTTCTATGGTTCTACAACGCTAAGCAGAAGAAAGGGGACCGCCACCAAGGATTACTTCGCTGCTGAAAACTACACCAAGCTGGTGGATAATCCGATTATGTACTGTGTACCTGATACAACCAGTTTTAATATCGACAGCACTCATATAAGCATTTCTGTTTATTCGGAAAACGGGAAAGTGAAAGCAAAAAACCTGACTTATTATCTGATCATGCTTTGCTCAGCTGTTCGGGACAATCTTGGTCACCTTCCTGTGAAGCAATATTCTTATATTATGTATTTCGCAAATCCAAACAATCAATCCATAACGAAGTATGGAGGATTTGGAGGGATGGAACACAACTACTGTTCTTTTTATTTTCTTCCGGAGATAGCAAGAGCTGATAGCCTAGATGGGATACTCAAACAGTTTATTCCGCATAATTTCATGCATATCCTGACCCCTCTGAATATACACAGTGAAAAACTGGATGCTTTTGATTACAAGCATGTGCCTCAATCCAAACATCTTTGGTTGTATGAAGGGGTTACTGAATATCTCTCCTATCTAGTGCAGGTTAAAGACTCCATTATGACGGAAGATGAGTTTATGGATATTTTCCATGAAAAAATGGATAGGGCGGTGACCTATCCGGATATTTCGCTCACGGAGATCAGTAAAAACCTCAACAAAAAGGCAAACCGGGATGCCTACATGAATATATTTGACAAAGGTGCTGTGACAGCCATGATGATGGATTCCCGCCTGATGGAACTCAGCAACGGGAAGATGGGCTTGAAGGATGTGCTTTTGAAACTATCTGAGAAATATGGACCTAACAGATCATTCATAGATGATTCCCTTTTTGATGAGATAGTGAAGATTTCCTATCCGGAGATGAAAACATTTTTCGATGATTATCTTGTAGCCAACAAACCACTTCCTTACAGAGAATATTTCGGGAAGATGGGTTTGAATTATTATGCATCCAAAGTAGATACGGTGTGGTCTTTCGGCAAATTTAGCATGGCTATTGATCAGGTCAAGGATGAACTGGTGATTATCAAGGTAGAGCCTGGAAATCTTTTCGGATTACAGAAGGGAGATTTTCTCGTTGCTGTGAATGATATCCCGCTTACCCTGTATAACTTTGAATTGCTGATGATTCCGGTTTATAAGGCAAAGAATGGAGAAAAAGTAAAATTGGCTTATAACCGCGGGGCTACAAAGCTGGAGAAAGAAGCCTTGCCCCGCTGGATCGTTGAAAAGCGGACGAATGTGCTGACCACCAATGAAGCTGCCACAGATGAGCAAAAAGCGTTTCGAGAGCGCTTCCTGGGGCCCTCCAATACTAAAAACTGATCCTGTTTTCCTGTGTCCCGTTTTTTCAAAAAACAAACCCGTTGGTACAAAGTGTTTGAGTCACTTCTGGAGGCCGAAGAGCGAGTGCCTTTATTTCAAACAGAAACAGTCCTTGCCGGCCATAAAAAGATCTGTCTGGCCCATACACAAGAAGGGATTTTTGCGGTAGGAGATCGTTGTCCGCATAATGGATTTTCCCTGGGTAAGGGTTGGTGTACCCCTGAACAAACAGTTGTTTGCCCGCTTCACCGTTATGCCTTCGATTTGCGAACGGGCAGGGCGCGAACAGGTTTGGCTGATTATGTTGACACCTATAAGGTGGAGTCCCGCCCCGATGGCTTTTTTGTGGGAATTGAAGAAACTGTTTTTACCCTTTTCGGGGAGTGAGCTATTAAGCCCCGAAACAGTCAGCAAGTGTAAACTTATCCTTCAGCTTCACTCCCTTCTCTGTATTCTGCACGGTACAGCATTCTGTAACCGGATCATGCTCAAAGAAGAGGATGTATTCTTCATCTGCCGCTTTACGCAGGAATATTTCCTTTTCAGTCATCGTAATAAGCGGCCGTGTATCATAAGCCATTACAAAAGGAAGGGGGATATGGGCCGTGGAAGGCAGGAGATCTGCGGTAAAAACGACAGTCTTGCCTTTGTAACGTATATGAGGAAGCATCATCGCGTTGGTATGTCCGTTCATAAAGGAAATACCGATTTCCTTTCCAAGTTCTGAGCCGGCACTCCACTCACTTTCTTTAGAGATCCATTTCAGATGACCACTTTCCTGGATCGGGAGCATGTTTTCTTTGAGAAAACTCGCCTTCTCTCTCGGATTCGGTTTTGTGGCCCATTCCCAGTGTTGTTCATTGCACCAGTATTGGGCATTCGGGAAGGCCAGTTCAAATCCGGTATGGTCGTTGTTAAACTGGATACTTCCTCCGCAATGATCAAAATGAAGATGCGTGAGGAACATATCCGTAATATCTGTTCGGTCGAAGCCTTTTGCCTTCAGAGATTTTTGAAGTGTATCGTTTCCGTGCAGGTAATAATGGCCCAGAAATTTAGCATCCTGTTTATCTCCAATACCATTATCGATAAGGATGAGTCGGTTGCCATCCTCAATAAGGAGGCAGCGCATGGCCCAGGAGCACATATTGTTTTCGTCGGGAACATTCGTTTTGCTCCAGATCGATTTTGGAACAACTCCGAACATGGCACCCCCGTCGAGCTTAAAGAACCCTGTATCGATTACATGTAATTTCATATCCAGAAATTTACCAGATTTTAACCCTGTCTTTTACCTCCCTGTACATTTTATCTCCAGGTTTTACATTAAAAGCGGTATAGAAGGCTGTAATGTTAGAAAGAGGTCCATTCACCCGGAATTGTGCCGGTGCATGAACATCAGACATAATCTGTTTGGCGAGAGACTCATTCCTTTTCTGTTGCATCCAGGAATAGGCATAAGCCAGGAAGTAGCGTTGATCGGGGGTTAGCCCATTGATCTTGATCTGCTTTTTCCACTGATCTGTTTTTTTAAAGGCTTCGTAGCCCATGATTACGCCGCCGAGGTCAGCAATGTTTTCCCCGAGGCAAGCGTAACCTCTGATGTGCATGCTATCGAGAACGGTATACTTGTTGAACTGTTCGGCAAGTTTTCTGGAACGTTCGTTGAACTTGCTGCTGTCACTACTGGTCCACCAGTTATTCAAGTTTCCTTTTTCATCATACTGACTTCCTTCATCATCAAAACCATGAGTAATCTCGTGACCCATGGTAGAACCACCAACAACTCCGTATAGTGTGGCATCATCCGGCTGCCCCATGCCAAATCCCGGAACAATGAGATTGCAGGCAGGGATAACAATTTCATTGTTTGTTGGCTCGTAATAAGCATTATAGGTTTCCGGCGTCATGACCCATTCGGCACGGTCAACCGGCTTCCCATAACGGGCAATCATGTACTGATAATGCCAGGACCCGATATTCATAATGTTCCCGGCAAGAGAGGTTCGGTTGATGATTAAAGCGGAATGGTCTCTCCATTTATCAGGGTAGCCCATTTTCATAGTTACTCCATCCAGTTTATGCAAGGCTTTTTTCTTGGTATCGTCCGACATCCAGTCGAGGCTTTTGAGGTGTTCAGCATATACCGCAAGAATATTCTTGCCCATGGTGGTAAGTCTTTCTTTCGCATCGGCAGGCACATAATGAGCCACATATTCCTGACCCACAATTTCACCGAGCATGCTTTCGGTCAGGTCAACCATGCGTTTCCATCTTGGTCTCTGAATTTTCGACCCGGTCATCACAGTATGGTTGAAATGAAAATCTTCGAGCTCGAATTCTTTCCCCATGAATTCTGCAAAACGGTCCAGCAGCTGCCACTTGAAGTAAGGTTTCCAGTTATTATCCGGATCACGAAGGGATTTGTCCATACCACTTAGAAACTCAGGTTGACCGGTGATAACGGTATCTACCTTTGGGAGTCCCATGAGCGTAAACATTTCTTTCCAGTTGATAGTCGGGGTCAGGTTGTTGAACTTCTCAATCGGCAGTTTATTGTAGTTTTTATAAGGATCCCTGAGATCTTCCATTTTACGGGAGATAGAGGCAAGGTCTGTCTCCAGTGCAAGCACAGAATTAGCTTCGGTTCTTGCCTTCGCATCATCATCACCGCTTAGTTTGAACATATTAATCATATGCTCGAAGTAGGCTGTTCTGATTTTAACGGTCCTAGCATCATTGTTGAGATAGTAATCTCTGTCAGGTAATCCGATTCCCCCCTGCTGGACGAAGGCCGCATATTTGGAACTCATTTTATCATCTCTGCTGATATAGAAGGTGAATAAGGTAGGACATCCGAGTGTATGCAGATGAGCGCACTCGCTCAGAATATCGCGGGTGCTTTTCATGTTTTCGATAACTTTCAATTCCTTATCAAGGGATTTAATTCCTTCTTTTTCCCTGGATATAGTATCCATTGCACTGGCATAGAAGTCACCTATTTTTTGTTTGACCGTTCCTTTAGCTCCTGGATTTGCGGCACAATCATCACAGATAATATGCAGGATGTGATTGATGCTATCTCCAACGGTAAGGTAGATTCCGTTGCTGCTTTCTGAAGGCGGGATTGGGTTTTTCCGGAACCATCCGCCATTGGCATAATTCCAGAAATCATTTCCGGGTTTGATGAGGGTATCGCGTTGTGTAGAAAGAGGGTCAGCTTTGAGGATGATGTTCTCAAAGGAGCTTTTAAGAAACGTGAAGGAACATAAAAGGATTAGGGATCCGAGCAGGATCACGTGGCCTGAACTCAATTTTTTCTTTAAGTGCATACGGAATGGGTTTGGTTCTGTTCCTTTCCATCAACGGGATTTTAGGAACTTAGCGAAGATACTAAAAAACACTACGCTTTGCCAGCTCCGAAGGGGTTCTGTAAGAGGAGGTGAAGTAACACTCTGGTGTTAAAAACTATCTCCATAACGGTTCATGGATTGGCCCCGGTTCTGTAAGTTTGGGTGTATTGGATAAGTAAATATTTAAACATGAAAATTCATTTTATTGCTATCGGAGGAAGTGCGATGCACAATCTGGCTATTGCGATGTTCAAGAAGGGATTTGTTATTACGGGCTCAGACGACGAAATCGAAGAACCGAGCCGATCGCGCCTTGAAAAGAGCGGACTCCTTCCAGCTCATACAGGCTGGTTCCCGGAAAAGCTGGATAAGAGCCTGGATGCTGTAATCCTTGGAATGCATGCACGGGCAGATAACCCGGAGCTACTCAGAGCAAACGAACTGGGACTGAGGGTCTATTCTTATCCTGAATATATCTATGAACAAACGAAAGATAAAATGAGAATCGTTGTTGGTGGCAGCCATGGCAAAACGACGATTACGGCTATGATCCTTCATGTGCTGGCTGCTTTGAAGATTGATTGTGATTACCTTGTCGGGGCTCAGCTGGAAGGATTTGATACCATGGTGAGGCTTACCAGAGAAGCAGGAATTGCAGTTATAGAGGGAGATGAATACTTATCTTCCCCGATTGACCGGCGGCCGAAATTTCATCTTTACCACCCCAGCATTGCCATACTGAGTGGTATTGCCTGGGATCATATTAATGTCTTTCCAACATTCCAGAACTATCTGGAACAGTTCCGGATTTTTATCGATCTGATTGTAAAGAACGGAAGCCTGGTTTATTGCCGCGAAGACAAAGAAGTAAGAGTCCTTTCAGAAGCTGCCCGGGCCGACATTCAACTCTACCCGTATGGCATTCCTTCATTCGAGGTCAAAGATGGGGAGACTATTCTGATCGATGAGAATACCGGTAAACATTATCCTCTTCTTATTTTTGGTGATCATAATCTGATGAATCTGAACGGAGCCAGGTTGGTCTGTAACAGGGTAGGGGTAAAGGACGAAGATTTTTACAAAGCTATAACCTCATTTAAAGGGGCGGCAAAACGGCTGGAGCTGGTTTTCAGGATGGCAAACTTTGCGATGTACAAGGATTTTGCCCATTCTCCCTCCAAATTAAAAGCAACGACTGCCGCAGTAAAGGCACAGTTTCCGGCCCGCAAATTGGTTGCCTGCATGGAGCTTCATACCTTCAGCAGTCTTAATGAAGACTTTCTGAAAGAATATAACGGCGCTATGGCGCAGGCTGATGAGGCTTATGTTTATTTCAATCCACATACTATTGAACATAAAAAGCTGAAGCCTGTTTCTCCCGAGCAGGTGAAGGCTGCTTTCGGTGGAACCAATGTGCAGGTATTCACAGATTCGAAACAGTTGGAAGAATTGCTCAAACAGAAATCGTGGGTCAATTCGAATTTACTGATGATGAGTTCAGGAAATTTCGATGGACTGGATTTTAAATTGCTTGGAGCTTCTCTGAAGAGGAACTAGTTTGATTTCCGTGCATAGATGAAGGCCAGGATTACCGAAAAGAGCCCTCCGGCAAGAAGATTCATGATAAAGAGGGAGAGGAGTCCCATAATTTTACTACTGGCAGGGGCATTGACTTTCTGAAGGATCTCGGAAATTACAAAGATGAAGAAACAATAAGCCAGGGAAACAATCAGAGAAGTAATAAGTCCGGCTTTAAGTAGCAGACGCGGGTCTTTCGGACCGGCCATTTCCCTGTCGGAGGTATGTTTTACGCTGAAGAAGATTCCAACAGCATAAAAAATCAATCCCAATAAGCCAGCATTAGACCCAAAAATTTTCTCAAGATCGAATGAATATCCAAGAATCATCCAGCCAACGACAACGGCGGCGGTAAACAATCCGTACTTAACAGAGATTCTCATTATTTGTTCATGGAAATGAGGAACTCTTCATTGGTAGAAGTGTTTCTCATCTGCCGGAGCAGGAATTCCATCGCTTCCAGTTCATTCATGTCGGCAAGGTGGTTACGAAGCACCCAGAGTCTCTGGAGCACATCTTTTTCCACCAACAGATCATCACGGCGGGTGCTGGAAGAAACCAGGTCAATTGCAGGGAAAATCCTCTTATTGCTGAGCTTACGGTCAAGCTGGAGTTCCATGTTACCTGTACCTTTAAATTCTTCAAAGATCACATCGTCCATCTTTGATCCTGTATCCGTAAGAGCGGTAGCGAGGATGGTGAGTGAGCCACCGTCTTCAATTTTACGGGCCGCACCGAAGAAGCGTTTGGGTTTATGGAGTGCGTTGGCATCCACACCACCCGACAGTACCTTTCCGGATGCAGGGGATACGGTATTGTATGCACGAGCCAGACGGGTAATAGAGTCGAGCAGGATCACAACATCATGTCCGCACTCTACCATACGCTTGGCTTTTTCAAGTACAATATTTGCAATTTTCACATGTCGTTCAGCAGGTTCATCGAAGGTGGAGGAAATAACTTCTGCCCTCACGCTCCTGGCCATATCAGTCACCTCTTCCGGTCTTTCATCAACCAGGAGGATGATGAGGTACACTTCGGGATGGTTTTCAGAAATCGCATTCGCAATCTCCTTCAATAAATTGGTCTTACCGGTCTTCGGCTGCGCAACGATGAGTCCCCTTTGTCCTTTACCAATAGGAGTAAAGAGGTCAACGATACGGGTAGAAAGGGAGCTTTTGCTATGCCCGGTGAGGGTTAATTTTTCGTAAGGAAAGAGCGGAGTTAAGTGATCGAACGGAACACGGTCTCTGATGTAAGAGGGATCCCTGCCGTTTATTTTTTCTACCTTGATAAGAGGGAAATACTTCTCACCTTCTTTCGGAGGTCGGATGGTTCCACATACATTATCTCCTGTTTTCAGGCCGAAAAGCTTTATCTGACTTTGGGAGACATAAATATCATCCGGAGAGTTCAGGTAGTTATAGTCTGCCGAACGCAGGAAACCATAACCGTCGGGCATGATTTCCAGAACACCTTCACTGGAAACAATCCCGTCGAAGTTAAACTGTACTTCGGGTGTTCTGCGTTCCGGAAATTTTTGACGATTCTGGAATTCATTTTTTTCATGTTCATCATGTTCTTTACGCTGCTCCGGACCCAGTTCATGGATGGTGGAAACCGGAGTTTCAGGAATATGGTCGGTGGCAATAACTGTTTCAACGACTGCTGCGGTTACAGGCAAAGGTGTTACTGTTTCCTCTTCATGATGCTCCGGTTTGGGGAACAGGGAAGGAGTCTCTTCTGCTTCCTCTTCAGGTTCTGAATTTTCCAGACGAATCTTACGGGTTCGTTTAGGTTTGTCGGCTTCATGTTTGGACTGGCCTCCTGTTTTAGAAGAGGGTGTGATTGCCTGCAAATCCAGGATTTTGTAAATGAGTTCCTGTTTTTTGAGAGCCTCAAATTTCGGAATGTTCATTTGCTTTGCAATGTCCCGGAGCTCACCAACGAGCTTGCCATTCAGTTCAATAATGTCGTACATGTAATATTAATTGGATAAGGTTGAAGAAGAATTTTAAGAATAAGGGGATGGTTTGATTTTTTGAAATAAGAAGATTGGATGGTTTAGCGGTGGGCCGTTCAGTAAATGTTTTCGCTTGTGTCGCCCTGTCGAATCCTAGCTCTTCACTTGAGAATTGTACTGCAATATTACTAATAATATTTGAATTGCAAATAATATTAACAGATAATACCCGGGTTTCTATTCCAGGAATCTAACCCCTTACCGTTTACCTAATTCAATGGCTTCCAGGTCTTTAATTTCTCCTTTTTCGATCGTGAAGCGAATCAGGGTCTTAACCTGGTGAAAGCCATGAATGCCTGCTGCACCTGGGTTTATATGAAGCAGTTTATACTGCTTATCATACATAACCCGGAGAATATGGGAGTGTCCGCAGATGAACAATCCGGGCTTTATTTCTTCAATCCGTTTACGGATCTCCGAAGGATATTTTCCTGGAAACCCTCCTATATGAATCATAAACACCCTCATTCCTTCAATCACAAAATTCTGCTCGAGAGGGTATTCCGAACGAATATCCTGACCATCTATATTCCCATAAACGGCAACGAGAGGTTTGTGTTTTTCAAGTTCCCTGCAAACAGCGATGGTCCCGATATCACCGGCGTGCCAAATCTGATCACAGCTCTCCAGGTATTTAAACAAAGCAGGATCCAGGTAATTGTGGGTATCCGAGAGGAGGGCAATACGCTGCATGGACAAAAATAATCAATAACTTTGCAGCAATAAAAAAAAACGTGAATCGCTATTTTCTCCGGCTTTCTTACAAAGGGACTTTATATCATGGATGGCAGATTCAGGCTAATGCAAATAGTGTGCAGGCTGTTGTGAATGAATCCCTGTCGCAGATATTGAGAAAGGAGATTCAGACGCTCGGATGTGGGAGGACGGATACAGGAGTGCATGCCCTGGATTTTTTTGCACATTTTGATTCAGATGCTTTGCCCGGAAGTTATGATAGTGATTTTGTTTATCATTTGAATTGTGTTCTCCCTGAAGATATAGCTGTAAAAGAGATTATACCGGTAAGGCCAGGTGCTCATGCCCGGTTTGATGCTTTGTCAAGGACCTATCAGTACCGGATCACCCATGCCAAGAATCCATTTCTTAAGAACAGAGCCATGTTCGTAAGAAAGAATCTGGATCTCGGTTTGATGAGGCAGGGAAGTGAATTACTGATGACTTATTCCGATTTTGGATGTTTTAGTAAGAATCTGACACAGGTGAAGACAAATATCTGCAAGATTACAGAAGCTACCTGGGAAGAGTCGGGAGATGATTTATTATTTACCATCAAAGCTGATCGGTTCTTGAGAAATATGGTGAGGGCCATTGTAGGGACACTCCTGGATCTGGGAAAGGGCAAGATTACACTTGCTGATCTGAGCCGGATCATTGAAAATAAAAACCGCTCAGAGGCAGGGGCCTCTGTGGAAGCAGGTGGGTTATATCTGGTACGGATTGATTACCCGGCTGAACTATTTAATGCGTGAGTAAGACAACGAAGACCGTAAGCGGAAAAGTATTTGACTCGGGACAGCTCAAAAAGGTGTTTCAGTTTGTGCGTCCGTATAAGTTTGTATTCTATCTGGCTATTTTCTCAACCATTCTCTTTTCCCTTGTTTCTGTCATCAGGCCCCTGCTGGTGATGAAGATCGTTGATCAGTTCATCCTTACCCGGGATGCAACGGGACTGTCCAGGATGACCATCATATTGATCAGTCTGCTTACCGGTGAAGCCTTGATGCAATTCGCAAATACCTTTATGACCAACTGGCTTGGCCAGAATATAATCCGTGATATACGTACCCATCTCTTCCGTCATATCAGTTATTTTCGTCTTCGTTATTTTGACCGGACTCCGTTAGGGACGGTGGTGACCCGGGTTGTTTCCGATATAGAAGCCATTGCGGATATTTTTTCTCAGGGTTTTATCGTCATCCTCGGCGATCTGCTTACCCTGCTCGTGTATGTGGTGGTGATGATCTGGGTGAACTGGAGGGTAGCGCTGGTGATCATGACCAGTATTCCACTCCTATTGCTGGCTACTAATATTTTCAAGAATTCCATTAAGGCTACCTTTCAGGATGTACGTACTCAGGTGGCACGACTTAATGCGTATGTTCAGGAGCATGTGACGGGGATGAAGATTGTACAAATATTCAACCGGGAGGATCGGGAGATGGAAAAATTCAGAGTGATCAATGCAGCACACCGGGATGCAAATATCCGGTCTGTCTTTGCCTACTCGGTGTTTTTTCCGGTGGTTGAAATACTGTCAGCTCTTTCCCTGGCTCTGCTGGTCTGGTTTGGAGGCAGGGAGATGTTTGCAAGAAGGATTGATTATGGTGAAGTGACCTTTTTTGTGATGTTAATCTACATGATGTTCCGACCCATCCGGATGATGGCAGACCGAGTCAACACTCTTCAGATGGGTATTGTAGCATCCGACCGGGTATTTAAGATCATTGAGAATGATGACCGTCAGGATTCTCAAGGCACGGTTGACGCCTCCATCATCAAAGGAAAACTGGAATATAGGGACCTCTGGTTTGCCTATGTGGATGAAGATTATGTACTCAAAGGCATTTCATTCACCGCAAACCCTGGTGAAACCGTAGCTCTGGTTGGAGCCACAGGTTCCGGAAAATCATCTGTAATAAACCTGCTCAACAGGTTCTATGAGTTTCAGAAAGGAAGTATCCAGATTGACGGGATTGATATTTCAGCGTATGAAATTTCATCGCTGAGAAGGAATATAGGAGTGGTTTTGCAGGATGTTTTTTTGTTTTCCGATACCATCGCGAATAATATTACGCTTAATAATTCTGAAATTTCGTTGGAGGAAGTAATAGAGGCCTCCAAAGCTATAGGAGCTCATGATTTTATCTCTGCCTTGCCAGGAGGATATAATTATAATGTTCAGGAGCGTGGGGCGGTCCTATCAGTAGGGCAGCGACAGCTGATCGCTTTTATCAGAGCCTATGTTTATAAGCCCCGAATCCTGGTTTTAGATGAGGCTACTTCATCCATTGATACAGAATCCGAAATTCTGATCCGGAGGGCTACAGAGAAGCTGACGGAAGGCAGGACTTCTATTATCATTGCTCACCGCCTTGCCACGATTCAGAAAGCAGACCGCATTATTGTTATGGATCATGGAGAGGTCCTGGAAAGCGGAACTCATCAGGAATTATTGCAGTTGAATGGGAAATACCGGAAGCTTTTTGAACTTCAGTTTCGAGAAGAGGGTATACCCGGATAAACTTCAGATCAGGAAACTTCTGCCTCCTGATGTTTAGGATGATGTTCAGGAAGTGCAGCCTCTTCATAAGTATTGATCAGACGCAAATCTTGAACCGTCCTTCCCTTTTCATCAAAGCTGAAAACACTTTTGAATTTAGCCCCGTAAACGGTTTCAAAATATTTATAGGAAGAGCGGGAGTTTACGGTCTGTGAGAAAGTGTCGTCGAAACCGGTAACCAGAATCAAGAACTCAGCGTCAGCTTCTTCCAGATCATGTGCATTCATTCCAAAAAGAGGGCTATCGGAGTTAATGATATGGTTGATCGTCCAGGTCATCGGAAAGAAATTAATGTTTTTTATTTCCAGTTCGAGAGGCCTGAACCGCCTGACCTTGGTTCCATCATTGTTTTCGAGAAAGGAAACAGTCAACCTGCATTCCACATCTATCAGCTGACTGTTCTTCAGCTTGTTTGCCAGCCTGAACTGAAAAGCTGTTCCGTTTTTAAAGGGAGCGATGATTGCCCGTTTGCTATAGATAATCTTTGCAATTGGTCTGGAGAAGCGTCCGTAAAGTAAACCAGTAATCAAGGCAAAGCCTAAAACACCGATGAGAGCTTCTATAGAAGCAATGGCATTCATCATATGGCTTCCCGGGAAAAGTCCGCCGTATCCAACAGTAGTCAGTGTTTGTGCGCTGAAGAAAAAGCCATCCAGAAATTTCCCAAATTCATCGGTAGAATGGCTGCCTACCATATGCTGCATCCCAGTAAAATAATAAAGGATAGCAAAGACGGCGTTCATCAGAAAAAAGTAAAAAAATATAATGGTATTGAACTTCATCCACGACATGGTGATGAGGTGATGATAAATACTGGTTGCTTCCCAGTTGGAGGATTCTTTCCTGCGTACATTGAATGACCCGTCAGGATGAATGAAACGAGTATGGCGGTCGAGGACTTTGGTGCCAAAGCCCAGCTCATCGGCCTCTTTTTTTCTATTTTCTTTGTGACTACTCATGACAGAGCTAAGATAACCATTCTATACCTTTCCTTTGAGATATTTTCCGGTATATGATTGTTTGCATTTGACCAGATCTTCGGGTGTCCCTTCAAATAGGAGTTGCCCTCCTTCATCGCCCCCTTCAGGACCCAGGTCAATGACCCAGTCGGCACATTTGATTACCTCCGTATTGTGTTCAATGATGAGCAGGGAATGCCCATGCGCAAGAAGTGCGTTGAAGGCCACCAGGAGTTTATGGATGTCGTGAAAATGCAGGCCGGTAGTGGGCTCATCAAAAATAAAGAGGGTAGGGGTAGCGTGTGAACCCAGGCCAATAAAAGAAGCCAGTTTGATACGCTGTGCCTCTCCACCGCTAAGGGTGCTGGACGATTGTCCGAGATGGATATATCCCAATCCAACATCCTCCAGAGGCTCTAGTTTATGAATGATTTTCTTTTCAGAGGACCCCGGTTTTTCAGCAGAAGAAAAAAAGCGGATCGCATCGGTTACCGTGAGATCGAGGATGTCGGAAATGCTTTTTTCACGGTAGAGCACTTCTAAGGTTTCCGACTTGAATCGCCTTCCGTCGCAAGCCTGGCAGGGCAGGTGCACATCAGCCATGAATTGCATTTCAATAACTACTTCACCTTCTCCTTCGCATACTTCGCATCTTCCCCCATCGACATTAAAAGAAAATTGAGCTGGTTTATAGCCACGCGTTTTGGCAAGGGGCTGGTCGGCATAGAGCGCTCTGATCTCATCGTAAGCCTTGACATAGGTTACCGGATTGGAGCGGGATGATTTCCCGATAGGGTTCTGGTCAATCATTTCAATGGCTCCAATGAGGTTATAGTCGCCATTCATCCGGTCGAACGTACCGGTTTGTTCCCCATAGCCCCCGTGAATTTTTTTCAGAGCAGGGTATAAAACTCTTTTTACAAGGGAGGTCTTGCCCGATCCGCTCACTCCGGTAATTACGGTGAGGGTGTTCAGAGGGAAGCGTACCGTAATATTTTTAAGATTGTTTTCGGAAGCACCTGTTATTTCAATTGAATTTTTCCAGGCCCTTCTTTTTTCAGGAAGAGGGATTGATTCCTTTCCATTGAGGTAACGTGCGGTGAGACTTTCCGTTTCATTTTCCAGGTCCTTCTCATCGCCCTGAAAGATCAGGTGACCACCGAGGGTGCCGGCTCCGGGTCCGATGTCGATCAGCTCATCTGCAGCCCGCATAATTTCTTCATCATGTTCCACGACAATCACTGTATTGCCCAGGTCGCGTAATGATTTTAAAACTTTAATAAGCCGTTCCGTATCCCGCGGGTGAAGACCGATGCTGGGTTCATCCAGTACATACATGCTTCCAACCAGGCTTGAGCCCAATGAGGTGGCGAGGTTGATACGTTGTGATTCACCTCCGGAGAGGGAATTACTCAGGCGGTTGAGTGTGAGATAGCCCAGTCCAACGTCACAGAGAAACTGAAGACGGCTTGTGATTTCGGTTATAATTCTTTTGGCGACAAAACTATCGTGATCGCTGAGTTTGATGGCTTTGAAAATCTGCAACGAATCTTTGATCTGCATCAGCACCACTTCGTTAATCGAATGGCCGGAGACTTTTACATAGCTTGCATCTTTTCTCAGCCGGGTTCCTTTGCATTCCGGACAGGATGTTTTTCCACGATACCGGCTGAGCATAACCCGGTATTGTATTTTGTAGCTCTGGGTTTCGATGTGCTTGAAGAAGGCATGCAATCCTCCGAAATGTTTGTTCCCGTTCCAAACCAGTTCCCGTTGATCTTTACTCAGGTCATTCCAGGGTTTGTGAACAGGAAAATTGAACTTGTGTGCATTCAGGATGAGTTCCTGTTTCCATTCCCCCATCTTTTCACCTTTCCAGCAGGCCACAGCATCCTCATAAATACTGAGGCTCTTGTCGGGGATGACCAGATCTTCGTCAATACCGATGACCGTGCCGAAGCCTTCGCAGTTTTTGCATGCACCTACCGGATTATTGAAGCTAAAAAAATGCAGACTGGGCTCTTCAAATACCATTCCATCCAATTCAAAGCGGTTGGAAAAGGTGGTATTGGTTCCGTTATCGCTCAGGTTCACCACACATTCCCCATTTCCTTCAAAAAAAGCAGTCTGCACCGAATCGGCAATGCGGTTATCCTCATTTTCAGGGTTCACGGTGATCCGGTCTATCACAATCCAAATAGGTGTTTTCTCAGAAAACTTTGAAGCAATGTATTCATCGATCCGCTTTACCTCTTCTTTTACCACGATACGGGTAAACCCTTGTACCATGAGTAACTCCAGCTGGCGTTTCAGTTCTTTGTCTTTGTCTCGTTGCAAAGGAGCCAGAAGCATGATCTTAGAGCCGGTGGGCATAGCAGAAACATACTCCACCACATCGGTAATGGTATCCCGTTTCACGATTTTCCCGGTAACAGGAGAAATGGTTTTTCCGATCCTTGCAAAGAGTAGTTTGAGGTAATCATATATTTCGGTGGAAGTGCCGACTGTGGAACGGGGGTTCCTCGAATTCACTTTCTGTTCAATGGCTACTGCCGGAGAAATACCCTTGATCCAGGTGACGGCCGGTTTTTCTATTTTCCCTAAAAACTGACGGGCATAAGAGGAAAGACTTTCTACATATCTTCTTTGCCCTTCTGCAAAGAGTGTATCAAAGGCCAGGGATGATTTCCCCGATCCGCTTAAACCGGTGATGACCACAAAACGGTTTCTGGGGATGGCCACATCCATATTCTTGAGGTTGTGGACACGGGCCCCTTTTACAAGGATATATTGTTTTGAATCAAGTGATTCGATTGGGGGTAAGGCCGTTTTTTCCATTCATTTTTGCAAAGTGCAAAAGTACTCATAAATATGACAGTTTCTCCCACTCCGCAGGGTAGAGAAAGGGGAGAGGGGCGCTTTCATTTATTAGATTTATTAGAAAAATTTGCAGATTTCATTCCTTTCCCTATATTTGCTTCATAAAGGTCTTCGTAAAAAGAGGCCTTTTTATTATCAAAGAATCGCATTTTTAACAAATTTTGTAACTTTATTTACCGCGGTGCGTTAAATGAAACAATTCCAAATCATCTATTAACTGGTCCCGGCATTCGTCCGGATTAAAAACAAGGAGGACCCATAGCCTAACTCTACTTTTAAAATTAAGCGTTTCAGACTTAAACTTAAAAAAGGAGGTAACTATGGATTTCCAAGATCTATCCGACCAGGAGCTAATCGAATTTTTTCAGAATGGACAAGAGGCAGCCTTAGGCGTTCTCGTTACCCGTTACAAACGCAGGGTGTTCTCCTATCTTTATCAGAAGACCAATGACCGGGAACTGGCTAATGACCTGTTTCAGGATACCTTTATCAAGGTCATCAACACCTTAAAGAAAGGTACCTACAAAAACGAGGAAAAATTCCTTCCCTGGGTAACCCGTATTGCCCATAATCTGATGATCGACTATTTCCGCAAGTCATCTTTAATGCCATTGACTCATGGGCATGATGATTTCGATGTGTTCCGTCAGGTGAAGAAGGAAGAAAGCATCGAGCAGAAGCTGATGCGTTCCCAGACCCAGGCTGAGCTCATGCAGTTGATCAAACGTTTGCCCAAAGAACAGAAGCAAGTGCTGGTTATGCGGATCTATGGAGATAAGAGCTTTAAAGAAATTGCAGAGAAGATGAATGTAAGTCTGAACACTTCATTGGGTCGGATGCGATATGCCTTACTGAATCTTCGTCGAATGATCGAGGAAAGTCAGCTAGAAATCAGTTAATTACCATTAACCTCCTGACCGCTCTAAAAAGTGGAAAAGCAAACAGTCGCCTCGGGCTGTTTGCAAGCAGGTTGCTTATCCTTCCCGGAGAAGCTAAAATATTTCTCTTCCTCACGCAATATTCCCAAAATTTTCCCGTTTTATTGGTTGTAATGTTACAGAAACTAAGAATTCACTGATTTAAAAACATATCCTAAAGCGTTACATGAAGAAAACCTCTACTCTCAAACATGCGGAACCCGTTTCAAAATCAAAGGCAGGGACAAGCCTTGAGGAACAGGAACCAGACGAACAAACCATCGCCAACATTCTCAATTATTCCAAAGCCCTGAGTGTACGGAAGTCTTCCTTCCTCCAGCACCTCATTCAGATCAATAATTGACCTCATTAACAGGAAAACAAGAAAGGCCGGCCCAGAAATGGGGCCGGCCTTTTTCTTGAGTGTTAATCAAAAGGAAACGTATCTTTATCATGTTTATAAAATGGTAATGGCGTTGGAAAAACATTTGTTGTCCAAATCTACATTCATCCGGGGCCTTCAATGCCGCAAATCCCTGTTCCTTTACAAACATTATATCCATCTCCGTGATCCGATCAGTTCGGAGCAGAAAGCTATTTTCAGCCGGGGAAATAATGTAGGAATGATGGCCCGCGGACTCTTTCCAGGTGGAGTAGATGCAAGTCCTTCGACCCCCAGACATTTTTCGGAAAGCGTTGCAAAAACCACAAAACTGATTGAAGAAGGTGCTGAAATTATTTATGAAGCGGCCTTTCAGTTCGATAGAGTATTGGTAGCCATAGATATCATCGTGAAGCGGGATGGTAAATGGGTTGCGTATGAAGTGAAGAGTTCATCCCGCATTTCCCCGACTTATATCCTGGATGCATCATTGCAGTCTTATGTCATCAATGGTTCCGGACTTCCGCTTGAAGATTTTTTTCTGGTTCATATGAATACCTCCTATATCCGTAAGGGAGAGCTGGATTTGCATCAGCTCTTTACCATCGTCAGTGTAAAGAAGCAAACTTTACAGAATGAAGGGATGATTGCAGAGAATATCCTTGCTGAAAAAGAAACACTGACCCTCGCACAGGTGCCGGATGTTCCGATAGGGGAGCAGTGTTTCAGTCCATATAACTGCGACTTCATGGGCCAATGCTGGAAGAACATGCCCACTGATTCTGTTTTCTCGTTAAGCGGAATACCCAAATCGGAACTTTTCAGTTTATATAATTCAGGGATTAAACGAATTGAAGATATTGATCTGAACTCCGAAGCAGTGGCTGGCTTAACCGGATTGAAAATGCAGATCGATGCCATTCGTCAACATGCTCCCATCATCAATAAGCCTGGAATTAAGAAGTTTTTATCGGAGCTTCAATACCCTCTTTTCTTTCTTGATTTTGAAACGACCATGCCGGCGGTTCCTATGTATGAAGGGAACAAACCATATCAGCATCTGCCTTTCCAATATTCTTTACATTATAAAAAAGATCCTCATTCCGAACCCGAGCATTTTGAGTTTCTGGCCGATACGCATACCGATCCGAGAAAAAGTTTTCTTCTGAGCCTTCTGGAAGATACGAAGAGGCCCGGTGATATTCTGGTTTATTATGCCACCTTTGAGCGAAGCATTTTTAATAGCCTCCGGAAAGATTTTCCGGAATTCAGCAAGGAAATAGACCTGCGTTTATCGAGAATAAAAGATCTGATTCTTCCCTTCAAAGACCGTTTGTATTATCATCCGGAAATGAAGGGCTCCTCCTCCATTAAAAATGTGCTCCCTGCTCTGGTTCCCGGATTTTCCTATGATAACCTCATGATCACCAACGGAAATATTGCCATGGGAGCCTACGAAAAACTTAGAACTGAAACCGATCTGTTTGTTCAGCAGGAACTACGGGACGCACTGCTGGCCTATTGTAAGCTCGATACGCTGGCAATGGTAAAGATTCTGGAAGTTTTGGAGAAATCAGTGGAATAAATCCATAGCAACCGGCACCGCTAGTATCTCCCGTTTTCATCCCGTTTTCTGATCGCTTCTAGAACAGAGTTGACCAGGGAGAGTACAATAGAGAACCACATCGCACTCCAGAATCCATCTACATAAAATCCTTTAACGATTCTGGCCGTAATCAGAATAATGATGGTGTTGATGACTAGGAGAAACAAGCCTAGTGTATACACCGTAATGGGAAGAGAAAGCAGAACCATAAGCGGTTTCAGAAAGGAGTTGAGGAAGGAGAGGACAACGGCAACAATGACAGCCGTAATAATACTATCTACTTTAACTCCTGGAAGGAGATAGGCGGTGATGAGCACAGCCAGAGTGGAGATGAGGGTGCGGAGGATAAAGTTCATGGGGTGAAATTACGAATTAGGATTGAAAAAAAACCATTCCCACCCGGAGCGAGTCCGGGCAGGAATGGTTTAATCAATCCCCTTTACAACACAATCACTTCCAAAACAGAGGTCCAGTCGCCCTGAACCCCTTTTATTGACAAGGCACCGCGGAAGAAATATTTGGTGCCCGAAGTCAATCCGGCTTTGGTGAACCTAACATTACTTCCTGTATAAATATAAGCCCAGGAAGCCGCCGTGTTCGGATCTGTTGTCATCTGGTAGATGTACGTCGCCCTGAGTGTGCCTTTATTACTAAGGTCAACACTGCCTTTTAACTTTCCGTTAACAACGGAGAAAGCTTTAGCTTTACGAACAGGTGCCTTTTTCTCAGGCATACCAGCACTCGCGATGATGTCGGATGCATGATCCGGATCCGCATTGGCAATCGACTCCACATAAGCTGCAAGGGCCTTGAGCATAATTTCCAGCTTTTTAATCTCAGCCTTCAACTTTGCTACCGATCCAGGCAACCTGGTGAGTGTCACGATGCGGTCTGACTCTACCAGGTTAACCTGTGTGGTTATACTGGCAAGGTCAGGACTCGGAGTGGGGAAATGGGTATTCCCGGTAATGCTCGTCACATAGTGACGGGTATTACTGATTAACGACAGCGCAGATTGTTTTGACAATTTTAAGGCCGTCGATTTTTTAATTACTTTAGGTTTAGTACTCATAATTTTTGTTTTTAATTAATGTACAGGTCCGATTTTCGGATCTGGTAATCTGATTACCAGATGGTGCGCACCATCCGGGAGAATAAGCCCTCTTCTCTAAACCGGTTTAGAAAACCAGGCAAACTCTACGGTTAAACAAACGAGAATGCATTTTCGAGACAAACGTTTACCGAAATTTTGTATGCTGCTGAAACTCAATAATATTAATTTCATAAAAAAGACCTTTTTCGGAGAGGGTCCCGGAATTCTATTTTGAATTATAATAAGTTCCTTGATTTTATTGGGGCTCGTTCACAAAGGCCTCTGAAATAGGGAGCTGGAGGGGAGGGCTGGCGTGGGATTCAATATTTATAAGGGAAAGAGTCGGGGATGTTTTTCAAAAAAAATAATTATTTATCGGTGAACGGAGGAAATCTATCGGTGGTTTAATAAAATCATATTAAAATTTAATGTCGGAATCTGAATTTTGACCGGTTTCTCTCTCCCTTTTAGCATGAAAGATGTCTCTTTTGCTACAAGAGAT
>PLYR01000080.1 GCA_003153435.1 Bacteroidota bacterium
ATCATAGGCTTCCGTGACCCTGAAAATACAGAGCTCTATGCAGGACTTGCGTTTTTAGTCGTATTCCTGATCATCGTTGGATTTGTGGCCATTGTCAGGTCTAAAAACAAAATTCTGCTCTTCACATCCCTTTACTCTTTGTCTATTCTCGGCGGGACCTTCCTTGTGCTCCAGACCCGTTGGGATCAGCCACGTATGATTATTACCCAGATGCCTTTTATCCTGATGATTATTTTTTATGCTATGTATTCATTCGTCAAAAAGAAAGCTTTTGCGCAGGGATTATATCTGACGCTGATCATTATATTTAGTTTTTCCCTGCTGGGAACTACTTTCAAACAGAGCGCTACCAATATGCCTGCTTTGCGTAAAAATCTGAAAGGCGACATGTATTATGGATTTACTCCGGATTGGGTCAATTTTCTCCGGATGAGCCGCTGGTGCGCCGACAGCTTGCCGGAATCCTCATTTGTGGCAAGCCGTAAAGCACCCATGTCATTTATCTACGGCAATGGAAAGAAGTTTTATCCGGTTTACAAAGTCCTTTGTTATGATACGGCAACGCGCCAGTCTGATCCGGATTCACTGCTTGCTGTCTTTAAAAGAGACAAAGTAACACATATGATTATTGCGAGTCTCCGCATGGATCCGGCCAAGAATAGCGGAAGCATTATCAATACCCTTCATAACATGATTCAGCCCATCATGAATAAGTACCCCAAAAGGGTCGTCCTGGTCCACCAGGAAGGGGAAGAGGAGGCTGCTTACCTCTATGAAATCCGTCAGAAAGATTAGTTAGGAATAGCGATCACATCGGTGGTTCCGTTTGCAGGAATCAGCTTGTGATAATTCTCCAGGGTGAGCTGTTCTCCGCTGCTCGCTTCAAGCAGACGGTAGTTCAGGGATTTGAAATATTCATGGAAGAAATCATACCCTATTTTATTTTCAGCCAGAAGGTATAATCCGATTTCGAAAATAACTGCAGGCCTGAAACGGGTAAGGATATCTTTAGCCCCGCGGAGCGCTTCAAATTCGTGACCATCAATATCAATCTTGATAAAGTCAACCCTGGTTAGATTGTTTTCTTTGCAGAAATCATCGAGACTCACAGAACCAACCCCTTCCGTAGATTTAGCAGCTCCCTGATGAACAGGGTGCATATCATTGGATTTTTCTCCGTCTACCTTCCAGCTTGAAAAAGCTTTGATGTTAGGGTTCCTGTCGGAAATGGCTGAAACGAATGAATTGACAGGACGTACATGTTTAGCAAGCTCCGGATTCAGCTCGAGGTTGCGTCTGAACTTGGAAAGTGCATAATGTGTTGGCTCGAACGAGTAGACCATTCCCTGAGGAGCGGCCTGAGCAAACTGTAAGGTCATAATGCCAAAGTTCGCACCCACATCCAGAATGACGGCATCCTTAGGCAGAGAGAAAAATTTGTTGTGAGTGATATGTTTTTGAAAATTACCGAAAAAGAACAGGGAAAGATCTATGCCTTCGGAAAGATCAACCTCGTAGGAGATGCCATGCCTGGTGATCAGGCGGGGTTTATGCCCGTAAAACAGGGTTGCGAAACGGTAAAGAATCTTTCCGATGCCGATCTTGATCTTGGTTAAAGGAAGAGTATTGACAAAGGAAGAATTCGCGTCGGCCATAGCTGTAGAGTTTTCGGAGGCGAAATTAAGCAATTATTGGATATTCAGACTTTGCCGAAAATCAAATATTTATGATAATTTTACTCCCCCGGATTAACCTGGAACCTTTAAAATCAATTCATTGGGATTCTTACGTTACCAACAGCAATTTCACCTGGATGACCCACGGGCTACTCTCGCGCACCGGGAAATAATACTCCGTAAACCATTTTTGAAGCGATTGTATCAGGATTGGTACTCCGTTTTTCAGAATGTTGCATCTGCGTTTCCAGGTGGAAAGTTTCTGGAGATCGGATCGGGTGGTGGGTTTCTTAAAGAAATGATGCCCTCAGTCATCACTTCCGATATCTTACCATTAGATTGCGTTGAACAGGTTTTTTCAGCTGAAGAAATGCCGTTCAAAGAAAAGGAAGTCTCTGCCATCTTTATGTTGAATGTGTTTCATCATATTCCACAACCCTGGAAATTCCTGAAAGAAGCACAACGGGTGTTGGTTAAGGGAGGGAAGATTGCCATGATCGAACCGGCTAACAGTGTTTTCAGTAAATTTATATACAAGACTTTTCATCACGAGCCTTTCGATGTTAAAGGAGGATGGGAGATTCAGTCGTCCGGCCCATTAAGCGGATCCAACCAGGCTCTGCCTTATATTTATTTTCAAAGGGACCGGGAAAAGTTCGAAAAAGAATTTCCGGGACTTAAGATTTGCAATGTAAAATATCATACACCCTTCCGCTATCTGATCAGCGGAGGTGTTTCCATGAAGCCGCTGGTGCCCAAGTGGAGCTTTGGTTTTTTCACAGGTCTGGAAAAACTGATTTCACCTCTGTCAAGAGCTCTGGGAATGTTTGTAACCATTGAGATTGAAAAAACAGCTTAATAACGAAGTTTAAACACCGTTCCTGCATGCCCGAGAGTAAAAAAGAATATTTTGACCGCATTGCCGTTCGCCGGAAAGGAAAAGGGCATCAATACAGCTATTACTGGGATGACATTACAAGATTCTGTAATTATTTTGCTCACGAAGATATTTCCGTGCTGGAAGTGGGTTGCGGTAGCGGTGAGTTATTAGCGGGCGTTGCTGCTAAAAGAAAAGTGGGCCTGGATTTCAGTCCTGTGATGATTGAGAATGCTAAAGAGCGGTTTAAGGATATTGACTTCCGGGTGATGGCTGCTGAAAATATTCAACTGGAAGAAAAATTTGACCTTATTATCCTGAGCAACCTGATTGGCTACGTGGATGATATTCAAGAGGTCTTACAGCAGGTAAAAAAAGTTTGTCATGATCACACCAAAGTAATTGTTACTTATTATAACTACCTGTGGGAACCGATCCTGAAATTTGCTGAAACGATTGGCCTTAAAGCAAAGTCTCCCAAGCAGAACTGGCTCACCTTGCAGGATATCAATAACTTGCTCTTTATCTCCGGTTTTGATGTTTACCGAAACACCAAACGGATGATTTTCCCGGTTTATATCCCTCTGCTCTCAGGATTTCTGAACCGGTATCTTGCAAAGTTTCCTTTCTTCCGGTTTTTCTCTCTGAACTATTTTACGTTTGCCAAGCCTCAGGAAATCATTCATGAAAGTGAGTATTCACAAAAATATTCTGTAACGGTAGTGATCCCTGCCCGGAATGAAAGCGGAAACATCGAAAATGCAATTCTCCGCCTGCCGAAGTTTTCAAAGCATATAGAAATTATTTATATCGAAGGCAATTCAACTGACGATACCTGGGATAAGATTCAGGAAATTCAGAAAAAATATTCCTCCACACACGATATCAAAATAGGTAAACAAAAAGGTAAGGGGAAAGCGGATGCGGTAAGAGAAGGATACTCCATGGCCACCGGTGACATCCTGATGATTCTGGATGCCGATCTGACTGTGCCACCCGAAGATTTGCCAAAGTTTTATAATGCCATTGCCTCTGGTAAAGGTGATTTTATTAATGGATCACGTTTGGTTTACCCCATGGAGAAAGAAGCGATGCGATTCCTGAATCTTTTAGGGAACAGGTTTTTCAGTATGGCATTTACCTGGCTTCTGGAACAGCGGTTTAAAGATACACTCTGCGGAACCAAAGTGATGTTCCGGAGCGACTATTACAAGCTTGTTAAAAACAAAAAATATTTCGGGGATTTTGATCCTTTCGGCGATTACGACCTGATTTTCGGAGCTCATAAACTGAACCTGAAAATAGTGGAGGTGCCGATCAGGTACCGGGAACGGACCTACGGGTCAACAAATATTTCCCGTTTTAAGCATGGACTGATCCTGCTGAGGATGTGCTCCTTTGCCTCAAGAAAAATTAAATTTATCTGATTCTATGTTCGAAAATAAATCCAAAACTGAACTCAGCACACTGGGTGAATTCGGCCTGATCAGACACCTGACAGAAAAGATCCAACTCCAGAACCCCAGTTCCATTACCGGAGTCGGTGATGATGCCGCTGTGATAGATAATACTGGAAAACTAACGGTTGTTTCTACGGATATGCTGGTTGAAGGCGTACATTTCGACCTGAGCTATGTACCCTTTAAGCACCTGGGTTATAAGGCTGTAATGGTAAATCTCAGCGATATATTTGCAATGAATGCCATTCCCCATCAGATCACTGTTTCCATTGCTCTGAGTTCACGTTTTCCGTTGGAAGCAGTGGAAGAATTATACGATGGAATCCTCAAAGCTTGTGCGAGATGGAAAGTAGACCTTGTAGGCGGAGACACTACCTCCTCAACCTCCGGGTTGATCATCTCCGTTACAGCCATAGGATCTGCTCTTAAAGAAGAGCTCGTATACCGAAACACTGCGAAAGAAAAAGACCTGATCTGTGTATCCGGAGATTTAGGAGGAGCATACACCGGTCTCCTGCTGCTCGAACGGGAAAAAGAAGTTTATAAGAGTAACCCCGGGATTCAACCCGATCTGGAAGGGAATGATTATATCCTCGAACGCCAGCTGAAGCCTGAGGCTAGGGGAGACATGATTGATATGTTTAAAGAGTTAGATCTGAAACCGACGTCGATGATCGATATTTCCGACGGACTGGCATCTGAACTGCTGCATATCTGTACCAGCTCCGGGGTAGGGTGTAATCTCTACGAAGAAAAATTGCCTATCGATCCAATGACCTTTGAAAGAGCCCGGGCCTTCAACCTCGATCCAACAACCTGTGTATTAAACGGAGGAGAGGATTATGAGCTTTTGTTTACCATAGCCATGAGTGATTATGACAAAGTGAAAGGTAACCCCCACATTACCGTCATAGGGCATATAACAGAAAAAAATGCGGGAACGAATCTTGTAATCAGAGATGGGTCGGTTCACCCGCTCACGGCACAAGGTTGGGATGCATTCCAGCCGAAGTAATCCCATAGCGGAATTCTGTTTTTTTCCGTTTATCTTTGGATCTATACCGGCAACGGTTTACCATGGCAAGATCCTCCTTTTCCAGAACTATCATTGCTTTTTTCTCCCTGCTCTGCCCTGCATTGCTTTGCAGTCAGAGTTATAACTTCCGTAACTATACGGTTGATGACGGACTTCCCTTTATCGGGGTGAGCGCCATATACCAGGATGTGAGAGGAAATCTGTGGAGCGGAGGCTATGGAGGCCTGAGTTGTTTCAATGGAAAAACGTTCACGAATTACTCCCCTAAAAACGGTTTGACTACACACCAGGTACTTTCCTTGACCGGAGATTCAAGTGGAACAATCTGGGCAGGGACTTTAAAAGGTCTTAGCCGTTTTTCTAACGGCAAATTTCAATCCTTTCAGGTTAAAGACGGGTTGCCCGATGAAAAAATCAATTGTCTCCTTACCGATTCCAGAGCCTCGTTATGGATTGGAACAGATAAAGGCCTGGCACGATATGATGGAAAAACATTTGTGAGCTTATCCACACTCCTCGCACCGGTAAGCATCCAGGTTACCGCACTCATCAAGGCATCCGATGGTAAAATATGGATAGGCACGGAAAAAGGAATTGCAGTAGTTGGGGAAGATGGAGTAGGGGTAGATGTGCTGAACAACGGCAACGGTCTTGACAATGAACATGTAAATTGTATCTATCAGGAACGGGAAGGGAGTTACTGGATCGGAACTGACAAAGGGATCTTCCGCTTCGACAAAGACCGAAAAAAACACTCCTCCTCCGCCGTCTTAAATGGGATCAATATTCTTTCCATTGTTCAGGATCTTCAAGGCCAGATCTGGATCAGTACCGATCTTGGTTTATGGAGGTTCGATGGGAAGGAGTTTAAAAACATAAGCCTGGGCCGTGATCTCAACGCAAATAAAACAAGCTGTTTGTTTCAGGACTTTGAAAAAAATATCTGGATAGGAACCTCTTCCGGACTTTTCCGTTACCGTTCCGCAGATTTTGTAAATTTTGGTCAGGAAGATGGACTGGTGCCTCCATTCATTACTCAACTGACATTCGACCGGTTCAAAAACTTATGGATCTCAACGGATGGAGGTGGCATTTATATATATAAGAACAATCATTTCTTTAACTATACCCGAGGCGACGGCCTACCCAGCAACAGTATAAAATCGGTGATTGAAAGTAAAGATGGTACCATGTGGATAGGAACGGATCAGGGATTTTGCACCTGTGCTCCGGTTCCCGAACCCCCAAAGAAAATTGCTTTCAGAAGACAGGATCGCTCTCTTAAGTTGCATTCCGATACACTCAACATTATTTTTCAGGATAGTCGTGGGGATATCTGGTTTGGGCAGGATGATGGAGTGACCAGAGTTCATGACGGGGTTTTTACCTGGAACCCACTACCAGGCCCGGTCACTCATTTTTCGGCATACTACTTTATGGAGGACCATGACCACCAACTCTGGATTGGCACCTATAAAGGAGGCCTCTTTCGATTTGACGGGAATAAATTCAGGTCTGTGAATCTTGAACTTGGAATGAAAAGTGAATCCTATCTGGCGATGCTTCAGGATAAGGATGGGGTGTATTATTTCGGAACCTTTGATGGGGTATACCTCTATGATCCTCAGGGACGCTATGGGGCCGGTAAAAAAATCATGCAATTTAATGAAGATGATGGTTTGAGTTCAGATCTTGTTTACCTCATGTCCTTCAGTAAAGACGAAAAAAGCCTTTGGGTAGGAACGAACCAGTCGCTCAACAAAATAGATGTAGATGCTTATAAGAAGGAGGGAAGGAAGCAGATCGTCCCCTATGCGAAAGAAGAAGGTTTTGTAGGTGTGGAATGCAATGGAAGTGCCGTCGCCATGGAACAGAATGGATCTATTTGGTTCGGGACTGTAAACGGTCTTGTAAAATATAACCCGGATGAATACAAGCCCAATAATGCTCCGGCAAAGACAAGCATCACAGGCATTAGGCTCTTTTATTCGGATACCTCTCTGGCTGAACATTCTGAACTGTCGCATGAGAACAACAATATCTCCTTTGAATATATTGGGGTCTGTCTTACCAATCCACGCAAAGTAAGATATATGGTGAAGCTGGAAGGGTTTGATAAAAACTGGTCACCTGTTACTTCAAGCAACATTGCGACTTACTCTAACCTGCCACCCGGAAAATACACATTCAAAGTATTGAGCTGTAACAATGAAGGCCTTTGGACTGCCACGCCGTCAAATTTTGGTTTTAGTATTCTGGCTCCTTTTTGGAAAAAGGCGTGGTTTTCACTGCTTGTGAGTTCTATACTGATTGGAGGAGCCTTGCTCATATTCAGGTACAGAATTAATCAGGTCAGGGAAAATGAAAACCTGAAGGCGAGAGTAGCAACCAATGAATTGAAGGCTTTGCGCTCTCAGATGAATCCTCATTTTATTTTCAATTCTCTGAATTCTATTCAGCATTTTATTGTTCACAGCGATGAAGCTGCGGCTAGTAAATATCTGAATACATTCGCCAAACTGATTCGCACGATTCTGAATAACTCTGAAAAAGCGACGGCCAGTATCCGTGAAGAAATTGATTCGTTGAAATTATATCTGGAACTCGAAGCCCTTCGTTTTGAAAGTAAATTTGAATATGAAATCATTCTGGACGAAAATCTGGATCTCGACTATTACGAAGTCCCTACCATGCTGATTCAGCCATTCGCTGAAAATGCAATTATTCATGGACTCCTTCCCAAAAGAGGAAACGGGAAGCTGGAGATTCGGATCTCCCAGGAAAAAAATCACATCCTCTGTTCCATTTCAGATAATGGGATAGGGCGTCAAAAAGCAGCCGAACTGAAAGAAAGCTCTCTCCGAAAAACACATAAATCGTTTGGCCTTAAAATCACTCAGGACAGACTTGAACTGTTGAATTATCTTAACAAATCGCATTTAACGGTGAAGACTGTTGATCTGAAAGATGAAAACGGTATCGCCAGTGGGACCCGGGTAGAGATTTATATTCCAATATTTTAAGTACGGACGTAGACGAATTAATTATATTTGAGTCATCGCATCACCAGCTCAATACCCTATCCAATGATTCAAGCCGTTATTGTGGAAGATGAAAAGAAGAGCAGAGAACTTCTTGAAAAGCTAGTCGAAAAGAACTGCCCTGAAGTATCCCTAGCCGGAAGTGCAGATTCTGTAGAAGCCGGTGTTGCCCTCATCCGTAAGGTAAAACCCAGACTTGTTTTTCTGGACATAGAGATGCCGGATGGCTCTGGTTTCGACTTATTGAAAGCCCTGCCTGATCTTTCATTTGAGGTGATATTCACTACCGCTTCCGATAAATATGCAATCAATGCCATTAAGTATAGTGCTCTTGACTACTTGTTAAAACCGATCGATAGTGATGAGCTGAAAGCTGCCGTTCAGAAAATAGCGGAGAAGGACAAAGGGTTGAGCAATATGGAGAATCTGAAATTCCTGCTTCAGAATTTCAGAAAATCGGATGAACAATACTCCAGAATCACACTTCCGACCGGACATGCTTATGAGATCGTGAATGTAAAAGACATTATTCGTTGCGAAGCCGACGGGAACTATACCAACTTCTTCCTCGTAGATAAACGCAGAATTATTGTGACTCTGGGTCTTAAGCATTATGAAGATCTGCTTCCTCCGAATGATTTTTTCCGAATTCATAATCACCACCTCGTTAACGTGAATCATGTGAGTCGTGTCCTCAAGGAAGATGGTGGATATGCCATTATGAGCGATGGTTCCAAACTCGAGATTTCCCGCCGTAAGAAGGATAGTTTCCTTAGCCGCATTCATCACCTTTAAGCATACATACCGCATTATAGCCCTCATTCCGGCTCTAAAAAGTAGAATGTTTCCCAGATCAGGTAAAATCGGCCTTCTTTTTCCACGAAAGGTTCTGCCAGATAAATGCCCAATACCACCACTTATTAAATAAGCCTTACCGTATACACATTCCCCCTTTCAGGGTGCAGGAACCCGCCGTATACTTGTATCAGATTCAATTACCAGTTAAATGGTTAACCGACCGGCCGGCATTATGGGGATGGTGCCGGCCCGGTTGGAAGACCTAAAACAGAATACTAAAAAGCAAAGATCATGATGAAAGTTCTACATGTTATTAACGTTGTAAACTTAAACGCCATGAAAAAGCACCGCACCATCAGAAGAGTGGCCGAACCTCAGGAAGGTCAGGTTATCCTTACCGTTTGCATCGCTATTCTCGCAATCGGTTTCATCATGTACAATGTATTTAATGTGATCTTTTGATCACTTTTTGGAGGATCGGGAGAAACATTTTCTCGCAAACCGGATCAGCTTATCCTGCGTCAATTTTTTCTCCTCAATAAAACCCATGTGACCGGCTTTCTCAAGCATCAAGGTTTGTATATGCTTCAATCCTGATGTTTGTTGAAGAAGAAGTTCATTCGGTACTATCCTGTCCATTTTGCCAAGAATAAGCAATACAGGATACCCTGCATACTTCAGAAGCCAGTCTCTCTTAGGCCTTTCCTTCATGCCTTCAAGTGCATTCACAATTCCCTGACGGGTTGTCCTTCTGGCAATCTGCTTCAGCTCTCTCACATCATCTTTAAAGAGGGAGAGGTTATCAGGAGCGAAAAGGGAGGTTATGACTTCATTCACATAATGCTTAGGATCTTTCTTGACCAAGACTACCGCCTTTTCCCGGTCGACCTTTTTCTCTGGACTATCTGCATACGGATGGGAATGAAAAAGACAAAGTCCGCTTAGATGATCCGGAAAGAGTTCAGTAAAAGCAAGAGCCACATATCCACCCATAGAGTGTCCAACCATCACATATCTTCGGAGACCTAAAGAATCGAGTACCGCCTTTACACATTCTGCCATGAGTTCCATGGAATGGACATAGCCAATACAGGGTGTTTCTCCGCAGCCTGGAAGATCTATCGCGATTACTCGGAAGTGCCTGGAAAGTTTCACGGAAAATTCTTCCCAGACATCCATGGCTTCCGGAAAACCATGCAGAAGCACAATCGCCCTTCCTTTTCCGGTATCAGAAAAGCGTACCCTTGTTTTACGAAACTCGGTAAAGCCAATCATGCAGGTTCAAATCGAAAACTATTTGGAGTTCATTAATTCTTCAATTTCATCAGCTTCGAGGGGAATGTTCTTCATGAAATCAAAAGGTCCTTTGCGGGTGATGAGAATATCATTCTCAAGCCGGATGCCTAATCCTTCAGCCGGAATATAAATTCCTGGCTCGCAGGTAAACACCATTCCTTCTTCAAAAGTACGGTTCCGGCTTCCTAAATCATGCACATCCAGTCCCATATAATGGGAAGTGCCATGCATAAAATATTTTTTGTAAAGAGGATTTGCAGGATCCTGCCTGTTGACATCTCTAAGTTTGAGAAGCTTCAATTTAACAAGCTCTTCCTCCATTAATTTCCCAACTGCATCCTGATAGGTGTCCATTTTATTGCCAGGTTTTAGCATTGCAGTTGCTTTTTTCATCACATTTAAGACAGCGTTATAAACAGCTTTCTGTCTTTTAGTGAATTTCCCACTCACAGGCAGACAGCGGGTAAGATCTGAAGCATAATTTCCATATTCTGCAGCAACATCCAGCAGTATGACTTCGCCAGCCTTGCATTGCTTGTTGTTGTCAACATAGTGCAATACACAGGCGTTTGGGCCACTTGCAATGATAGGGCCATATGCAAAACCTCTGGAACGGTTGCTTATAAATTCATGAACCAGTTCGGCTTCAATTTCATATTCCCAGACTCCCGGTTTTACAAAATTCAAAAGACGACGGAACCCTTTTTCGGTGATGTTACAGGCTTGCTGTATAAGTTCAACTTCTGTTTTTGCTTTAATGGCTCTCAGCTCATGCATAATTGGAGCAGAGCGTTGGTAGTTATGTGCAGGATATTGAGTCTGACATTTTTTCACAAAACGAGCCTCTCTTGTTTCCACTTCCACCTTGGCCCGGGTATGCTCATTCGTATCCACATAAACGTATTCACATTCGCTCATGAGGGTGTTAAAGATAGACTGGAACATGGAGAGCCAGTAAATGGTTCTTACCCCGGAGGCTGCACTTGCTTCTTCTTTTGTGTACTTATGCCCTTCCCAGATGGCAATATGTTCGTCGGTTTCTTTCAGAAAAAGAATTTCCCGGTGAGCAACATTCCCGGCATCCGGAAACATAACCAGTATGCTCTCCTCCTGATCAATCCCGCTGAGATAAAATAAATTGCTGTTTTGAATGAATGGCATCGTGCCATCTGCATTCGTGGGCATAATATCATTGGAGTTAAATACCGCCAGGGATTTTGGTTTTAACTTTTTTACAAATCGTTTTCTGTTCTCCGTAAAAAGAGAGGAAGGAATTGGGAAGTACTTCATAAGTGGAATTTAATAGGTTATTCAAAAGTAATCATTTCCATGCCACCCTCCTTTGCTTCTTCACACAGGCTCCTCCTGCATCCGCCGGTAAAGCCTTGCATAATTGTATTTGCTTATTACAGAGTTAATTAGGTTGTTTGTAAGGAGGCATAAAAATATCCCGAATTACTTGACGATCATGTTTCAAGATGATACATTTGTGCCGTCAAAAGGAAAGGTCTTCACCAGACCAGACGCTCTGCCTCAAAATAATTTAACAGTCCTCTTCATTATGAACAATTTCTTTCAATCCTCACTAGGCAAAAAGCTTGTGATGGGTATTACCGGTCTTTTCCTGATCACTTTTCTGGTGGTTCATTGCGGGATTAATGCCTGCATTTTTGTGAATGACGGAGGCGTAACATTTAACGCAGCAGCTGAATTTATGGGGACTAATCTGCTTATCCGGGCCATGGAGATTGTACTATTCATAGGAATTATCTGGCATATCCTGCAGGCCCTGATGCTTACCTTGTCGAACAATAAGGCCCGGCCTGTAAAATATGCGGTGAGCAATGGGAATGCAAACAGTAAGTGGTATTCTCGCTGGATGGGACTGTTGGGCACCCTTATTCTAATGTTCCTGATTGTACACCTGAGTCATTTCTGGGTGAAAACACGTTTCACCGGCCTGAACCATAATCAGACCCTTTTTGATTCCATGAAAGTTACCTTCTCCCAGGCGTGGGTGGTCGTGCTCTATTGTGCGGGAATGGTTTCCCTGGCCTATCATCTTATGCATGGATTTGCTTCTGCTTTCCAAACCATGGGATGGAATCATCCTAAATATACTCCACTTGTAAAAAAAGTCGGAATCGGTTTCTCCATACTTATCCCATTCATCTTTGCACTCATGCCGATTGCAATGTATTTGAACTGGATCAAATAAACTACTGAACTTTAGAAAGGCCCCTTATGTCAAAAATTGATTCAAAAATACCGGAAGGCACTCTGGAAGAAAAATGGTCCAAGTACCGTTCTTCTGTTCCTCTTGTTAATCCTTCAAACAAAAGGAGTATTGAAATTATTGTAGTCGGTTCCGGCCTTGCAGGAGCCTCGGCAGCTTCCACGTTGGCAGAACTGGGTTATAAAGTAAAATGTTTTTGCTTTCAGGATTCTCCCCGCCGTGCACACAGTATTGCAGCACAGGGTGGAATCAATGCTGCCAAGAACTATCAGAATGATGGTGACAGTACGTACCGCCTTTTTTATGACACAGTCAAAGGAGGTGATTACCGCTCCAGAGAAGCAAATGTTTACAGACTTGCAGAAGTAAGTTCTAATATCATAGACCAGTGTGTTGCCCAGGGAGTACCACTGGCAAGGGAATATGGAGGATTACTGAGTAACCGCTCTTTTGGAGGTACACAGGTTCAGCGTACTTTTTATGCAGCGGGTCAAACCGGGCAACAATTATTGTTGGGTGCCTACAGCTCACTGGAACGTCAGATCGGACTTGGAAATGTGACTATGTATTCCAGGCATGAGATGCTGGAGGTAGTGACTATTGAAGGAAAAGCAAGAGGCATCATAGCTCGTGACCTGATTTCAGGAAAGCTGGAACGTCACTTTGGACATGCGGTATTAATCTGCTCCGGAGGATATGGTAACGTTTTTTATCTTTCTACCAATGCCATGGGCAGTAATGCAACAGCGGCATGGAAAGCACATAAACAAGGTGCATTCTTTGGCAATCCTTGCTTTACACAGATTCACCCTACCTGTATTCCTGTTTCCGGAGATCATCAGAGTAAGCTGACACTGATGTCTGAATCACTCCGGAATGATGGCCGTATCTGGGTTCCTAAACAAAAGGATGATAAACGTAAAGCCGTAGACATTCCTGAGGAGGAAAGAGATTATTATCTGGAAAGAAGATATCCAGCATTCGGTAACCTGGTTCCACGGGATGTGGCCTCCAGAGCAGCGAAAGAAAGATGTGATGCCGGCTTCGGGGTAGGTAATTCCAAGATGGCTGTGTATCTTGATTTTGCCGCCGCTATAGAACGATACGGTAAACAACAGATCCTGAAATTGAGTATTGATAATGCATCTGCCGCGGAAATTCGCAAGCATGGAATAGAGGTGGTGAAAGAAAAATATGGAAACCTCTTTGACATGTATAAGCAGATCACAGGAGAGAATCCTTACGAAATGCCAATGCGTATTTACCCTGCAGTTCACTATACCATGGGAGGCCTTTGGGTTGACTATAACTTAATGACAACAGTACC
>PLYR01000051.1:0-25833 GCA_003153435.1 Bacteroidota bacterium
TATACCAGCTGAGGCAATTCAGTCTGTGGAACCCATGAAAGAACCTGCATCTTGTTCAGATAATCAAGGTTTAGGATTACTTCTTCCCGGCGAATATTGGCTCTTCTCGCTATTTCGCCCTCGTCTATTTTTACATATTGTTCAAACATACCAGTATAGGAACGAAGGATTAACTTGATAAACTCATCATATTTTTTATTCGCCACCTGGAACTTGTATAACCCATCCTTGCCGTGAGCAAAATGAATTCGAGAAGGCTGGAAGAAAGCTTCACTCAGACTTAGATAACCTTCCCTTTCCAGAAATTTCAGACTGTTGAAGACGGTAAGTTGTTTGAGGTTATAGGTTTCACAAAAGTGTTTGATGTCAAAATCAAAACTCTGCCCAAACCCTGCTCCAACAGGAAGCTGATAAAAGTTAGCCAGGGCCTGATAGGTTTGTTTGATATCCGGGATAGGAGGAAAGCTGTTTTTAACATTTTCTTCGAGTTCCAATTTGTCATGCTCATTCCACAATAAGATTCCGTATGCTTTATTCCCATCTCTACCGGCCCTCCCGGCTTCCTGAAAATAGGCTTCAATGCAATCAGGAAGATCAAGATGTACCACGAAACGTACATCTGGTTTGTCTATTCCCATGCCAAAAGCGTTAGTACAAGCAATGATCCGTACTTCATTGTTCATCCAGCTTTTTTGTCGTTTATCCCTTAATGGAGAGGGGAGTCCTGCATGATAAAAGTCGGCAGTTATTCCATGACTGCGGAGATAGTCTGCTGTTTCCTGAGTTTTTCTACGATTACGTACATATACAATTCCACTTCCTTTAATATTTATGCAGATTTTAAGAAGTCTTGCCAATTTGTCTTCCTCCTTCTGAACGACATAAGCCAGATTTTTGCGCTCGAAACTTTTGCTGATCACATTCGTTTTGGAAAACAAAAGTTTATCCTGAATATCCTTAACAACCTCCCGGGTTGCAGTAGCCGTTAATGCGAGCACTGGAACTCCTGGAAAAAGATCACGCAAGGATGCAATCTGGAGGTATCCAGGTCTGAAATCATATCCCCATTGGGAGATGCAGTGAGCCTCATCAACCGCAATGAGATTAACTTTCATTTTAAGAGCCCGGGCCTTGAAGATGGGTGTTTCCAATCGCTCCGGACTGAGGTAAAGGAATTTATAATCGCCATAGACACAGTTATCTATAGCAATATCAATTTCCCGTTTATTCATAGCGGAGTTAACAGCAAGAGCTTTAATCCCTCTGCTATTTAGATTCTCTACCTGATCCCGCATAAGGGCGATGAGGGGGGAAACGACAATACATAAACCAGGCATTGCCAGGCCAGGAATCTGGTAGCAAACCGATTTACCTCCTCCGGTAGGGAGGAGGGCCAGAGTATCCTTTCCGGCCAGGACACTTTCAATAATCGCTACCTGACCGGAACGGAATTCGGAATGGCCCCAATATTTGCTGAGTATTTCCTGTATATCCATTTTAGATATACGAAGATAATGAATACTTCGGCTTCGTTCCGGTCGTCAAACCCTCCCTGCAAGCCTTGATTTAGTGTAAGAAATCTATTAATAGTCATCAACTTTGTCATTTTTAATAATAATTGTAATAATTGTGATAATGTGAACTTTTTATCTAAATTTGCTCTTCATAGGACTTAGGCAAATTCACACCCACCTTTTATGATGGTTGATATTTACGATTTTTATGACAAAATGGAGCGTAATAATATTATGCTATCATTTAAAGGCGATATTACTTCCGAATTGCTGACTTCAATTCTTCAAATCATGGAATCCAAACTGGATAACATGCAAGAGGAACCAAAGATCAAAAAGAAAGTATATAATGTCCTCGTCGAATGCCTTCAGAACTTATATCATCATATGGATGATATGCCAGCCAATATCACTCCAGATGACAAAGCCCGTTCAGCAATATTCATGATCGGCAAAGTAGATAATCAATACAATATTATTACCGGTAACTATATCAAATCCAGAAACGTGACCGGCCTCAAGAATCGCCTGGATGAAATCAATAAACTTACCAAGGAAGAACTCAAGGATTATTACAAAATGGTCCTGAATAATGGTGAGATGTCTGATAAAGGAGGAGGGGGCCTGGGTATGATTGATATCGCGCGGAAGACTGGCGAGAAATTGAATTATAATTTCATGCCTGTAGATGACAGTTATTCTTTTTTTAGTTTAAACATTAAAATATCTCAATAATAAAACAGCCGTTATGGAAAAAATCACCATTGAAGGAACACCTAAGACACCGACCATCAATTTCGACATGGAAAAAGGGGCGTTGGAAATTAAAGGAAGGTCTATTCCTGAAAATTCTATTGAATTTTATAAGCCTCTTGTTGAATGGCTCGAGAAATATGGTGCAAAGCCTAAGTCAGCCACTAACGTAAATATTCAACTGGAATATTTCAATACCAGCTCGTCCAAATGTATTCTGGATGTGTTTAAAAAATTGGAAGCCATCCATAAGAACGGAAGTGAAATAATCATCAATTGGTATTATGAGCAGGATGACGAAGACATGCTCGAAGCAGGAGAAGATTATCAGGCCATCATCAATGTGCCTTTCAAGATGATTGAAGTTCAGGAATAATTTTCTTCCTCAAGTACTCTAAACGCAATTTGCCATCGGCTGATTGCGTTTTTTTTTACTCATTTTTTCTTTCCAATAATCTCAAAATTGACCTCTACGGTCTCTCCGGATTCATCAACAATAGTCAGCCGGTGTTTGCCTTCTTCAGGAGCGAGTGCCATCTGGTGTATGCCACTTGTTGATCCCAGATAATTATCATCCAGGTGCCAGTAAATGATCGTGCCAGGCTTTCTGTGAGCCGCTTCGAATACAGTTCGCCCTAACTTACCGTCTAGTTCCAGCGGAACATAGATTTTGCCTCCCTCTTTTGGGTAAATGAGTTCCATTGAATGTAAGGTTATATTGTTCCCGCAGCCGGGTTTCATTGGAGGAAGACTGGCATAAGTTGCATTCTTGCGTTTATAATAGATCTCTTCCGATGGGGGGAGAATAAACCAGGGCACATGCTTCATTCTGGCAATGTCTTCGCAGTCGCTGTTTACACGATATTTCCCTGTGTGATCCATATGCAGGAGCCGGTGATAGGGGCAAGGGGCCGACTTTAATCCTGATTTTTGTACCCACATATTTTCTTTGTCGCAATAATCTCCTGCCTTGCATCCACTTTCATGACAAACACTGATCTCCTGCATGTCATGCTCTGGTTTTTTGAACCAGGAAGATGCAGGGAGCTGCCCGAAAACTTCAAAGAGAATAGGAGCGGCAGTTTGTACCCCAATTAATCCGGGCCTTCCTTCCCCGCTCGCATTCCCGGTCCAGACTGCTACTACATACTCCGGAGAAAGTCCAATAGCCCAACCATCTCTGAATCCAAAGCTGGTTCCTGTTTTCCAAGCTATTTTACCGGAAGAAACATATTCCCTCCAGGATGCTTCTTCATCAGGGCGGTTAACCTCTACCATGGCTTCAAATGTAACATAGGTAGAGCCAGCATCGAAACAAGAACTTCCGCTCACTTCTGGCTCTTGTTTGTATTTACTGCTGTCGGCTTTCAAGAACCAGGCAGGATGGTAATCGTTGCGACTGTATTGCGACGATTCATTATATCTGTTCAGGGTTCTTGCCATAGACGCGTATGCTCCTGCAAGGTCCCATAGCCTTGCTTCAGCACCTCCAAGGATGAGCGTAAGTCCATAATTGTCGGCGGAGCGGGTGATGGTAGTCAACCCCACTTTTTGAAGAAGATCCCGGAACCGTTCAGTACTATAACGCTGGAGAAGCTTAACAGCAGGTACATTCAGCGACCTCGACAGTGCACGCTTGGCCGGAACGGCTCCGTCAAAGGTCTCCGAGAAATTAAGGGGGGCATAATTTCCGAAGTGTGTTGGGATATCCGGAATAAGGGTGTTGGGAAGGATTTGTCCATCACTAAGCATTCCTGCATAAAGAAAGGGTTTCAGGATACTACCGGTGCTCCGGGGGGCCATGACAATATCCACATCATTCCCATGATCTTTTCCCGGTTCTGCTTCTGTGTTTCCAACGTAAGCAATTGTTTTGCCAGTTTTTACTTCAATCACCAGGACTGCGGCATTGTGTATTTCATTTGCAAGGAGCCGGTGATGGTGTTTTTCAACAATGGCTTTTACTCTTCGTTGGAGTTCGGCATGCAGAGTACTCTGTATTCTCCTTCCTTTTTGACCTTTAAATGCAGCGGCTCTTTCCAGGAGCTGCGGGGCGTCATCAGGTAGAGCGAATGGTTTTCCGGGCAGGGGTTCCTGCATAGAAAGGTCGCAGGTTTGATGATCAATTTTACCTGCATCACGGAGTCTGCATAAAAGCCTGTCGCGTTTCGCTTTAAGCCGTTCCTGGTTTTTACCCGGGTAGATCAGTGAGGGTGCATTAGGGAGAATAGCAAGTGTTGCAGCTTCTGCCCAGCTTAATTGTTCAGGCCCCCGGCCATAGTATCTCCAGGATGCAGCATCCAGTCCCACCACATTACTCCCGAAAGGGGCATTGGAAGCATAAAGTGCAAGAATCTGTTTTTTACTGTAGCGTAATTCAAGCCTGGTGGCTAGAATAAGTTCTATACATTTCTGATATAGATTTCTGGATTTACCTTTCCTTGAAAGACGGATGACCTGCATGCTCAGAGTACTGCCTCCGCTTACAGCCCGTTTTTCTTTTATGTCCTGTTTAAGAGCACGGAGTAAGGCACCGGGATTGAAGCCCGGGTGTTGGTAGAAATGCCGGTCTTCATATTCTATAAGTGCCGATGCAAATTTCTCAGGTACTTTTTCATTATAGGGAAAACGCCATTGCCCGTCGGAAGCAATGCGTGCGCTTAGCATGGTACCTTGCTCATCCTCTAATACTGTGCTCAGTGGATCATGAAATAGGCTGGAAGGCAGGCATAAAACATACCAGATAAGGAGTAGAAATATTAAAACAGATGCCTTGCCTTTTTTTGTACGGAGAAATAAAAAGAAGCGGTTAAGAAGAGGCATGAGCAAAGGTAGGATTTCCTGATCACTGCTTCTCGAAACCAGTCTGGCCACGAACTCCTTTTCCTGTCAGTCTCAACAGGTAATGGCCGGCAGTGAGTTTGCTTACATCCAATGTAAGCTCATTCTGACCGTTAATGGTACTAACTGTAGGAACCTGTTTAACCAGCTTTCCGTTAATATCAAAAATGGAAAGGCTGAGGTTTGCGGGTTGTGACATATTCAGTTTAATATTCAAGGTTCCGTTGTTCGGATTTGGATAAAGATTCAACGAAAGGTCTTCAATAGCATTCTCCCTGACGTCATCCCCGCAAGCTCCGGGAATAGCATCGGATGTACTGGCACCGAAAATTTCAATATTACCGGTTCTGGAGTCTCCCCACACTGCGTACATGAAATTTTGACCCAGAGCTAACCCCATAAAGTCATTCCCCCTGCGAATCCCAATATAAGGTGAGGAGGGAGTTTGACTCAATTTGAAACTTGGGCAAAAGGCGACCCCCTCGGACTGTGATCCTGCCTGGTAAATTTCAAAATTTGAGGTAGAAGTCAGCCCGGTATTACGTCTGTCTCTCCATGCAGCAAAGTACTGCTTGTTCTGAGGGTTGAATCCTCCCCATACCATATCCTGACCTGCTCCGTTTCCAATGTTATCATCATTCACTCTGACAGGAGTTGTGTTCCAGCTAATACCTGCATCCTTGGAGTAAAAGCAAAGGATGTCGGGATCTCCATTTCTTGCGTCCACACAGCTCAGAATAACGTTTGAAGAATCCTGAGGGTTGGCAGATAAGACATAGCTCGGGTGATAAAGTGTATCATTAACAGCGGAGTTGGAGGCAAAGAGGAATGCGACGAGAGGATTGAAATGCGCTCCCCCGTCTGTAGATTTGGTACAGATCATTCGTGCATATACACTCTGAGCGGGATGATAGGAAGCATAAGCAATGTATAAATTACCATCAACCCCTACGGTAGGCACAGCCATGGAGTTGGTCACCAGGTCGGTAGGGATGCTGTCGTCAAGCTGTTTGATGGAGGTCCACGTAAGGCCCCCGTCCGAGGAAGATTTGAGCCATATATAATGTGGAAGCGGGCCTGCATAATAACTTTTGCTGGTTACGTAAATTCTTCCGCTGTAAATACCGGAGGAATTATCGATTGCAATCCAAGGGCGATCAATTGGCAGGTCGGATGTTTCATGGGCACCGATTACGTTAACTGGATTACTCCATGTCTGGCCCTGGTTTATTGATTTTGAGACCATCACGAATCCTGAATCAAGAGCCGATTTGTAATCGATATAGCAGATAAAAGCTGTACCTGCAGTATTGAACTGTAAGCTCACATCAGCAGAGGTGAAACTGGAAGAGTGATGAGGCAAGAGTGCTGGGCTGCTCCAGGTGTTACCTTGGTTAAGTGTATAGGCATAAGCAATAGATATCTGACCGGGACTTGTGGCTTTCATCCAGGCAACAATCACATTGTTTGGGTTGACCGGGTTAATGGCGACGGTAGGCTCCGCATCAAAATAAGGATAGTTGGAAAGATTAACATCCTGGGCATTTGAATAAAGAGAAATAATATTCAAAAGCATTAACAGATAAATTCTTTTCATGATTGTAGTTTTAGGATGTAATAAGCTATCTGAAAGAGATTAGCATTTAACTGCCTTCTTCTTCTTTTCCAGGCTTCCCCGTGCTTTCATCTTTTCAATGTATTCCGGAGCATAAGGAACCTTACAAGCGGTATTGCCCATATTGACAGAAACTTTTCCTATTTTCTTTGCAAGTCCAATGGCTTTCTCACTCAATGGTTTCACGTATCCTCCAACACAGATAACGAATAGGTTCATCGTTGATCTTACCCGATTCGGAGCTTTATGGATTTCCTTTTCTATCCTGTTCAGAAGAGACTCAATCTCCCGGAGGTCGAGTTTTTCATTAGGGATACGGGATACCAGGTTTGCATAGGTGCACCAGCCTGCTGCTGCAACAGTCTCTTTCTTCGATTCCATCCATTCCAGGGAAAGCTCATGTCCGAAAGGACTTCCGGATGCAACCCAAGGAACAGTAAACTCACTGATCATATACCAGTAAGCCTGATCTACCCATTTGTTCAGGTCCTTTTTTGTCATCTTAAGGTCATCTGCAATGAGACCTGCAAGATACATGGCATCGGAGATTCCGGTGTCGTACAATTCAAGAGCGAGCTCATTGTTAACTTTAACTTTCTTTACGATAGTCTTCAGATCACCAACGGCTACGCCATAGAAAGGTTCTTTTGCTCCATGATTGATGAGGACTTTCTTGATAGATTCTTTGCCAAGTTTTTTGAGTTCGCCGAGCACTTCTTTAGATGTCATAGCTGAATAGTTGAGTAAGACTAATGTATTAAAAAAAAGCATCGTGAGGCTTGACTCAGGATGCTTTTTAACATATGATTAAGGAAGAGCAGGCTACATGGTCTTCAGCTCCGCAACAAGATCGGTAAGTGCCTTCTTAGCATCACCGAAAAACATTGATGCTTTAGGATCATAGAAAAGAAGGTTATCGATACCTGCATAACCGGCACTCATGGAGCGCTTGTTAATGATGATATTCTTGGCTTTATTAACCTCCAGAATTGGCATACCATAAATAGGGGAGGATGGGTCAGTCTTTGCCGCCGGGTTTACCACATCATTTGCACCCACTACAAGTACAACATCGGTCTGTTCAAACTCAGGATTGATATCGTCCATTTCCACAAGTTTCTCATAAGCCACATTCGATTCAGCAAGAAGCACATTCATATGGCCAGGCATACGCCCAGCAACGGGGTGTATGGCATATTTAACTTCTACACCTCTTTCTTCAAGCAAAAGTTCAAGTTCGTGAATCACGTGTTGAGCCTGTGCCACAGCAAGTCCGTAACCCGGAACAATAACCACCTTCTTCGAATAGTTAAGAAGTACCGCCAGGTCGGCAACACCAATATCTTTGATAGATCCTTTAGCATCAGAGCCCGGTCCGGCAGTAGAAGCACCTCCACCGAAGGCTCCGAATATTACATTGCTCAGAGGGCGGTTCATAGCTTTACACATAATCAGGGTAAGAAGTGTGCCGGCTGATCCGACGAGGATACCTCCGGTAAGCATTACTTTATTGTCATACAGAAAGCCTCCGAAGGCTGCTGCAAGCCCTGTAAAAGAGTTCAGTAAGGAGATAACCACTGGCATGTCTGCGCCACCGATTGGAATGGTAAAGAGTACTCCGTAAATGATCGCTGCACCAAAGAGGGCATAAAGAATCATATTGCTGTCGAGGTGGTTATAGACAATATAACCGCCGAATGCAAACACGCTGATCATAACGAGTGTGTTGAGAATATTGTAGGCCGGAAGGCGGATTGGCTGGCCCATGGTTCCATTCAATTTGAGGAAGGCTATGACGGAACCTGAAAACGAAATACTTCCAATGATCACACTTAATACAATCGCAATGCTTGCTCCTGTATGTCCTATGTTGTTATGAAATTCCATTAAGCCGATTAGAGCTGCGCAAGCTCCACCCATCCCATTGAACATAGATACCAGTTCAGGCATTTTTGTCATTTGCACTTTCTTGGCAGTCATCCACCCGATAATGGTTCCGAGGAGGATGGCTCCTGCTATTAGTCCGTAAATCAAGGCAGGGACCTGGTAATTGATATCCACTATTCCATCTTCTTTCTTCTGGAAAAGCACTATGGTACCGAGGATTGCGATGATCATCCCGGCAGCACCAATCAGGTTTCCTTTACGGGCAGTCTTTGCATTTCCCATCATTTTTAGTCCCAGAATAAATGTAACGGAACCAATGAGGTAACAGATTTCAAGCAGGTTTGTCTTCATAAATACAGGAATCTCTAAATTATTTCTTTTTAAACATTTCAAGCATTCGGTCGGTTACCACAAATCCACCAACCACGTTCAAGGTTCCAAGTAATACCGCAAGGAATCCAAGAATAAGGGCCAAGGTATTGTCTGGGTTAACATTCAGCATTACATAGATAGCACCTACAATTACGACACCGTGAATAGCGTTTGCTCCGCTCATCAGCGGTGTATGTAGGACGGTAGGGACCCCCCCAATGACTTCGATTCCCACGAATACGGAGAGAACAATAAAATAAAACATTTCCCGGTGATGCCCGAAGAAACTGAAGATGTGACGAATGATTTCCATAATAGGTATTGTTTTTGTTCGTTGAGGTTCTGTTCTGAAATTAAGCAGAAACGGATTTTTTAACACTTGGATGAACGGGTTCTCCCTTAAATACGATCAGTGACCCTTTGGTGATCTCTTCTTCCATTTCCCATTTGAACTTGTCTTTGTCTGCCAGGTGAAGAAGGAATGTTTGAATATTTTTTGCGTATAGTGCACTTGCATTCATAGGAAGAAGTGAAGGTAGGTTTCCTTCTCCGATGATTGTTACACCATGCTTCTGTACTGTTTTATTGAGTTCGCTTCCAACCACATTTCCGCCCTGTTCAACCGCCATGTCAACGATGACTGAGCCAAAGCGCATGCTTTTGACCATATCTTCGGTCATCAATAATGGAGCTTTTCTTCCCGGGATCAATGCTGTTGTGATTACAATATCTGCTTCCTTCACATGCTTCCCAACTAATTCCTGCTGCATCTTGAGGAATTCTTCGGAAACCCCTTTCACATATCCTCCTTCAATTTTAATAGAGGCATCTCCCTTTACTTCAATAAATTTACCACCAAGTGATTGAATCTGCTCTTTGGTCTCGGGACGAATATCGGTTACTTCCACAACAGCTCCAAGTCGCTTTGCAGTAGCAATGGCCTGGAGCCCGGCAACCCCTGCTCCGAAAATAACGATCTTGGTTGGACGTATTGTTCCTGCAGCGGTCGTCATCATCGGAAGTATCTTGCCGATAGTATCGGCTGCCAGAATAACGGCTTTATATCCTGCAAGATTGGCTTGTGATGATAATGCGTCCATCTTCTGAGCACGGGAAATACGGGGGATTGCATCCATAGAAAAAGCGGAGATTCCTGCTTTTTCACAAGCACTGATTACTTCAGGCGAAGTTCCGGCAAAAAGAAAAGAAAGAAGGATAGCTTCCTTTTTCATTTTCGAAATTTCATCCGGGGAAGGAGCGTTGACTTTCAGCAACACATCCGCATCGGCATAAAGCTTGTTTTTATCTGGAACGATTGTAGCACCGGCTGCGGTATAGGCTTCATCTGAGAAAAATGAACTCATTCCTGCCCCTCCTTCGATGAGTACTTCAAAACCTGCTTTCACAAGTTCTTTAACCACATCGGGGGTCAGGGCAACACGATTTTCTCTGACTTTAGTCTCTTTGGGTACAGCAAGTTTCATGGTAGGCGGGTTTAGGTTTACGAAAGTAATAAAAATATTCAATTAGCGATACCCTGTTGGACGACCCCATCCTGGCATCAATTTCCCTTGCCAAATTTCCGCCCTATAATGAGCTTGATAATGTCAGATTCAACGTATGGAGTAAGCCCTTTCACATATCCTATATTGATTTCCCAGAGTGGAGAAATATCAAGATCGAAGGCTAGAGCTAACTGGTGTGGCTGATGGCTTAATTCGTCGAAATGATTCACCGGACCCATGGCGTTATAATACTCCAGGCCTGCTTTCAACCAGTGAACAATTTTTACACTTAAACGGATATTAGGCGCAAATTGAGGGGCTTTTAGCTGATTGACTCCTGAAAAAGAATAGTCAAAGACCGGATTGAAACCTATATAAAGCCGGCCGATTGTCTTATCAATAATAGGCCTTAGTTCGAGTGTCCAGGTGTCAGAAGCATAACGCTTATCCTGATAACCGAATTCCGCGGAAAGGCTAAGTCCTACCGGGAGCTTAAATGATTCCGGGACTGCCACACGGGGCCGGATATGATTACCTACATAAGCTGGGGCCATCCCTTCATTCCGGGTGAGAAACTGATAAAATCCAACCTCCAGCCAGGAGGTAAAACCATGGGTGATTTCTACGGTTTCATGAAGAGCATGATGAGTAGGGAGTACTCCCTGAATCGTATCTTTAAATCCGTTCAGGGTATAATTACTATGCAGTTCAATCATCGTAATCCCTTTTGGTACTAGGGCAGACTCGTAAACCTGAATTTCATAATTGTCTTGTGCAAAGGAAGAGCCTGTAATGATTAAGAGAATACAAAATGAACAATATTTAGACTTGATCATAGATTTTCGAGAGGGGTGTTGATTCCATCTGCATACCTGTAACATTTTAATTTGTCTTTGAAAACGGACGATTTATAGATCGGTTTGCCAAGCAGCATTCTGGCGCATTCCTGGACTCCTTCGATAATACTGGGATGTGGATGCATCATATTTCCCAATTCATGAATTCCCTTGTTCATGTGAATGAGCAGCGCTACAGCCTGAATGGCGCTGGAAGCATGTTCCCCGATGGCCCTCATGCCAAGAACTGTCATTTCCTCATCATCGTCTACTATGAGCTTGAAGAAACCGGATGTTTTACGCATCGCAATGGCTCTCGGAATACACGAGTAATCAATCTTAGCTACACGGAAGGGAAGGTTTCGGGCTCTCGCATCCTGTTCATTCATTCCTACAGCTGCTACTTCCGGGTTAAGAAACATAATCGTAGAAATATTCCGGTAAACAAGCGGCTTAACCGGGGGGCCAAACATTTTTACAACTGCATGTCTTCCCTCACGCTCAGCAACATTTACAAGTGCGATGTTGGCCGTAATATCGCCGACAGCATAAATATGAGGAATGTTGGTTCGCGTATCCTCTTCTTTCACGTACCCCCTTTCATCCACCTCTACTCCGGCAGCCTCCAGTCCTATGCCTCCGGTATTGGGAACACGTCCTATAGAGAGAAGGGCTTTTTCAACGTGCAGGATTTCTGTTTTTCCATCTGAGTATTTTAATTCATACTCAACCTGACCATTCTTTATCTCCATTCGCGAGAGTGATGCATTCCGATGAATGGTAACCCCGTTCTTTTCCAGATTGGAAGCAACGATAGAGGCCAGGTCTTCATCCTCGAACGGAAGGATGCGGTCTGCTTTATCAATAAGGTAAACTTTGGTCTTTGCAAAATTGGAGAATATGGTGGCATATTCACAACCGATCACTCCAGCTCCAACGATAACGAGACTTTCGGGGAACTCCTCAAGGCTTTCTATCCCGTCGCTGGTGAAAATGATTTTTTCATCAGCTTTGAGCGAGGGAAGTTGCCTGGGCCGGCTACCAGTGGCAACCAGAATATTGGAAGCAAAAACGATTTTTTCTTCTTTCTTTTTAGAGATTTTGATTTCATGCTGCCCGACAATGGTGGCGATGCCTTTTTCAAGTTTGATAAGCTTGCTTTGTGTAGCCCGTTGAAGCAGGTTAAGGTGAACATTCAGCTGGAATTTTCTTTCAAAGATGGCAGACTCAACTACTTTTCTGGCATCACTGAAGTCCATGCTGTAGTCAATCCCTTTTTCCTTCAAATCGCTGCGGGTGGAAGCAAAGCGCGTGGAACATTCCCAAAGACTTTTGGAAGAAAGGGCTCCATTAAACAACCCTGCTCCTCCAACTTTATCTTTTTCTACGAGTACGACCGTCTTGCCGAAGTCGATGGCTCTCATAGCAGCAGCATAACCAGCGGGTCCGCCGCCTATTATACAGAGATCGTATTTTTCTTCGGTCATAAGACTATGTTAAGAAGAATTTAAGGTAAGCCCCACATAGGAGGGATGAAGGTAGAAATAATCCCTAACTTTCGGTCAAATAAGAGCTCATGAATCTGGATGATTTCAAGAAGGAAGCTAAAAGAGCGGAAGGAGATACCCGTAAACTACTGGATAAGCTAAAACGCAAAAAACCGGGCGACCTTGATGTACAATTCGAACAGTTTCATGAGGAGGCCTTCGAACACATTGACTGTCTAAAGTGTGGAAACTGTTGCCGGACCACCAGTCCTATTTTTTATGATAAGGATATAGAACGGGCAGCAAAGGCAGTGCGGATGAAGCCTGGTGATTTTGTGCAGAAATATCTTCAACTTGATGAGGATAAAGATTATGTTCTTAAAGAAACACCTTGTGCATTTATAGACGCTGATAATTACTGTTTGATATATGAAGATCGTCCCCTGGCTTGCAGGGAATACCCTCATACCAACCGCAAAAGAATGTTCCAGGTTCTGGACCTGGCCATGAAAAATTCAATGATCTGCCCAGCTGTACTTGAAATCACCAAAAAGCTGAAGGGGATTTACAAATAAATCCCAGGTTATTATTAGATTTGATTCTGTAATTTATAAGAAACCGCCACCATGAAAACAATCTATAAACTAACTGCCCTCGTTGTCCTCTCCGCACTGATGATCCCGGGAGTAATTTATACTCATTCCAAAGGGGATGCTAAATTTATTGCCGCCACACCCGGAGAAGGAATGGACAATGATGCACAAGATCGTCTGCAGTGGGAACTCCGCCGCCTGGCAGCCCCTGACGGAAAGATACCTGACAATATACGAGCTAAGGAACTCGCATTTGCCGCCACCCTGCCGAGTGACATGAGAACTGGCAATACACGGACCAGTTTCACCGGCTGGATAAACCGGGGCCCGTGGAATGTGGGAGGCAGAACACGTTCATTCGGCATCGATAAATTAAATGAAAACAACCTCCTTGCCGGAACCCCTTCAGGGGATATATGGCGTTCAACAGATGGGGGAGTTTCCTGGAATACGGTGAGTTCTTCTGCCATTTATCATGGCATTTCCTGTATCATGCAAGATCAGCGAGCAGGACATGAATCAACCTGGTATGCAGGATCCGGAGAAGGATATGGGCAGTCTGCCAGCGGCGGAGCAGCCTATTATCTTGGAAACGGGATGTTGAAATCAATAGATAACGGAGTCACCTGGACAAGCATCGCTTCTACCTCTCTCGCTGTTCCATCTGCCTTTACTTCGAACTGGCAGATTATGTGGAATGTTGCGCAGGATAAACATAACAAAACTCAAGCTGTGATCTATGCAGCTCTTTATGGGCAGGTTTTGAAAAGTGTAAATGGAGGAACCAGCTGGACAGGAATGAAATCGGGTAATTCCTACTTTACTGATGTGGCCGTAACCGACTCCGGTTCAGTCTATGTAACCATGGATAGCACAAGTGCAGCCACTGTAAGGGGCATCTGGAGATCTCCTGATGGTAGCCTTCCAATGACCAACATTACACCTCCAACATTTCCGAAAGGCTACAACCGGATTGTAATGGGAATAAACCCAATGAATCAGAACGAAATTTACTTCCTGGCTAATTCTCCCAATCATGGAAAGCGAACGGTGAATTTCCTGGGCCAGCCTGAATGGAGCAGCCTTTGGAAATACACCTACATCAGCGGAAACGGAAGCGGAGCAGGGGGGCGTTGGCAAGACCTTACAGCCAATCTGCCTGATAACGGAACCTATTTCGATACATGGTGCGTACAGGGATCATACGATATGGTGATACGCGTAAAACCTACGGATTCGAATACTGTTTTTATAGGAGGGACAAATCTTTACAGGTCTACTTCAGCGTTCAGCGATTCATTGCATACGACGAAGATTGGTGGGTACACCATAGGAGCTACACTACCAGTGGTTAATTCTTATGCCAATCACCATCCCGATCAGCATGTCATTGCTTTCCTGCCTTCAAATCCCAAAGTCATGTTTTCATGCAATGATGGAGGTATTTTCAAAACGATGGACAACACTGCTGCAAGCATGACCTGGACCACCCTTAACCATGGTTATGTGACCTCTATGTTTTACACCGTTGCAATGGATCATGCCACATCCGGAAGTAATATCCTAATAGGAGGTGCCCAGGATAATGGTTCCTGGTATACGAATACGAGCTCTCCATACACCCCGTGGCTGCATGATTGTGGAGGGGATGGGGCCTACTGTGCGATTGCTGATAGCCAGAAGGCGTACTATTTCTCGATTCAAAATGGTAAAACAGTAAGATCTCAACTCGATGCAAATGGAACCGTGACCTCCTTCCGGAGGATTGATCCGATCGGAGGGAAAGGTTACCAGTTTATCAACCCATTCGTAATCGATCCCAATCAGAACAGTATTATGTATCTCGCGGGTGGAAAGAATATTTGGAGGAATGATAACCTGGATGGCATCCCGCTGACTAATGCCTGGGATTCCATTACTACCAATTGGGTGAAATTTCCTGACACTGTGGCCACGACAAACTCCACGATTACAGCTGTTGCCATTTCCAAAACACCTGCCAACCGACTTTATTATGGAACCGATGTGAAAAGAGTTTATCGGATTGACAACGCAAATACCGGAATTCCGGGACCCCCAACAGATATTACCTATGCCGGGTTCCCTGCAAGCGGATTTGTGAGTTGCATTTCCATTGATCCGAACAATGCGGATAGAGTGATGGTTATTTTTTCCAATTATGGAGTATACAGTATTTTCATGACTACCGATGGAGGAACGACCTGGGCAAAAGAAGGGGGTAATCTGGAGCAGGATACGTTGGGCGGAGGGAATGGCCCTTCAGTACGTTGGGCAACTTTCATGCCTGTTAGTGATGGATATATTTATATGGTTAGCACCTCTGTAGGTCTCTATGCAACCGATTCTCTGAATGGCGTTAACACCGTTTGGGTTCAGCAAGGCGCAGCCTGGGCGCCTTCCGGATCGGCTCCGATTGGTAACAGCGTTTGTGATATGACCGACTATCGCCAGAGTGATGGAATGGTGGCTGTTGCAACTCATTCAAGCGGGATTTATTCAGCAAGAATTACCAGTGTTCAGGATATCACCACTGTTAAAAATAATTTTTTCATGGGCTTTGGATTGAAGGCCTATCCTAATCCGTTTACAAGCCAGTGCACGGTAACTTATACCTTGAGTCAAAATTCCAAAGTAAAGATTATGCTTTACAATGAAACAGGTCAGGAAGTAAGATCCCTGGCTCAGGCAGAACTAATTGCCGGTGAGCATACACTCACCTTTAACCGAGAATCATTAGCGCCGGGAGTCTATTATATAGGGCTTCAGGTAGGTAATACGAATGAAACTAAGAAGCTGATGATTATCAGATAAATTATGAATGGATTTGATTACTATTCCTGGATTATATTACCATTGTTGATTTGTCTCTCCAGGATTTGTGATGTCACAATCGGTACGCTCAGACATATCTTCATGCATAAAGGAATGAAGAGAGTGGTACCCTTGCTTGGATTTGTAGAAGTGCTTATCTGGCTCATTGTGATCCGACAGGTTATGAAAAACCTGGATAACTGGATGTGTTATATCGGATGGGCCGGGGGATTTTCCTGTGGAACGATGCTTGGGATGTATCTGGAAGAAAAGATGGCGTTGGGCTTGCAGGTCATCCGTATTATCACGAACCAGGACTGTCATAAACTTATCCATGCGCTGAAGGAATCACATCATGGAGTGACTATCGTTGATGCCCAGGGTGCGATGGGGCCGGTGAAGATGGTCTTTACGGTTGTACAGCGTAAACAGGTTAAGGAAATTGAGAGCCTCATCGGGGCGTATACTCCTGCCGCATTTTATAGTCTTGAAGAAATCAAACACGTGAAGCAAGGCGTCTTTTCTGGTGGAGGCACTAAGTTTCAAGGGATTGGAGGTTTGTTTTCACTCCGTAAGGGTAAGTGATCAGAATGGATAGCCAATCCCAAAGTTCAGAACAGTTTTCGTGAGAGGTCGTTTATCAAACTCCCAACGGTCATTTACCGGAGCACTTGGATCACGGAGGGGAACACCTGCATCCAGACGAATGATAAAGAAATCAAAATCCAGACGAAGTCCTGCTCCTGTACCAACAGCAAATTCCTTGTAGAACCGATTAGGGTCGAAATCACCTCCCGGGCGACCCGGATCGGGGCGAAGGAGCCAGATATTTCCCGCATCCACAAAAATTGCAGCATTCAGCATCTTGAATATTTTGTAACGGTATTCAATATTAGCTTCGATTGACATATCCCCGAGCTCGAAGAGTGTTCCTCCTGAATTATAAGATCCGGGTCCGAGGGTTCGGGCAGGGAATGCCCGAATGCCATTCGGACCGCCTGCATAATAACTCTTTTCAAAAGGTAAGGTAGTCAGATTATGGAAGGGGACACCCAGCCCTGCAGCAGTTCGAAAGACCAATTTATTTGACTCCGTTTGAAGCTTATAGAAACGGAAATCAAATCCACCTTTCACATACTGTGAAAATTTGATCTGCTCGATCCGGTAACTTCCGTTTGTATCTTTCGGTATGTCGATTATGTGAAGGCTGTTAGACAGTTCAGCAAGAGAACGCAGTACGGTTCCGGATGATTCCAGGTCAAGACGGAAGTAGATATAGTCCTTCTTTATTTTCGGTCGTTGATTCGTATAGAGGTAGGTCCACCTCGTATCGGTAGTGATATGGCTCTGGAACTGTGTTTTCAGATAAAGGTCATTGTTGGTATTCAGATAAGTCTGAAAAGCAGGGTCGATCTTCAGGAGGCGGACAAAGTTGACTTCGAAAGGGAAGATGGTAAATTTCTTAAAGAGACCTTTTCTCCAGTCATAACTATAGCCAACGTTCAGGATGGAACGGGTAAAATCAGGACGATGCTGGAAATTATAATAGCTCGTGAAGGTAGTACGCGGGCTGGCTGATTTACCTACCGGGAACAGATTGAAGGGAAAGAGCGGACGCGGTACATACAGATTGAACTCTGGTCCGTATTCAAAAGTGTTAAACGGTAAAAATGTTTTTTTGGTTTGTTCTGATCCGATATTTGCCACAAGTTGCTGCACTTCCAGGGCTCCTTTAGCTTTAATTTCAAACACTTCAGCTCCTCTGAGTGCATTCTTATTCTGGTAAGCCACACTACCATCGACCCCAAGGTTACCTCCTGTATTCGTGCCTTCAGCTCCAAGGCCAAGGGTTTGCTTAGCTACGGGAGTTAATTTAATAAAGCAGTTCAGTAAACCATTGTCCGGATCGTCGGCCAGAGAAAAGTCGATAATGACTTGCTTAAATGCTCTCAACTGAGCCAGACGTTTGTAAGTATCTTCACTTTTTGAGATTTCATATTCCTCGCCTTTGTGCATGTAAATTGCATTCTCCAGAACCCCGGTTTTGTATTTGAGAATTTTGGAGAACAGAAAGGTAAACCCGTTCTTCGTTCGGAAAGTGTCCCGGGCCTGGATGGTATCTGTACGGCCCATATAGTCGGTGATTATATAAATGTCCTTTATACGATACCGCTGGTGATTTTTTTCAATAGTAGAATCTCCTGCCAGGTTGGAGGTGACAGTCCTCCGTTTGATTCCCAAAAAGAGATCCAGCTGATGGCTCTTTAGTGCAGTGTCCAGGTTATAATAGATATACTCCTTATCAAAAAAATAATAACCGTTGTTCTTTAGCATCTTGGTAATCCGTTCCCGCTCTTTCTGAAGAAGGTCAACGTCCAGATTTTGCCCGGTTTTAATGAGGCAGTGGGAGGTATCCGCCATAACGTATCGGGCTACAGCACTGTCATCAAGTTCATAAGCAATATGTCTTATCTTATAAGGGGCCGGAGTTTTGATGATATAGAAAACTTTTATTTTTTTGCCCTTAATCGAGAAAGAATCCCTCACGGTATTATTGAAGTAACCTTTATTGTTAAGATATAAGCTGATCTGCCGGGATGATTTTCGCGTTCCGGCGGAGTCGAAGATGCTGGGTTCCTCTCCTATATTGGCCACCCATTCACGGAAGGAAAGCCTGTCTTTACTTTTCAGCTTTGGAGCTTTTTCGGCTCTCCCTTGTGCCTTTCGTTTTTCATTCCGGATCAGGTTTTTCTCTTTTCTATGTTCATTGATAGTATCAATCCTCGCTTCTCGGATCAATTTGTGAGCCTTTAATTTATCCTGATTGACAAGATTATAGATCTCCAGATAAAAAGGATAAAAGAAGAATATTTTCCGGTTTGGCTTCTGCCTGATATAAGTGAGTATTTCATCCTTATTCAGAGCTGTATTGGTTGTGCGGATGCTGTTACGCTTGAGCAGGAGCTCGTTATCTTTCAGCTTTCGTGCGCTCCCGCAGCCTCCATAAACGAAGATCAGCGCCAGGCAGAACGAGAGTATGCTGTATTTCCTGGCTTTATGCACTAATTTGTTTGTGTTTATCGGGGTTTTGGTATTTTTGCAGGAATCTGATTTATATTCCCTTTCAATATTCAAAGATAGGCAGGAAATTATATCTAATCAGATAATCATAAGCCGTAAAATTCAGGAAAAAACAGAATTTCTCATCGCAGATGTTAGCTAAAAACGAGGCCAAATTCATCAATTCCCTTAAGCTGAAGAAAAACAGAGACCAGGAGGGTCTGTTTGTGGCTGAAGGAGTAAAGATTGTAAATGACCTGCTGCATTCCGGGATGAAGGTAAAAACGATCTATTCCAGCCGAAATTTCCAGCTCTCCATCTTTAACTATCACATTGATGTCATTAGGATCAAGGAAAGTGAACTGAAACGGATTTCTTCACTGAATAGTCCGAATGAAGTCCTTGCAGTTTGTGAAATCCCTCACTACAATCTGGATCATGCTATTCTTGGGAAACAACTCAGCTTGGTGCTCGATACCATTCAGGATCCGGGAAATCTGGGAACGATCATTCGCATTGCCGACTGGTTTGGCATTGAAAGTATTATCTGTTCTCCTGAAACGGTAGAAGTCTATAATCCCAAAGTGATTCAGGCAACAATGGGGAGTATTTCGAGGGTGAAGGTTCACTATACAGAGCTGCCTGCTTTTATGGAAGCGCAACAGAAACAAACAAAGCGGGGAGAAGACTTTGCCGTCTATGGAGCGGCTCTGGATGGGGAAAATCTCTATGAAACAGATTTAAAGGCCAAAGGTTTTGTGGTTATCGGGAATGAGTCGAGAGGAATCTCATCCGATTTGCTGCCTTTCATCACTCATAAAATATGTATACCGTCTTTTTCATTACCTCTTACCGGATTGCAAGCCGGTATTTCATCTGCAGAATCACTGAATGCCGCGATAGCCACGGCAGTCATCTGCTCCGAATTCAGAAGAAGACTTAAATAAGTGGGACTCTATTAGTCCTTCTGAAGGAATGGATATCTGTAATCCACAGCCGGTACAAATACTTCCTTGATGGTACGCGGAGAAACCCAGCGCAGAAGATTTATTTTAGCACCTGCCTTATCATTCGTTCCCGATCCTCTTGCTCCACCGAAAGGTTGCTGACCTACTACAGCCCCTGTGCATTTGTCATTGATATAAAAGTTTCCGGCGCTGTTGACAAGCTTTTTTGTTGCATGCTCAATGGCATAACGGTCTTGTGCAATCACGGCACCGGTAAGTGCATAATTCGAGGTGGTGTCAATCACTTTCATGATGTCATCGAATTTTTCAGCATCATATACATGGAGTGACAGGATAGGGCCAAAAAGTTCTTCGCACATTGTCACATATTTCGGATCTTTTACTTCCAGAATGGTTGGTTCAATGAAGTAACCCTTGCTCTTGTTATAGGTTCCTCCGGCGATAATGGAAACACCTTTGTCCTTTCGTGCCCGATCAATAAAACCGGTGAGTTTATCAAAAGATTTTTCATCAATCACTGCATTGATGAAGTTGGTGAAATCCTCTGTAGGACCCATCTTCATAGATTTTAGATCGGCAAGCAATAATGTTTTTACTTCTTTCCAGATGTTGGAAGGAATGTAGGCTCTGGATGCAGCTGAACATTTTTGCCCCTGATATTCAAATGCGCCACGGGAGATGGCTGTTGCCACAGCGGATGGATCAGCACTCTTGTGAGCCAGGATAAAGTCTTTTCCTCCTGTTTCGCCTACAATGCGTGGATAGGATTTATAAGTATGAATATTGGTACCGATAGTTTTCCAGATGCTTTGAAAAACTTCGGTGGAGCCGGTAAAGTGAATACCAGCAAAATCCTTATGTGCGAAGATCACATCAGCGGCATCAGGCCCGGAAGGATAAATAAGATTGATAACTCCATCAGGCACTCCTGCCTTCCTGAATATTTCCATCAGCACATTTGCTGCATAAACCTGGGTATTGCTTGGTTTCCATACCACCACGTTGCCCATCATGGCACAGGAGCTCGGCAGGTTGCCGGCGATAGCGGTAAAGTTAAACGGAGTCAATGCATAAACAAAGCCTTCAAGCGGTCTCCATTCCAATCTGTTCCAGACACCCGGACCGGAAGCAGGTTGCTCCGAATAAATCTCCGTCATGTATTGCACATTGTAGCGCAGAAAGTCGATTATTTCACAGGCAGAATCAATCTCCGCCTGATAGGCGCTTTTGCTCTGACCCAACATGGTAGCAGCATTAAGCTTATAACGATAGGGGCCTGCAATCAATTCGGCAGCTTTCAGAAATATAGAAGCTCTATGCTCCCAGGAAAGTGCTTCCCATTTCTTTTTGGCTGAAAGTGCTGCATCAATCGCCTGTTTTACATGCTTCTTATCGCTCTTGTGAAAATGACCAAGGGTATGTTTGTGGTCGTGAGGAGGAGCAAGTCTGATTTTATTCCCGCTGCGAACTTCCTTCCCTCCGATATACATAGGAATATCCAGGGCTTTGGAACGGAGTTCTTTAAGCATGGCCTGAAGTTCCTTTCGTTCTGGGCTTCCGGGAGCGTAGTTTTTAATCGGTTCATTGTGAGCTGCTGGTACTTTAAAGATTCCTTTAGGCATAGAAAAAAATTTAAGGATTTAAGAATTTTTGGATTTTAGGATTTTAGGATTTTATGGGTGCTGGTTCCGCGGTTGTGCGGTAACGGACTTCCAGATTATGGATTTCGATCAATGGTTTCAGGAATTCTTCGAGGTCATAGACAGAGAGTTGTGATGCCGCATCACAAAGAGCCTTTGATGGATCAGGGTGAGTCTCTACAAAGATTCCATCTACTCCTGAAGCCACTCCTGCACGGGAAAGTACAGGAAGGAATTCACGCGCCCCACCTTTTGCATCCGCACTTGGAATGCCATATTTACGAATGCTATGAGTGATGTCAAACACCACTGGATAACCTATTCTGTTCAGGTGGTAGAAACTGCGGGGGTCAACCACCAGATCGTTATATCCGAAGGTATATCCTCTTTCGGTTAAAATTACCTGGTCATTGCCTGAGTCAACGCATTTGGAAACAGGATTCTTCATGTTCTCCGGTGCAAGGAACTGGCCGTGTTTGATATTGATGACCTTGCCTGTTTTGGAAGCCGCTTTTAAAAGATCTGATTGCATGCATAGGTAAGCTGGAATCTGAATGACATCACAAACTTCTCCGGCAGCTGCCGCCTGATCGGGGTAATGAATGTCGGTGAGGATAGGAAACCCAAACTGTTTGCGAACCTTTTCCAGAATTTTCAAACCTGCATCAATACCAGGGCCATTATAGAATTGAAGATTACTGCGATTGTCTTTCTGGAAAGAGCTTTTGTAAATGATTTTTATTTTCATCTTTTCAGACACTTCCTTCAGCTTCTCTGCTGTCTTCATCATAATGCTTTCTTCCTCAATCACACAAGGTCCGGAAATCAAAAACAACTCATCCGATCCGCAGTGGATGTTCCCTACTTTTACTATTTTCTTTTTCATTATGTTTTTTTAAAGTCGTTTATACAGATTTTTAATCAGATCAATAGTGATGGTGTTCTTCCAATCCGGCCCAATCGCATGAATCCACATATGCGGAAGGTTGTAAGCCACTTCTGCCATGGCAGTAATCTGTTTGTCACTCCAATCCTTTGAGAGGTTTTGGGGCAGATCTATTTTATGTTTCTCAATCATCACCTTGAATTCCTTTACACCTTGAGGATAATAATCTTCGAGGTGATTGAAGGCAATACAGTTTGCATAACAGTGACGGGTTCCTAGTATTTTTGAAAGTCCATAAGAAAGAGCGTGACAAACACCCACTTCAGAATAGGTTAAGCTAAGGCCTCCCATGAGTGATGCTACCATAAGCTTCTCATCATTAGCCGCATTCTGACCGCAGCCTTCGTTGATAAATACATCCTGACAAAGCTTCAGAGCCTGTTCCGCATAAGCATGGCTGTAAGTATTGTTCAGTGTTCCATTCTCAGACTCTACACAGTGGATGAATGTATCCATGCCGGTATAAAACCACCAATTACGGGGAACACTTGCAATGAGATCAGGATCGAGAATAAGTTGATTGAAAACGGTCCAGTCGCATTTCAATCCAAGTTTTTTTACGGGTCCGGTAAGCACTGCTGTCATGCTGCATTCAGCACCGGTTCCGGAAATAGTGGGTACTCCCAGGTGATAAATACCTGGTTTTTTAATCAGATTGAGTCCCTGATAAAGTGTGGAAGAACCTTCGTTGGTAAACATGAGAGAACTTGCCTTGGCAATATCCATGATGCTTCCGCCTCCAATACCTACTATGCCCGCCGGAATTCCTTTTGAAGCCAATACCTGATCCCGAATGCCGTCAATCTGATCGGTAGTGGGTTCGTATTGATCTACGTCTATAAACATAATCACATCTTCGGGTTTTACCGGGATGCGTTTCTCCAGTGGTTTTCCTTTGAAATAGTTGTCTACAATAAAGAGAATAAACTTATTGTGTTCCCCACGTTTCTCAGCAAGGATAGTGTCCATCTGGTCAAAGCTTCCTCTTCCGAAAACGGTCTTGTCAATATTCTTGAAATTCTTATGCATGTACAGAGGCAAGAGCTTTGGTTACACAGGCGGAAACTTTAGAGGCGAGATCACTCATCTCAGCTTCCGTCCAGGTACAGCGAATTCCGAAAGAAATAAGCCTTCCGATCACTTCCTGTGATTTGGGCAGAGAAAGATTTTTATAATCCTGTGGAGCTCCGAGAACCTGAACAGGCAGTTTTGAAGCGGTCTTCAATTCCTTGATATGATCCCACTGGTTAATGAAATGATACATATTCAGGAACCAATAGTTAAATCCACCCACACCGGCTTTGTTCATTTCATCTACCGTACGTTTTGCAGCTTCCGTATCGGGCAGGAATATGTTGAGGAAGGTAGCTGAATCTCCCTTTGGATCGCAGATTTTCGCAAAGCTTATTCCGGGTGTTTGTGAAAGGGCTTTGGTAAGAAAGGCTTTGTGTTCCTGATTCTTTTGGCGGATAAAAGGCACTTTACGGGTCTGGGCTACTCCAACTGCTGCATGCAATTCGCTGATGCGGTAGTTAAAGCCGATCACCGGATGATTTTCCATCCCACGGTTTGTTCCGACATGGTCGTGACCATGATCGGAGTATACATCCGCTATCTTGTATACCGATTCTTCGTTGGTTACGAGCACTCCTCCTTCACCGGCGGTAGCAATCTTGAAGAAGTCGAATGAGTAGCTGCCGGCTTTACCGAATAACCCTACGGCTTTGCCTTTGTAAGACGAGGCGAAAGCTTGACCGGCATCTTCCACAAGGATAAGCTTATGTTCATTCACCACTTTCATGATGGCATCCATATCGGCCATACCCCCGCACATGTGTACAAGGCAGATGCCTTTGGTTTTGGGAGTAATAACTTTACGTAAACCTTCCGCACTCAGGCAGAGGGTTTCGTCGACCTCTGCAAATACAGGAAGAGCGCCTACAAAAAGCACTGCTTCGATGGTAGCTACAAAGGTAAATGGGGGAACGATGACTTCATCTCCGGTTCCTATTCCTGCTGCTGCAAGCGCAGTGGCCACAGCGGTAGATCCGCTCGACATCGCATGGGCATATTTAGCTCCGGTAATCTTGCGTACTTCGGCTTCGAAATCACGGGCTTTGAAGTGTCCGTTGCGAAGATTATCGTTGGTGTAGCGTATCATGATTCCTGTTTCGAGGACATCATTTACTTCTTTGCGCTCTTCTGCGCCAAAGAGTTCTGTTCCAGGCATAGTGGTTGTTTTTTAGGAGTACAAATATACGGTTAATTGGTCACATCCCTGCAAGTTCAAGGACTCGGTCATACTGCTCCTGAGTAACGGTCCCGACTGATAAACGGCTCAGTCGCACGAGGTCCATATGCTGGAGAATTTTATCAGCTTTTACCTGAGGAAGTGTAACCGATTTTTTAAGTTTCTTAAAAGGCTTTAGATCGACTGCCAACCATGCCGTTTCTTCAGTTGTTGGATCCTGGTAGGATTCCTTTGCAACTTTTGCAATACCGACTATATCGAGTCCTTCATTCGAATGATAAAAGAAGACCAGATCTCCCTTTTTCATAGCCCGGAGGTTATTTCTGGCTGCATAATTTCTTACTCCGTCCCAGACTGCTTTTTCTTCTTTTTCGAATTTATCCCAGGAAAAGACGGAGGGTTCTGATTTTACGAGCCAATAGTTCATATTGAAAAATTTTTGGATTTTTGGATTTTAAGATTGTGAATTTTAGAATTTTGGGATTTAAAAGACAAATATCTCGTTAGTTAAATTTTGAATCTGATTCCTAAGAGCCTGGTTTTTAATTTCTTTAAATCCTAAAATCCCAAAATCCTTAATCTTTCAATGCAAAATTTTAAAGGTTAACTCCTTCAGTAGCTCCCCATGTGAAGCGCTTCCGTTATCCACACCTTTACTTTTGAGATCATACTCATGGAGGTAAGAAAAAATTTGTTTGAGTTTTCCGACGGAATATCCTTTTGCTGAATTCAT
>PLYR01000051.1:25868-28921 GCA_003153435.1 Bacteroidota bacterium
AAAGCATCATTCAGCTCAAAGCTGTTATATTCTTTGCTGATTCCGATATTAGCATGAATTATTTCCGGAGTGATTTCTGCCCCGGGCTTCATGGAAATCATCAACTTGTCGGTTTCATTTACAATCTTCGCCAGATCAGTGCCCAGAAATTCTGCAAGCATCATCAGGGCCTTAGGCCCTATGTTGTATCCTTTACCTTTCATATAATGGGTAATCCACTCCTGAATTTTATAGTCTCTTATTTTTTCAGAATGAAAGAGGACCGCATGCTTAATCAGTGCTTTGGCGAAAGCCGTTCTCTTATCAACCGTTTTGTATTTACAACAGAAAACGAGGATGGTACTGGGTTGAGGGTGTTCCAGATATGCTACCAGGGGGTGTTTCTTCCCCTCTTTCTCTTTCTGTTTCTCTTTCTCTCCTGTTTCCTCCTCATCCTCTGCACTGTCCTTGCCGATAAGTCCTTTTACATTCTGGGCTTCTTTGATGATGACCACTTTTCGTTCCCCGATCATCGGAAACCCTTTTGCCTCACTAATAATGGCCTGAAGACTCACATCCTGACCATAAAGAACGCTGAGATTGAACTCACGCTCCGTTTCATCCAGCACATCCTTTTCCAGATGGCTGCTGATGATATCTATGAAGTAAGGTTCTTCCCCCATTAGGAAATAAACAGGTCGGTAGTGCTTCTTTTTAAGGTCGGCAAGTATGGTATTGAAGTCGGACAAAGAAACTGGGTTTAGTGGTTTTAGGAGAACTAAATTAGCAAGGATTCCTCATGTTGGGAGATAAAAAATATCAACAAGTCCTTTTTTTCTAACTTCGCACAAATGAGCCGAATAACCCTCTTTGCCGATGTAATCCTGCCTTTGGGTGTACCGAACCTGTATACTTACCGGGTTCCGATGGAATGGAATGAATTGGTTAAACCCGGACAAAGAGTTATTGTACAGTTTGGAAAGAATAAGCTCTATACNNCTGCTCGATCAGGAACCTGTAGTGCTGGAGCCTCAGTTTCTGCTCTGGGAGAAGTTAAGTACCTATTATATGTGCCAGCCAGGGGATGTGCTTAATGCGGCTCTTCCTGCGGGACTGAAACTTTCGAGTGAAACCAAACTTATATTGAATCCCTCCTACACAGGCGATCGTTCCGAATTGAACGAACGGGAGTTTATTGTGGCGGAAGCGCTGGATGTGAGAAATGTTCTGAATATCCAGGAAGTTTCGGAAATACTCTCCCTCAAAATTGTCCAGCCGGTTCTCAAATCAATGCTTGAAAAAGGAGTCGTACTGGTGCGCGAAGAAGTGAGGGAGAAGTATAAACCCAAGATGGAGACCTACCTTCTCTTCGTGGAGGAGCTGGAAGAAGAAGAGAAGCTGAAGGAGGTATTCGATAAAGCGGAGAAAAAAGCACCTAAACAGTTGGAAGCACTGATTGCTTTCATCAAATTTTCAGACCGTTATGCAGCGGAGCGGAAAAAAGTCAGAAAATCGGATGTGGTCAAAGCATCGGATGCAGGTGCTGTGAACGCACTCATCAAAAAAGGAGTGTTTCTTGCAGATGAAGAAGAAGTCGGTCGGATAAAGCATGAAGACGGGAAGCCTTCCTCTGAAAAACCACTCAACCCGGCCCAGCAGGAAGCGTACGAGAAACTGAAAACAGATTTCCTGACTAAAGATATCGGGCTTATTCACGGCGTTACCTCCAGCGGAAAGACCGAAATCTACCTCCGGCTGATGAAGGAGGCCTTGGATGCCGGAAAGCAAGTGCTTTATCTCTTACCTGAAATAGCATTGACTACTCAGATTATCACCCGGCTCCAGAACCATTTTGGAGGAACCATCAGTGTGTATCACAGCCGGTTCAACGAAAATGAACGGGTAGAAGTCTGGAAAACAATTCTGGGACAGGGCCCCGGTAATGAAAAGAAAGGACTTTCGGCTTCCCTGGTGCTGGGAGCACGGTCGGCCGTGTTTCTTCCATTCACCAACCTGGGATTGATTATTGTGGATGAAGAACATGATTCCTCTTATAAACAATATGATCCTGCCCCCCGGTATAATGCCCGTGAAACGGCTATGTTCCTCGCTTCCATTCATAAAGCAAAAGTATTGCTGGGATCGGCTACGCCTTCGGTGGAGAGTACCTTCAATGCACAACAGGGGAGGTATGGGTTCGCTGAATTAACAGAGCGGTTTGGAGGAATGGAAATGCCCCTGATTCAAATTGTGGATATCAAAGAAGCGGCGAAGAGAAAGCAAATGAAATCGCATTTTTCTCCTCAGTTGCTTGAACATATTGAGCTTTCGCTTGCCAATAAAGAGCAGGTCATCCTCTTTCAGAACAGAAGAGGATTTGCACCGATGATGGAATGTGCCACCTGTGCCTGGACTCCTCATTGTACACAGTGCGATGTCAGCCTTACCTATCACAAACAGGTGAACCAATTGCGCTGCCATTATTGTGGTTATTCAATCAAACCTCCCACTGCCTGTGCTGCCTGCGGGGAGACAGCAATGCGAACCAAAGGATTCGGGACAGAGAAAATTGAAGATGAACTCACCATCTTTTTCCCGAATGCGAAAGTGGCACGTATGGACCTCGATACCACCCGTGCCAAATTTGCGCACCGCCAGATCATCAGCGATTTTGAAGAAAGGAATATTGATATCCTGGTAGGGACTCAGATGGTTACCAAGGGACTTGATTTTGATCATGTTTCTCTGGTAGGGATTCTGAATGCCGACAGCATGCTCAACTTTCCCGATTTCAGAGCTTTTGAAAGGAGTTATCAGCTCATGGCCCAGGTATCAGGAAGGGCAGGACGAAAGAACAAGAGAGGAAAAGTCATTATTCAATCCTACAACCCCGAACATCCGATTCTGCAGTTTGTGGTTCAAAACAACTATCAGGGAATGTATATCAGTGAGCTGCATGAAAGGCAGAGTTTCCATTACCCTCCTTACCACCGATTGATCCAGTTTACACTGAGGCATAAAGATCAGGATATCATCAATGCCGGCTCCAAACATTTTGCGGATATCTTAAAAGG
>PLYR01000025.1 GCA_003153435.1 Bacteroidota bacterium
GCTTTCCTTCCGGAATCACAACATCATTATAAGAATACGAGTAATGGATGGTAATATTTTTTGCGCCTGATTGCGTAACACTAAAATCAAAGATAAATCCTTCTTTAGAGTAGTGGACTTTTTCGAACGGGCGGAGGGTATAAGCACTGTCAAGGGTAATACTGCATACGAAACGGTTATCGATGGTCTGGTAATTGATTAGTCTGGTTCCCTCATCGGGATGCTTCGGGTATTTGTGAGGAAAGGGAAGGAAGCTGAGCTGAAGTGAATGTTTGCCATCGAGGGAAGTGATTTCATTCTCTGTTTTCGTTTTTCCGCTAATAACCAGAACAGTATCGAGATCCTTACGGGTGACATCGGTAAAAACGGTATTATGGGAAAGGTCTTTGAGTGCTTTTGTTGTAGCTGCTTTTCCTTCTTCATCTGAATGCATGAATTTGAGGATACGTTCATCGTGCATACTTAACCCATGAAGAGCATAGGTGAAGTTTCCTTCAACCGCAGTTCCGGATTGGCGGAGATTTATCGTACATCGGCTTTCATTGAGACCGGCTTCCACGATGGGGACGTTTTCAAGGCTACCTCCATGATCGTTGATGATGTATATTTTCCGCCCCTGTATATGCATACTTGGATATCCATACGCACAAACAGGATCTGTTGCATCCAGGTATCTCCATCTCCCTCCGATATGGGCCACACAGATCATGTGATTGCCGGATGAAAGGCTTGGGAAGTCCATATCCGTTTCATGGGAAATGGATGAAGAAATGGCCCTGTAAGCTTCAATTCCATTTGCGTTCAGTGCATCGCAAAGCAGACTGGCCATGTCTTTACAATCGCCCTGCCGGTTCAGGAACACTTTATCAGACTCACGGGGCTTGAAGGCTCCGAGACCATTTTCTACATCAATGTAAGTAATCTTGTTCTTGACAAAGCCGAAAAGTCGGGAAGCAATACTATCGGGATCCGAAGAGCCTCCTTTCTGATCTTCTATCGACTTGATGCATTCCTTGCTAATTTCAGGGTTTTGATGAATGAGCGTTCTGAACCAATCATTAAGCCAATTCCATGGCCGGTGCTCATAGGAAGCAGGAACAAGGATCAGACGAATGGCCCTGGGAGGAAAGCTATACTCTTCATATTCCTGAAGTTCTCTTGCAAAATTAATAGGCTTTTCAGGTATAGAAGTAAAATGGTATATCATACCTGCATCAGTCTTCGTACTGTCCACTTTTATTCCGGCAACACCTTCAGGTAATTTGAAATAGAGAAAAATACCTGTAGGTACCCTTACTTCGTATTCGAATGTATCGGTAGCGTCAATATCATTTGTAAGAAGGCTTGCAAGCGTCATTAATTCCTTGCAGTTGAGTCTGTAGGTATAGAGAAAAGTGAGATTTTCTTTTCCTTTGGAGGGCCAGGAAAGTACATATTTGTTTCTACCACTGTAGAATGAACCACCCATCACTGCTGTATTCTGAATGTTTTCTTCCAGGAGGTCTTTGTATTTCCCTCGCTCGTTTTTATACCTTGCTTTTATCCCTCCAATAGCCTCCAATTCATTGTAAGAAATATCGCTTTCACGGCCAATAAGAGATGTAAATTCCCCTCTGCAATAAACGGAGGAGGTATATCCTGTTTCTATTGAATTTACAGTGATAACTTCCTTGTGAAGGCTATAATGCACATGATGTTCATTAGCGCAAATTGTACTGAATGACAAAAGGCTGATGAAAAATATGAAAAAGGAACCTCGATTCATCCGAAATATATGGTAAGTAAAGATAAATGAAACTAATCGTTTTGTGCTATACCCATTATTTGATTGTAAGATTTTAAAGGGTTATTCAGTACATGTGTATTTATAACAATACCACAGCTCCTAAACGTCCCCTGTATTGCCTTTTACTCCTCATTTCCCAGGAATCCTTAAATTTACCCGATTCTTAAATTATGGCTGCCCAAAAACCAAGTATTCCAAAAGGAACACGCGATTTTTCACCCGACGAAATGGTGAAAAGAAACTATCTCTTTGATACTATCCGGAATGTATTCAAGCTCTATGGCTATATGCCCATAGAAACTCCGGCCATGGAGAATATAGAGACCCTCACCGGTAAATACGGTGATGAAGGAGATCAGCTCTTGTTTAAAATTCTGAACTCGCGCCCTCACGAAGCAAAGGATGCCGATAAAGAAGTGATGCAACAGGAATTTTCCCGGATGCTCACACAGACTGTCAATTCCAAAATATTGACTGAAAAAGCACTACGTTACGACCTCACTGTTCCATTCGCCCGTTATGTAGTCCAGCATCAGCATGAAATAGCCTTCCCTTTCAAACGATATCAAATTCAACCCGTTTGGCGTGCCGACAGGCCTCAGAAAGGCAGGTACAGGGAATTCTTTCAGTGTGATGCCGATGTAGTTGGGAGCGATTCGCTTCTCAATGAAGTTGAGCTCGTTCAAATGATAGATCAGGTGTTTACCAAACTGGGGATGCCTGTACTCATTAAAATCAATAACCGCAAAGTCCTGAGTGGAATTGCCGAGGTGATTGGAGAAAAAGAAAAAATTATTGATATCACTGTAGCCATAGACAAGCTGGATAAGATTGGTGTGGACGGAGTAAATGCCGAGCTGAAAGAGAAGATGATCTCAGAGAAAGCGATCGCCCAGCTTCAGCCACTGATCACCTTTAAAGGTACTAACTTAGAAAAGTTAAATCTTCTCCGACAACTGCTTGCTCCATCAGAAGTGGGGAAGATGGGAATTGAAGAGATTGAGTATATTTTTTCAACCCTCTCCGGTAGCCAGCTGCAGACTGCCAGCTGTGAACTGGACATCACACTGGCCCGTGGCCTTAATTACTACACAGGAGCTATCTTCGAAGTAAAAGCGAATACAGGTACACTTACAAGCAGTATTTGCGGTGGAGGACGTTACGATGACCTTACGGGCATCTTTGGACTTCCAGATGTATCGGGTGTCGGAATTTCATTCGGAGCCGACCGGATCTTTGATGTGCTTAATGAGTTAAATCTATATCCGGCATCTGTATCAGCCACGACAACGATTTTGTTTGCGCATTTCGGAGAAGCAGAAAGGAAGTATTGCATTCCGTTGCTGATGGAAGCAAGAAAAGCCGGCATCAGCGCGGAACTTTACCCTGATCTGGCCAAAATTAAAAAGCAGTTTGATTATGCCAACAAAAAAGGAATTCCCTATGTGGTAGTCGTTGGAGGAGATGAAATGCTGAATGGCGAGCTGACTGTGAAAAATATGGACAGCGGTACGCAGGAAAAACTCAAGA